>JBDSGQ010000064.1:0-22596 GCA_039918915.1 Sphingomicrobium sp.
CGGCCGCGATCGACTGCGTCCAGCGCGGTGATCGACACCCATAATTTGCTGACGCTCTGCTGCGGATAATATTCATCGGCTTTCCACCCGATTGACCAGCCATCGTCGATGGAGCGAACGGCGATGCCGACCTGACCATTGAAGTTGCGGCCAAGCTCGTTGATGCGGTTGCGCAGATTGGCCGGAGCGACGGGGGCGTGGCGGACGGCGGAAACCGTCGGCTGACGCGGGCTCCCGGGCGTTGGCTGGACTTTGGACTCGGCCGGGGCGGAAGCACTGACCTGGGCGGACACTGCAATTATGGCAAGGGCACCCAGCGCCTTGCCAAGGTGCCGGCGTCGTGACGTCATGACTTCAATGCTCCCCGAACTTTCGTTCATTTCCAAACACTTGCACAGTGCAGCTTAACCGGTGCTGTGCAGCTCGCCGCAAGACTCGCATTCAGCGATTCGCTTGCCAAGCTCTATTCCGACGGGGTCACGCCGGGCTGGGTCCGGCGAGTAACGCCGCGGATTCGATTTCATCCAGCGCGCGGTGAACGGCGATATAGCGGCGCGCCTTGGCGACCCAGCTGCTGGCTTGGGGCGCGCCGGGCAGGCGCATGGTTTCGGCAAGCGCCTGATCGACCTGTCCGGCAGCAAGCCGCTGGGTCGCCCGATTGTATCGTGCTTCGGCCGTGGGCGAAGGGCGGTCGGCACGATGCACTTGAACCAGCGAGCCCATTTCGCGCCGGAAACTGTTCCACCAGCCATCCTGCGGTCCGCCGCTCCGCAGTTCCGGACCGAGCAGATCGTAATCGGCAGCCAACTCGTCCAGCCGGACCGGCTGGTGCGACGCGGTGATGATACTCGCCACGGCTTGCTGGTGGTGCTCGCCAAAGCGTTCGACGAGCAGGTTCTCAAGATAGCCGAGCGCAATTCCGCGATCGATCGCGCGTCGCGCCGCGAACGCCACGACCAGCGCATCGGCCCGCCCCGCCGAGCCTTCGGCACGCTGCGTTGCATTTTCGACCTCGGCCAGGCGATTTTCGAGCCGGGCGATGCGGTCCTGGTCGGCCGCAGTCGTTCCCGCGGGCGGCAAGGCGGGGGTCGGCTGAGCGGCGACAAGGGGCCTTGCGGCGACTGGCTGAGTGGGTTGCTGAACGACCCCGAGGACCCGTGCCGCGCTGTGATAACGCGCCAGGCCCCAGGTCGCGGCGCCCGCGCCGGCAAGCACCAGCGCCAGCCCGATCACCAGCCGTGCGCCCCAACCCAACCTGCCCTGGTAAGTCGTTCCGTTCATTGCGGGGCCGGTGTGTTGCACAGCCGCACGGCAAGGGCCAGCAAAGCCGCATCGTTCGGCTGCGGCGCGGTCGCCACGGTCTCCCACCCCGACCCGGCGGCGTCGGCTGCCGCCGCACTGATCGCTGCAATGGTTATGGTCGATCGATCGCCGACCAGCTCGGCGAAACGCTGCCCGGCGCGCGGTGAGTGGATGAGCGCGACGGATCCAGCGGCAGCCGACAGATCGGGCGCCGCGACCGCTTCCGCGCAATAGACGGCGATCGCTTCGCTCGGCAGGCCCGGCGTGACTGGATCGCGGCGGTCGGCGCCGCACAAGTGGAGCAACCGCAGTCCCGGATCGATCGCCCTCGTCAGTTCCTCGATTCCGGCGGCGCCAGTCGCCGCGATTGCAAAACCGGCATGCCGCGCCGACCCTGCCGTTGACCCTCCCACCGCGAAGACCGGCAGCCCACGCAGTGCAAGCAGCCCAGGCCCGCCGTGCCGCACGGCATTGGCGCTGGTTAGCAACAGGCCGTCGAATTGCGCGGGGTTCGGGGGCCGCCAGTCCAGCGGGCGGATCTCGAACAATGGCGCGATCACGGCTTCAAGCCCCAGCTCCCGCGCTTCACGCGCGGTTATGCTGGCGCCCGGCTGCGGACGCAGGACCAGCACTCGCTTCATTGGCTGTCGAACAGTTTCCGTATCGCTTCGGGTGCGTCGGCAAGCAGTTCGTGCGCTAGTTGCTCCGGCCGCTCCAGATCGTCGCAATCGAACACCGCGCGTCCCTCGACCATCTCGCTGCCATCGGCGCTGAACAATTGCGCCCGCATCCTCAGGTCGCCGTCTTCAAGCACACAGAAAGCCGCGACCGGCGATGCGCAGCTTGCCCCCAGCGCGCGGGTAAACGCCCGCTCCGCCATCACGCACTGATAGGTGATTGCGTTGTTGATTGTCGTCAGCACGCTCTGGGTGCGGTTGTCATTGGTGCGGCACTCCATTCCGATCACCGCCTGATTGGGCGCCGGCAGCAGTACTTCGATGGGGATTGACGTCCCGGCGTCGATGCACAGCCGCTTGAGGCCCGCCGACGCCAGCAAGGTTGCGTCGATTTCGCCCGATTCGACCTTGCCGATCCGCGTTTCCACATTACCGCGGATCGGCACGATCTTGAGATCCGGGCGAAGCCGCAGCAGCTGGGCAGTTCGCCGTGGGGAGGAAGTCCCGACGACGGCGCCGTCCTTCAGCTTGTCGATCGACTCGGCCCCGATCAGCCGGTCGCGAACATCGCCCCGCGGCCGAACCGCGGCGATATGAATGCCCTTGGGCCGAACGCTTTCGACATCCTTCATCGAGTGGACGCAAAAATCGAGTTCGCCCGCCACCAACGCCTTGTCGAGCTCCTTGGTCCACAGGCCCTTGCCGCCGATTTCGGCCAGGGGCCGGTCTTGCACCTTGTCGCCAGTGGTCGTGATCGGGGTCAATTCGACATAACCCTCGGGCCACCGCTGCGCAGTCTCGATCGCGGCGGCGACCTTGCGCGCTTGCGCCAGTGCCAGTGGCGATCCTCGAGTCCCGAGACGAAGTCCTTGCATCCCGCACCCCTAGTGCATCTCCGGAGGATCAGGCAAAGGGCCGGCGGCGAAATGATGCACGACGCGGCGGTAATCCTGGGCCTTGAGTCCTCATGCGACGACACGGCCGTCGCGCTGGTGACGAGCGACCGCCGAATTCTCGCGCAGTCGGTCGTCGGACAGGACAGCGCGCACCAGCCGTTCGGCGGCGTCGTTCCGGAGATTGCGGCGCGCGCCCATGTCGAGATTCTACCCGCACTTATTCGCCAGACGCTCGACCAAGCCGGGCTCTCGGTGAACGCATTGGACGCGGTTGCCGCGACCGCCGGTCCCGGGCTGATCGGCGGCGTGATGGTTGCGCTGCTGGCCGGCAAGGGCCTCGCGCTTGCCGCCGGCAAGCCCTTGATCGCGGTCAACCATCTCGAAGGCCACGCGCTCTCGCCACGCCTCGCTGATCCGGACCTTGGCTTTCCTTATTTGCTGCTGCTGGTTTCGGGCGGTCACTGCCAGTTGCTCGAAGTCCGCGGCCTGGGCGATTATCGCCGGCTTGCGACGACCATCGACGACGCCGCCGGCGAAGCCTTTGACAAGGCCGCCAAGCTGCTTGGTCTCGGTTATCCGGGCGGCCCTGCGATCGAGGCCTTGGCCGCGACCGGCAACGCCGCTGCGGTGCCGCTGCCGCGCCCGCTGGTTGGCTCAACCGAACCGCACTTCTCCTTTGCCGGACTGAAGAGCGCGGTCCAGCGCGCGGTCGCATCGGGCGGCCATGCGCCAGCGGACGTCGCCGCGTCCTTCCAGCAGGCGGTGATCGATTGCCTCGTCGACCGAACCGCCCTGGCCCTTCGCCACAGCAGTGCTCCGACGCTGGTCGTCGCCGGGGGAGTCGCCGCCAATCGCGCGGTCCGCTCCGCTCTCGCCGCGCTTGCCGATCGCGCAGGCCGCCGTTTCAGCGTCCCTCCAGCCTGGCTATGCACCGACAATGCGGCGATGATCGCCTGGACTGGGGCAGAACGCCTTGCCGCTGGACGAATCGACAGGCTCGACGCTCCGGCGCGTGCGCGCTGGCCGCTCGACGAAGCCGCCGACAAGGTCCGCGGCGCGGGGGTCAAGGCATGAACATCGGAGTGATCGGCGGTGGTGCATGGGGCACCGCGCTGGCCCAGGTGGCCGCTACCGGCGATCGCCAAACGCTGCTGTGGGCGCTGGAAGCGGACGTCGTCGCTGGGATCAACCTCGATCACGTCAATGCTACCTACCTGCCCGGCGTCCCGCTGGCGCCGGCGATTCGCGCGACCGCCGATCTGGCCGATCTCCATGGCTGCGATGCGCTGCTCGTCGTGACGCCGGCCCAGCATATGCGCGCGACGCTCGAACGACTGTCCGGCTGGGACAAGCCCCTGGTGCTGTGCGCCAAGGGAATCGAGGAACGTAGCGGCGCACTCCTTCATGAAGTTGCCGCAGACGTCTGTCCCGGCGCCGCCATCGCGATCCTGTCGGGCCCCACCTTCGCCCACGAAGTTGCCAACGGAATGCCTACCGCGGTGACGCTGGCGGCGCCGGATCAACGTCTCGCCGAACGCCTCCGTGACCGGATCGCACTTCCCACCTTCCGCATTTATGTCTCGGAAGATGTCGCCGGGGCCGAGATTGGGGGCGCAATCAAGAACGTGCTCGCGATCGCTTGCGGAGTAGTGGAAGGGAAGGGCCTTGGGCAAAATGCGCGGGCAGCGCTGATCGGCCGTGGCTTTGCCGAAATGACTCGCTTCGGGCTGGCTTGCGGGGCGCGCCGCGAAACGCTCACGGGCCTGTCGGGGCTCGGCGATCTCGTCCTGACCTGCTCGTCGACCAGCTCGCGCAACTATTCGCTTGGCGTCGGCATCGGTCAGGGCCGCTCCGCCGCCGAACTGCTCAGCGATCGCCGGACGGTGGCGGAAGG
Source organism: Sphingomicrobium sp. (assembly GCA_039918915.1). Classification (GTDB taxonomy): domain Bacteria; phylum Pseudomonadota; class Alphaproteobacteria; order Sphingomonadales; family Sphingomonadaceae; genus Sphingomicrobium. The sequence goes on from JBDSGQ010000064.1 coordinate 4,770, forward strand.
GGCGTTCACGGCGCCAGTGCTCGCCCGGCTGGCGCGCGAACGCAACATCGACATGCCGATCGTGCAGACGGTGGACCGGCTGGTGGCCGGCACTTCGACCGTCGATCAGGCACTCGAAGCGCTGCTGTCGCGGCCGCCCAGGCCGGAGGCAGTCTAGAAATCGACGGCAATGCCTTTCTTTTCCCAGTCGCCGTAGCGCGTCGGATCGAGCCGTTGCTCTTCGCCGTCGGGCGGCGCCGTGTCGTGCAGCGGCTCGGGCTCGGGCACCGGCGGCGATGGGCTGAGATGGGCGGGCGGGTCGAGGTGCTTGGGGCGCTTCATAATGCCAAGATGATGCTTGGGCGAGCCAATGCCAAGCGTTGAAGGCCTTGGCGCTCGGCAGGCCGCGCTGCTCATGCTCGACCTCGTGCTTCGCCAGGGTCGCACGCTCGACGCGGCGGTCGCAACCGTGCGTAATCTGTCGCCGCAGGATCGCGCGCTGGCCATCGCCATCAGTGGCGAGACACTGCGGCGAATCCCCGATCTCGACGATCTGATCGACAGCGCGACCCGCCAACCGCTGCCTCCCGATTCCAAGGCGCGCATGGTCCTTCGCCTCGCCCTTGCGCAGAAGCTTGGCCTGGGCACGCCCGACCACGCGCTGGTGACTACGGCGTTGCCGCTGGTCGACGGTGGGCCGCGCCGGCTGGTCCACGGCGTGCTTGGCACATTGCTTCGCCGCGGGCTCGCGCCGATCGTCGCTCCGCGCCTGCCACAGGCCGTCGAGCAGCGGTGGAGCGCGGCGTGGGGTGACGAGGCGGTGGCCGCGGCTCGGCGCCAGATTGCGGTTCGCCCGCCGCTCGATCTCAGCTTCGCCGACGACGACGAAGCCCACGCCTATGCCACCCAGCATGGCGGCGTTTCGCTCGCGCCGCGCCATGTCCGGCTGAACAGCACCTCCGTCGCCGACATGGCGGGGTTCGCGGGCGGCCGCTGGTGGGTGCAGGATCTCGCCGCTTCGCTTCCAGCGCGGCTTATCGGAACTTCCCCGGTCGAAGTGCTCGACCTGTGCGCCGCACCCGGCGGCAAAACCATGCAACTGGCCGCGGCCGGCCATCGCGTGACCGCGCTCGACGCGGCACCCAAACGGCTCGGCCGCCTCGCCGATAATCTCCAGCGCACCAATCTTGAAGCCGAACTGGTCACCGCCGATGCGTTTGACTGGGACTCCGGCCGCGCGTTCGACGCCATCCTGCTCGACGTACCCTGCTCGGCGACAGGGACCTTCCGCCGCCATCCCGAAGTGCTTTACCGCGCCCGGCCAGAGATCATTGCATCGGCAAGCGAACTTCAGGCACGGCTACTCGCCCGCGCGGCGCAATGGCTCAAGCCCGGCGGAAACCTCGTCTATTCGGTCTGTTCGCTGGAGCCCGAGGAAGGGGAAGACATCGTCCGCGCGTTCCTTGCCGGCAATCCGCAATTCGCGGTTGATCCGGGCGCTCTGCCTGACTTCGTGACCGCTTCGCCCGAAGGTTGGGTAAGAATCATCCCGGGGCTGCTGGAAAAGCAGGGCGGGCTCGACGGCTTCTTCGTTGCGCGGCTTGTCCGCGGCGCCTGAACCCGTCTAATCGGGCTCATGCCGCTCATCGCCCCATCGATCCTGTCCGCCGACTTCGCCCGCCTCGGCGAGGAAGTCCGCGCGATCGACGAAGCCGGCGCGGATTGGATCCACATCGACGTGATGGACGGGCATTTCGTGCCCAACCTGACCATCGGCCCCGGCGTGGTGAAGGCGCTTCGGCCCCACACCGCCAAGCCGTTCGACGTCCACCTGATGATTTCGCCCGTCGATCATTTCCTCGACGCCTTCGCCGAAGCGGGCGCGGATATCATCACCGTCCATCCCGAAGCCGGGCCGCACCTCCATCGCACCGTTCAAAGGGTCAAGGCGCTGGGCAAGAAGGCTGGCGTTTCGCTCAATCCGGCAACGCCCGCCAAGGCGCTCGACTATGTGCTCGAGGAAATCGATTTGGTGCTGGTGATGAGCGTCAATCCGGGATTCGGCGGACAGAAATTCATCGCCAGCCAGCTGCGCAAGATCGAAGCGATCGCCAACCGCATTGCGAAGGAAGGCCTCGTCGCCGAGGTCGAAGTGGACGGCGGGATCGACCCGGTAACCGCGCGGCAGGCGATTGCCGCCGGCGCGACCGTCCTCGTCGCCGGCACCGCGGCTTTCCGCGGCGGCGCCAGCCATTACGCAGCCAACATTCAGGCCTTGCGCGGCGGATGAGCAGCGACGGCTTCGCGGTCGAGCGCGACATTGTCCGCAAGCTTGCCCGCGGTTCCCTGCTGTCGCGGCTGAAGCGCTCGCGCCAACCGCTCAAGCTCACCGCGGTCCCCCGCGATCACGTTCAGGGCGACCGCCCGCGCGGGGACGCGCTGCTTGCCGGCCGCTTCACGCTTGGCAGCGAAACGCTGCCGCTCGCCGATTTCGACTTTGCCGCGGTCGGTGCCAATAGCGCTATCGGTAGCGATTTGCAGGGCTTCTCCTGGCTTCGCGATCTGGCTGCCGCCGCATCGCGCGAACAGGGATCGCGGCTGGCCGAAGCGATGGTTGGCCGCTGGCTGCTGGCGCATGGCGCTCGGGCTGACGATGCCTGGGCACCGCGACTATGGGGCGAACGCATCCTCTTCTGGACCGCTTATGCGCCCTATATCCTGTCGAGCGCTGACAGCGGCTATCGCTCGGCGCTTCTCAACACGCTTGCACGCGGCGCGCGCCATCTCGATTCGCATGCCGACAGGGCCGCTGCCGGTCTGCCGCGAGTCACCGCCTGGTGCGGCGTGGTCGCTGCCGGGTTGCTCGTCCAGGGCGGCGTGCAGCGGGTTGCGCGGGGCGAGGCGGGTCTCGCCCGGGCACTGGCCTCGGCCCAGTTCGACGACGGCGGACTGATCAGCCGTTCGCCCTTCGAACAAGTTCAGTTGGTCGATCACCTGGGACTCTTGCGGGCCTGTTATCAAGCGGCCAAGCAGGTCATGCCCGACGGCATCGAAGCCGCCGCCTCCGCGTCGCTTGCGGCGCTGCATGGAATCGCCATGGGAGATGGCGCGCTGTCGAGCTGGCAGGGGTGCAATCCGGGCGCGGCAGCGCGGCTGACAGCGTTGATCGAAGGGTGCGGCATCCGGGCTCGGCCGCTTCGCCAGGCACGCGGCTGGGGCTACCAGCGGCTGGCGGCGCTGGGGACCGTCGTCGTGCTCGACGCCGCACCGCCTCCTGCTCAGAAGGGCGTGATTCGTGGCTCCGCTTCAACCCTGGCGCTTGAATTGTCCGATGGCGGCCAGCGGCTGGTCGTCAATTGCGGCGGACCCGGGCCAGTCCCGACCGATTTATCGCCGGGCCTGGTCGAAGGGCTTCGAACCACCGCCGCCCACAGCACGCTAACTCTGGCGGACTCCAATTCCACCAGCATCCAGGCCGACGGATCGCTGGGCAAAGGCGTCGAAGACGTGGCGATCGAACGCAGCGAGGATAATGACGCCAGCCGCATCGAGGCTTCTCACGATGGCTACGTCCGCGGCTTCGGCCTGATCCACAAGCGCAGCTTGATGCTTGGCAATGACGGCAAGGAACTGCGCGGCGCCGACCAGCTGATCGCCAGGGGACGCAAGAAATTCCGCAACGCGGTGCAATATGCGGTTCGGTTTCATCTGGCTCCCGGGGTGGAAGCGACGATCACTGCCGACGGGATGGGCGCGATCCTCCGTTCAAAGGGCGCGCCGCCGTGGAACTTCCGCTGCCGCGGCGCGAATTTGGCGATCGAGGAAAGTCTTTGGATCGACGGCCGCGGCCGTCCGCGCAACGTTCTCCAGCTTGCAATCATGGGCGAAGTTTCGGCATTGGGCGGCGAAATCGGCTGGCAGTTTCGCCGCGCCAGCTAATTGCAAAGGGCATTGAATGACTGACCTGGTTCCGGTTCGCCGGGCGCTGATTTCGCTTTCCGATAAAAACGGGCTGGACCTGCTCGCCGCCGGACTTTCGCGGCACGGTGTCGAACTGGTTTCGACCGGGGGGACCGCGGCCAAGCTTCGCGAACACGGTGCCACGGTCCGTGACATCAGTGAACTGACCGGCTTCCCCGAAATGATGGATGGCCGGGTCAAGACGCTTCACCCGAAGGTCCACGGCGGGTTGCTCGCGGTTCGCGACAATCCCGAACATGTTGCGGCGATGGCGGCGCACGCAATCGCCCCGATCGACCTGGTGATCGTCAATCTCTATCCGTTCGCCCAGACGGTGGCGAGCGGCGCGGACCGCGACACAATCATCGAAAATATCGATATCGGCGGCCCCTCGATGGTCCGCTCGGCGGCAAAGAACCACGCCCATGTCGCGATTGTCACCGACCCCGCCGATTATGCCGACCTGCTTGCCGAGCTCGATGCCAACGGCGGAAGCACGTCGCTCGACCTGCGGAAGCGACTCGCCGCAAAGGCATTCGCGCTGACCGCCACTTACGATTCGACAATTTCGGAATGGTTCGCGCGGGTTGACCAGAACGACCGTTTTCCGGCGGCATCGACGCGCGCAAGCAAGCTCAAGATGACTCTTCGCTATGGCGAAAATCCACATCAGCAGGCGGCGCTCTACGTGCCGGTCGGCCCGCATGCGCCCGGCATTGCCCAGGCCGAGCAGGTCCAGGGAAAAGAGCTTAGCTACAACAATCTCAACGACGCCAATGCCGCGCTTGAGCTGGCTGCCGAGTTTCGCGACGGGCCGCCGACGGTGGTCATCGTCAAGCACGCCAATCCGTGCGGCGTTGCCACCCGCGACACCGTCCTCGACGCGTGGACCGAAGCACTGGCCTGCGACAGCGTGTCGGCGTTCGGTGGAATCGTGGCCACCAACCGGCCACTCGACGCCGCGACCGCCGAAGCCATCTCGCAAATCTTCACCGAAGTCGTCGTCGCTCCAGATGCCGACGATGCCGCCAGGGCGATCTTCGCGCGCAAGAAGAACCTGCGCTTATTGCTGACCGGCGCGCTTCCCGACCCAGCCCGGTCGGGCCAGTCGGTCGCGGTCATCGCCGGCGGAATTCTCGTCCAGGATCGTGACAATGGATCGATCACCCGCGACCAACTCAAATGCGTGACCAAGCGCCAGCCGACCGATCGCGAAGTGCGCGACTGCCTGTTCGCCTGGACCGTCGCCAAGCACGTCAAATCGAACGCCATCGTCTATGCCAGGGACGGTGCCACTGCCGGTATCGGCGCCGGGCAGATGAACCGGCGCGACAGTGCGCGGATCGCCGCCGCCAAGGCCCGCGAGGCTGCCGAAACTCACGGTTGGGCCGAACCGCGAACGGTCGGTTCGGCGGTTGCGTCCGACGCCTTTTTCCCATTCGCCGACGGCCTTCTGACGGCGGTTGAAGCCGGTGCTTCGGCAGTGATTCAGCCGGGCGGCTCAATCCGCGACGATGAAGTCATTGCCGCCGCGGACGATGCCGGGCTGGCGATGCTGTTCACTGGCATGCGGCATTTCCGTCACTGATCAGACGATGTCGTCGTCCACCTGATCGCGCGCTTCGGCGGCGGCTTCGGCTTCGCGCAGTTCGCGCACATCGTCATTCTTCAGCCGGAACAGTGCGCGGTCGTCGGGGCCGAACCCCTTGGTCCATAATATCGTTCCAAAGGCGCCGAGAATGGCTGGAATGCCAATCACCAGCTGCATCGTCTGGGGCAGGAAATAACGCACCGCCGCTCCGACGATCGCACCCGCCGCGGTTGCCCAGGCGAGGTCCCAACGCCAGCCTGATACCGGGGCGTTGAGCTCGCGCGCCAGCAGTCTGGACTTGGTGATCGAAGCGAACGCCAGCGCGATGCACAGCGCGATTGCGGGGCCCGCTGCCTGAAAGCTTTGCGGCAAGCCCTCGGCCCGCATGACGACGATCAGAACGACGGCCAGACCAGCTTCGATTGCCAGCATGATGAGGCTGATAATCATGTTCCTGGTCCGCGCGACGAAGATCAGCGCCGCCTCGCTGACGACGGCAGTGGCGGCGATGACTTCAGCGGCGAGCAGGAATGACAAGGTCGCCGTGCCGCCGGTGAAACCCGATCCAACCAGCGCCATCACTGCGCGACCGGGGATTGCCAGAGCCAGGGCGATGCCGACCTGGGCGGCGATGATCCAATAGGTTACCTGCCGCACCTGCTGAGCGACGGCGGCCCGGTCATTGGCGGCGATCCGCCGGGCAATCGCCGGGCCCAGCACCGGCTCGAAGCTCGATTTGAGCTTGGCGGGCAGCGTCGCCACCTGTTGCGCGACGTAATAGATGCCGACGAACGCCGCGGGCATAAACGCTCCGAGGACCGCCAGATCGACCCGGCGCGACGCCCATTCGACCGCGTCTGCCGCCGCCAGCGGAACATTGCGATAAGCCGTTGCGCCGGCTCCCTTGAGGTCCGGTCTCCAGCCGCGCGGAAGGCCATAACAGCGCACCAGCGGAATCATCGCGGCGACCAGTGCCGCCACCATCGAACAGACATAGGCGACGATCAATCCGTCGCGCAGGGAGACGTACGACCAGGCAAAGGCGACGATGCTGATGGTCCACGGCTCGACCACCGACCGCGCCCGGACGGTCGATGCCACATCGTGCTGGTAAGCGAGCGCGGCCAGCGCGATATCGGTCCAGGCCACTGCCAGAACAGTGATTGCAAGCAGCTTGTCCATGCCCTGCACGGCGGTCGTCGGATACATCGCCTTGGGGAAGATCAGCAGGATCGCCATGCCGATCGCTGCCCCGATCGCGGTCACCAGCAAGGCATCGGCGACGACGCACGCCTGGGGTTTCTTGGCGTCGGCAAGCAGCTTTGCGAGACCCCGGCGCAGTCCCAATGACGCCAATTGCGCCGCGAACTCAACGGTCAGGACCGCGTAAGCGAAGCGGCCCAGCTCGGCTGCTCCATAGACCCGGCCGGCAATGAACAGGAACGGCAAGCGCGCGGCCAGCCGCAGGACGAAGCCGAAGATGTTAAGCCGGCCGCCACGGGCCAGGGTCGCCATGTCGGCGTCGGGCGGAGGCGGTTCGGCGACGGCGCTGGCGGGGCGTTCGGCGTCGGTCAATGCGCGGCGCCCCAATGCTCGCCCCAGCCAACTTCGACCTCAAGCGGAACGTCCAGTTTGAATGCCGGCTCGGCCGCTTCGGCCATCACTCTGCGAATGACTGCCGAAGTCTCTTCCTCGCGCCCGTCGGGGACTTCGAACACCAGTTCGTCGTGGACCTGCAAAAGCATCCGCACGCCATCGAGCCCGGCGTCGTCGAGCGCTTGGTCCATGCGCGCCATGGCCCGCTTGATGAGGTCGGCGCTGGTCCCCTGGATCGGGGCATTGATCGCTGCCCGCTCGGCTCCGCCGCGAAGCGACGGATTGCCAGCGCGAATGTTGGGGAAGTGGGTCTTGCGGCCAAACAGCGTCCGGGTGAAGCCGTTGGTCCGGGCGAAGTGAAGCGTCTCGTCGATGTAATTGCGAATGCCCGGGAAGCGTTCAAAATAACGGGCAATGATCGCCGCGCCCTCGTCCTTGGGCACGCCCAGCCGGCCAGCCAGGCCCCAGGCGGAGATGCCGTACAGGATCGCGAAATTGACTGTCTTGGCCTTGTTTCGGGTGTCGCGATCGACGGTTCCGAACAATTCTTCCGCGGTCAGGCTGTGGATATCGGCACCGGCCCGGAATGCGTCCTTCAGCTGTGGGACGTCGGCCATGTGAGCGGCCAGCCGAAGCTCGATCTGGCTATAGTCGGCGCTCAGCAGCTTGTTGCCGGGCTCGGCCACAAACGCATCGCGGATCTTGCGCCCAATCTCGCTGCGGATCGGGATGTTCTGCAGGTTCGGGTCGTTCGACGACAAGCGCCCGGTCTGGGCGCCGGACAGTGAAAAGCTGGTGTGAACGCGCCCCGTCTCCGGGTTGATCTGGGTTTGCAGCGCGTCGGTGTAAGTCGACTTCAGCTTGCTCAGTTGGCGCCAGTCGAGCACCAGGCGCGCACAGGGCACGCCCTCGCCGGCGAGCCGCTCGAGCTCGTTGACGTCGGTCGAATATTGCCCGCTCTTGCCCTTGCGGCCGCCCTTCAGGCCGAGACGGCCATAGAGCACTTCGCCAAGCTGTTGCGGCGATCCGATGGTGAACGGCCCGCACGCCGCTTCGTAAATCCGCTCTTCCAGGGACTGGATATCACGGGCGAACTCACTGCTCAGCCGCGCAAGATAGTCGCGGTCGACCTTGACCCCGCGCCGTTCCATCCGGCCGATTACCGCGACCAGCGGCCGATCGACCCTTTCATAAACCTGGGTGACCCCTTCCGCTGCTGCCCGCGGTTTCAGCCGTAGCCACAGACGCAAGGTGATGTCGGCGTCTTCGGCGGCATATTCGGTGGCGGGACCAAGCGGCACCTTGTCGAACGTGATCTGCTTGGCGCCGGTGCCGCATAAGGATTTGAAGGTGATGCACTCATGCTCGAAATACGACTTGGCAAGCTCGTCCAGCCCGTGCCCGGCAAGCGATCTTCCAGCGTCCAGGTCGAAGCTCAGCAGCAGCGTGTCGTCGATCGGCCCGACTTCGATCCCGGTCTTGGCGAACATCACCCAATCATATTTGAAATTGTGCCCGATCTTGAGGACCTGCTGATCCTCCAGCAGCGGTTTCAGCCTGGACAGCACCAGCGCCAGCGGCAGCTGGTTCGGGGCGTCCGAATAAAGGTCGGCGCCGCTGTGACCGACCGGGATGTAACAGGCGCGGTTGGGGGCGGTGGCCAGGCTGATGCCGGCAAGCCGGGCGACGACGCAGTCGATGCAGTCGGTTTCGGTATCGATCGCGACCAGGCCGAGCGCGCGCGCTTCGGCAATCCAGCGGTCGAGGTCGGATTCGTCGGTGATGGTCTCATACGCGGAACGGTCGACGTCTTGCCGCTCGGCCGCGGGGCCGACCGCGGCATTGGCTTCCATCGCCGCCATGACGCCGTTGAAACCGGCGCCGCTGCTGCTCCGCCCAGCCGGCACACTGCCGCTTTCCAGCCGGCCAAGCAGCGTCTTGAACCCTTGGTCCTCAAGGAATTCGCGCAACGGCTCGGGCGGGATGCCTTTCAGCTCCAGCGACGCCAATGGCTCGGGCAGCTTCGAATCGCACACCAACCGCACCAGTTCCCGGCTCAGCCGCGCCGCGTCGGCATGGTCGATCAGCGACTGTTTCAACTTCGGCTTGGTGATCTGTTCGGTGGACGCAAGCACCGTCTCCAGATCGCCGAACTGCTGGATCAGCTGGCTTGCGGTCTTGGGGCCGATCCCCGGCACGCCCGGCACATTGTCGACGCTGTCGCCCATCAGCGCGAGGACGTCGCCGACCTTTTCCGGCGGCACCCCGAACTTCTCCAGCACCTCGTTTCGGCCGATGCGCCGGTCGTTCATGGTGTCGAGCATGTCGATTCCGGCATCTTCGTCGATCAGCTGCATCAGATCCTTGTCGGAACTGACGATCGTGACCTTCCAGCCGACCTTGATGGCCTGGGTCACGTAGCAGGCGATGATGTCGTCCGCTTCCAGCCCGGCTTCTTCGATGCATGGGATCGAAAAGGCCCGCGTGGCGACGCGGATCAGCGGGAATTGCGGGACCAGATCCTCCGGCGGTGGCGGGCGGTGCGCCTTGTACTGATCGTACATCGCGTTGCGAAACGTGTGCTCGGATGCGTCGAGAATAACCGCCATATGGGTCGGCCCGTCGGCCCGTGTCAGGTCGCCCGCCAGCTTCCACAGCATCGTCGTATAGCCATAGACCGCGCCGGCCGGGACGCCGTGCCGGTTCGTCAGCGGCGGCAGCCGATGATAGGCGCGAAAGATGTAGCTCGACCCATCGACCAGATACAGGTGGGGCGTTGCAGCAGGCGGGGATGCGTCAGGCATGGACGGCGCGGTTTAGCAGGGAAGCGCCGCGAAGGAAGCCAATCGGATGCAGCGGCCGCATTGTTGGCTATCGGCGACGTTCGCGACATTACCCGGCAAGCACATCGTAATCACTGGGCCATCGCCGCTGGACTGGTCGGCGGACCGGCCGTAACCCGGCGCTATGCCGCGCGAGCCTGACCCGAAGACCGTCGTCCGCGCCTTTTACGACGAGGTTATAAACCGCCGCGACCTGGACGCGATCGACCGGCTTCTAACCGAAGACTTCCGGCACAATTGCGAAGCGCGCGGGCGCGCCGGCCAGCGCGAGGCGGTCAAGGCATTCCTCTCCGGCTTCAGCGATCTGCGCCACGAAATGCTGATCATTCTTGCCGAAGGGGAACTGGTCAGTGCCCACCAGCAATGGAGCGGCACATTCGACGGCCCGTTCATGGGGCATGCACCGAATTTCAGGGCAGTGCGCTTCACTTCGACCGCCATCCTCCGAGTGCGCGGCGGCCGGATCGCCGAGGCATGGGATGTCGTCGATATTGCACTTGCCGCGCAACTTGGCTGATGCTTCGAGGCACAGGACGGTTCAGTATCGTGATCCTGGCCGCCGTCCGCTGGCGTCACTTCAGGGCGTGTGGTAAATACTCGCCATCGCTGATCCTTTTTGGCTTCCAGCGCCTGAGAGACCGCTTGCGCTCCCGCCCAGAGGAGCGTTGCAGTGTCCACCCACGATCCATCGTCGCTCGCTCCGCTGGTCCGCAAGCTCGAGCTGTGGAAGCGACTGGACGTCGGCGAACAGGAAGCGCTGCTGGCGCTTCCCAACCAGGTTCAGATGTTCGAGGCTGGCAAGTTCTTCGTCAGCGAAGGTGAGCCGGTAAACGAAGCGTGCCTGTTGCTGTCAGGCTTCGCCTTCCGGCAGAAGGTTACGCGCGAAGGCCGCCGCTCGATCAGCGCCATTCACATGAAAGGCGATCTGGTCGATCTGCAGAACTCGCTCCTGGGCTATGCCGATCACAGCGTGCAGGCGCTGACTCGTGGCAGGGTTGCCTTGATACCGCGCCAGGCGATCATCGAACTGGCCTTTCGAATGCCCAATGTCGGCATGGCGATGTGGTACGACACGCTGGTCGACGCTTCGATATTCCGGGAGTGGATTTTGAATGTTGCTCGGCGGGACGCACCGACCAGGATCGCTCACCTGCTATGCGAATTCGGGCTACGCCTCGAAGCGCTTGGGCTGGGGCAACGCTCCAGTTACGAATTGCCGATGACTCAGGACCAGCTGGCCGACGCGACCGGCCTGACCAGCGTGCATGTCAATCGCACTTTGATGGAGCTTGAGAAACGGGGACTGATCGTCAGGACGGTCCGCTCCGTAGTCGTCTCCGACTGGCCCAATTTGAAAGACGCGGGCGAGTTCGATGCCGCCTATCTGCACATGTCCAAAGCGACGGGAAACGTCGCTTAAGGTTCAAACAATTGGGTGGTCTGGTCGGCCGCGTCGAGCGCCGCTCGGCCGGCTCGCCCGGCCTTGCATCGTCGCTTTCGCCCGGTCGGAACGTCTTTGCACCATCAACCATTGAAGGGGCGCAACCCTGAAGGAGCTACGGCAATGGATATCGGATCGCTTTTGAATCAGGCAGGCGGCGTCAGCGCGATCGCGCGTCAGCTCGGTGTCGACGAATCCACCGTCGAAAGCGGAGCCGAGGCGCTTGCCCCACGCGTCGCTAACGGACTTGAGGCGCAAGGCGTGCCAGCAACGGCTTCGGCAGGAAGCGATCCGCAGGCGTCAAATGCGAACTCCGCCGAGCCATCGGGAAGCGCAGTCTTGGGCGGGTCGGGAGGAGGTCTTGGCGGCCTTCTAGGCGGGCTGATGGGCGGCAACGGCGGCGCTGGCGGCGTCCTGGGCAGCCTCGTCGGCGGCGGCGTCGGCAACGAAATCCTCGGCCATATCTTCGGATCGAAGGATGCTAGCCGCGAGGTTGCGGCGCAAGCGTCGCAGCAAAGCGGCGTGGATGCGTCGGTGCTTAAAAAGCTGTTGCCGATCGTCGCCGGCGCGGTGGCGATGCATTATCTCGGCCGCCGCGGCGCTTCGGCCAGCCCTGGATCCGAATCAGGCGGTGGCGGGATTCTCGGCTCGATCCTCGGCGGGCTTGGCGGGCGCTAGGGGGCGGGCGACTTCCGGCCCGCGCGACTGCCACCATGTTACGGAACCAGCACGGTGTCCTTGGCCTCGCTCAGCATCGCTGGATAATCGAGCGTGTAATGCAGACCGCGGCTTTCATGGCGTGACAAAGCGGATCGGATGATCAGGTCCGCGACTTCGACCAGGTTGCGCAGCTCAATGAGGTCGGGGGTGACCCGGAAGTGGGCATAATATTCCTTCACTTCCTGGCGTAGCATCGCGATTCGATGCTGGGCGCGCTCAAGCCGCTTGGTGGTGCGGACGATGCCGACGTAATTCCACATGAAACGCCGGATTTCGCCCCAGGTCTGGGCGATGACCACTTCCTCGTCGCTGTCGGTGACCCGGCTTTCGTCCCATTGGCGAATGTCCGGCACGTCGGGAAGTTGCGCCCATTTGGCGGCGATGTGCTTGGCGGCCGCCTCGCCGAACACCAGGCATTCCAGCAGGCTGTTGGACGCCAGCCGGTTGGCGCCGTGAAGGCCGCTCTGCGTGACTTCGCCAGCGGCATAAAGCCCGGCTGCATCGGTCCGTCCGTCGAGATCGACGACCACTCCGCCGCAGGTGTAATGCTGGGCCGGAACGACCGGGATCGGCTCCCTGGTGATGTCGATGCCCAGGCCGAGCAGCTTGTCGTAGATGGTGGGGAAGTGGCCTTTGACGAAGTCTTCGTCGCGGTGCGAAATGTCGAGGTGGACGTAGTCGAGGCCAAGGCGCTTGATTTCATGGTCGATCGCGCGGGCAACGATGTCCCTTGGCGCAAGCTCTGCCCGTTCGTCGAAGCGCGGCATGAACCGGGTGCCGCCGCCGTTGACTCCCGGCGGGAGTTTCAGCTGTCCGCCCTCGCCCCGCACAGCCTCGGTAATCAGGAAGTTCTTGACCTCCAGGTTGTACAGGCAGGTGGGGTGGAATTGCATGAACTCCATGTTCGACACGCGGCAGCCGGCACGCCACGCCATCGCGATACCGTCACCCGTCGCTCCGCGCGGAGCGGTCGAATAAAGATAGGCCCGGCCGGCTCCGCCCGAAGCCAGGATCGTCGCCCGCCCCGTCAGCGTCTCGACGCGCCTGGTCCGTCGGTTCCAGGCGTACAGCCCGTGGACCGCGCCGCTGGTTGAAAACTGGCGGGCGTGGCGTCCGGTCACCAGGTCGATGGCGACCATGTCCGGCACCAGTTCGATATTGGGATGCTTTGCTGCGGCCGCTTCCAGCGCCTGCTGGATCGCGTGGCCCGTCGCGTCCGCGACATGGACAATGCGGCGGTGGCTGTGCCCGCCTTCACGGGTCAGGTGGAGCGCGTTGCCGTCGGTTGCGAACGGCACGCCCAGGTCGATCAGGTGTTGAATCGCGCGCGGCGCGGCTTCGACGACATGTTCGACCACCTTGCGATCGTTGAGCCCGCCGCCCGCGATCATCGTATCCTCGACATGGGCGTCGAAACTGTCGCCCGCCTCAAGGACCGCGGCGATTCCACCCTGAGCCCAGTTGGTTGCCCCTTCGCCAAGCGCGCCCTTGGCAATCACCGCGACCTTGCGCGTTTCGGCAAGATTGAGCGCCGCGGTCAGCCCGGCGGCTCCCGAACCGACGATGAGAACGTCTGCCGCGATGCTCACGCCGCGTCCGCGTCCCCGGCGACCAGGCTCAAAAATACATCCTCAAGGTCGGGGTCGCGGGTCGTCACGTCGTCGATCGCAAGGCCTTCCGCGGCCAGTGCGGCAAGCACCTGACCGGCGTTGACCCGGTCCTTGCGAAAGCTGATTTCGACCGTGCGCTCATCGACCAGAACGATGTTTTCGAACAGCGGATTGGTCGGCACTGCGGCGATGTCCTTGTCGAATGTCACCACCACCGATTTTTCCTGGGCGCGGGACACCAGTTGGCGGGTCGGTTCATCGGCGATCACGCGGCCATGGTGAATGATCGCGATTCGATCGCACAATTGCTCGGCTTCCTCGAGGTAATGGGTGGTCAGCACGATCGTCACGCCGGTCGCGTGCAACTGGCGGACATAATCCCACAACTGGCGGCGAAGCTCGACGTCCACCCCTGCCGTTGGTTCGTCCAGCACCAGGATCGGCGGCGAATGAACCATCGCCTTGGCGACCAGCAGCCGCCGCTTCATTCCGCCCGACAGCGTTCGGGCATAAGCATTGGCTTTGTCGGTCAGGTGCATGGCCGCCAGCAGCTCGTCGCTTTTGCGCTGCGCCGCGGCAATTCCATAAAGGCCAGCCTGGATCTCCAGCGTTTCGCGCGGCGTGAAAAAAGGATCGAAGATGATTTCCTGCGGGACGATCCCGATGGCCCGCTTGGCGTTGCGCGGGTGCTGATCGATATCGAAGCCCCAGATGTCGACCTTGCCGGCGCTTTTCACCACCAGCCCGGCAAGGATGTTGATCAGCGTCGATTTGCCGGCGCCGTTCGGCCCGAGCAGGCCGAAAATCTGGCCGGGCGGGACTTCGAAGCTGACATCGTCGAGCGCGTGTTTGCCGCCGGCGTAGGTTTTCGACAGCGCGTCGATGCGAAGTGCGGGCTCGGTCATAGGCTGGCTGCCGCATAGAAGCGGCGGGGTTGGGCGACAAGCATTCGAGGTAAATCGATTGTTTACCCTAACCGGTAGAATGACCTTGACGTTAACCTACTATTCGCCGGCACCATGGTTGGGCTTATCTCTCGGTCGCTTAGGGCCGCCAGCGTGTTTGCACTCGTGGCGCCGGCAACGCTTGGCCAGGCTGCTCCGCCGAGCGCTCCGGCAAGCGCAACCGGGACCGTCCTCCGCTCGGTGACGGTGACCAAGCTTAAAGACCTGGATTTCGGTATCCTGTCGTCAGCCGTCGCGGGGACTGCAGTGATCGAGCCCAACGCCGATGTGCTGACCACGACCGGCGGCGTCCTGCGCATGGGCGGGACCGCGCACGCGGCCCAGTTCGGCGGCTCCGCAACCAAGTCGGCGGTGGTCAATATCAAAGTGCCGAACCAGCCAGTCACACTGACTCGCGTCGGCGGTCCTCAGACCATGACGGTGTCCAACTTCACGTTGCAGGGCCAGAACAAGCGGACCATCGCCGCGCAGACCTTTTTTACGTTTCGCGTCGGTGGCACGCTGAACGTCGCGGCGAACCAGACTGAAGGCACCTACCTCGGGACTTTCAACGTCACCGTCCAATATCCCTAACCCGGCGATAAGGTTACTTTTCGAAGGTAAATGCGCGCTTACCGGGTTCATTGAACCGCCGGTCATGCGGCACCGCCATACTGCTCCTCAATCGAATCGAGTGGGGAGTTCGTCCAGTGCGTTATGTGTCTGTAATCGGTGCCGCGGCCGCCGCTCTGGCTAGCGTTGCATCGCCCGCGAACGCGGCGCCGGTCTCGTTGCCCGTCACGGGCAAGGCGCTGCTGCTCGTGCCGCTGTCGCTGGTCAAGGTCGACGACCTCGATTTTGGCGCGGTCATTCCATCGACGGTGTCCGGGACCGTGACGCTCAACGCGACGACCGGCGCGCGCAGCTTCGCGGGCGGCGTGACCGGCGTCCCCAGCGATGTCGGCAAGCGCGCCTATTTCGGTGGTGCCGGAACCGCCAACCAGCAAGTCATCATCGTCGTCGACGCTCCGACCGAGCTGACGAATGGCGCAAGCGATGTGATCCCCGTGCTTGGACTGACGATGGACGGTTCGGCGGTTCGGACCATCGATCCCGCCACGCGCACCTTCTTCGTCGGGATCGGCGGCACGCTAATGATCGCCGCCGACCAGCCGGAAGGCACCTATTCCGCAACGTTCGACGTGACTGCTTATTACCAATAGCGGCGAGGATTCGGTCGGCCTGCGCATTGAACCGGCGCAGTGCCGACGCTACTTCGCTTTCCATGCGACAAATCCCGCCTCCTGAAGTCCTCCGCGTTTCGACCCTGCAGGTCGCCTGTGACGGGTCGGGGGAAATCGATCCGGCGCTGGGCCATCCGCGCGTATTCCTGCGGATCGATGAGGAGCGCGGCTTCGTGGAATGCGGCTATTGCGACCGCCGCTTTGTCTTCATTGGGGGGCCGGCGGACAGTCAGGCCGCGGCATGACCGCGGATCCCCGACGCTTTCTCTACCGAAGCCTTGATCCGGCCGGCGCCAAGCGCCTCGCGGTCAAGCATCTCGGCGCTCACGACGACGGCGAACTGTACCTCCAATATAGCGCGCGCGAAGCCTTCGGGTTCGACGACGGACGGTTGAAGACTGCCGATTATCACAGCTCGACCGGTTTTGGCCTGCGCGGTGTCAGCGGCGAAACCACCGCCTTCGCCCACGCCAACGAAATCAGCGAATCGTCGATCGATCGCGCGGCGGCGACGCTCAAACTGCTCGATCCGGTGCGCGGCGTCGTCGCGCCTTCGCCACGCCGTACCAACCAGGCGATGTACGGCGCTGACGATCCGCTCGCGCTGGTGCCCTTTGCCGACAAGGTTGCGCTGTGCCAGCGGATCGATGCCGCGGCGCGCGCGCGCGATCCGCGCGTTGCCCAGGTGGGGGTTAGCCTGGGCGCCAGCTGGAGCGTGATCGACATCATCCGCGGCGACGGTTTCGTGGCGTCGGACGTCCGCCCGCTCGTCCGGCTTGGGGTCCAGATCGTCGCCGAGCGCAACGGGCGCCGTGAAGTTGGCTATCACGGCATCGGCGGCCGCTACCTGTACGACCAGTTATTCGACGAGGCGCGGTGGAATCGGGCAATCGACCTGGCGCTTCAGCAGGCGCTGGTAAACCTCGATTCGGTCGCCGCGCCGGCTGGCGAAATGCCGGTGGTGATGGGGAATGGCTGGGCCGGCGTCCTGCTTCACGAAGCCGTCGGGCACGGCCTTGAAGGCGATTTCAACCGCAAGGGCACGTCCGCCTTCTCCGGACGCATCGGCGAGCGTGTGGCAGCTCCCGGGGTGACGGTCGTCGACGACGGCGCGATGGATCGCCGCCGCGGCTCGCTGACCATTGACGACGAAGGCACGCCGACCCGCCGGACGGTCCTGATCGAAGACGGAATTCTCAAAGGCTATCTTCAGGACCGCTTGAACGCGCGGCTGATGGGCATGGAAGCGACTGGTAACGGGCGGCGCGAAAGCTTCGCTCACGCGCCGATGCCGCGAATGACCAACACCTTCATGCTCGGCGGATCGGAGGAGCCGGGGGCGCTGATCGAGCGGGTCAAGGATGGTATTTACGCCAAGAGCTTCGGCGGCGGCCAGGTCGACATTACCAGCGGCAAATTCGTCTTCGCCTGCACCGAGGCCTATCGCATCCGCGGCGGCAAGATCGCCGAGCCGGTCAAGGGCGCGACCCTGATCGGCGACGGGCCGAGCGTGCTGACGCGGGTCACCGGCATCGGCAACGATCTCGAACTCGACGAAGGCGTCGGCATCTGCGGCAAGGCCGGCCAGTCGATCCCGGCCGGCGTCGGTCAGCCGACCTTGCTGGTCAACGGCCTGACGGTCGGCGGAACCGCGACCGCGTGAGCCTGGTCGAACTGCGCCGCTTCCGCAGCCGCATGGACGGCGAAATCGCGCGCACCTTTCTCGAAAGCCACGGCTTTCACACAATATTGTTCGATGCCGAAACCCAGGGATATATCGACGGCTTGTCGGCCGACGTGCGGCTGATGGTGCTCGATGATGATCGGGAAGAAGCGGAGGCGGCGCTCGACGATCCTATTCCCGCAGCAGGTGAGCCACCGGCGCAAGGCTGAAGCCGG
>JBDSGQ010000065.1:0-20912 GCA_039918915.1 Sphingomicrobium sp.
ACTCGCGGCCTCAAGCGCAGCTTCACCCAGGCCGAAGTCACCATCGATGTGCTGCGCGGCGTCGATCTTTCGGTCCAGCCAGGCGAGATCGTCGCGCTGCTCGGGCCGTCGGGGTCGGGCAAGTCGACCTTGCTCCAGGCCGTCGGGCTGCTCGAAGGCGGGTTCGAAGGTTCGATCCGCCTGGCCGGCGAGGAAGCCAGCGAACTCGACGACGACGGCCGCACGCGCCTGCGCCGCGACCTGCTCGGCTTCGTCTATCAATTTCATCACTTGCTGCCCGAATTCAACGCGGTCGAAAATGTCGTCCTTCCGCAATTGGTGCGGGGCGCGGAACCGAAGGAAGCGCGTGAGCGGGCCGAAAAGCTGCTCGGCACGCTCGGCCTTGCCAATCGCCTCGACCACCGGCCCGCCAAACTTTCGGGCGGCGAACAGCAGCGCGTCGCTGTCGCCCGCGCGCTGGCCAACAAGCCGCCGCTGGTGCTTGCCGATGAGCCCACGGGAAATCTCGACGAACATACCGCCGACCTGGTGTTCGGCGAATTCCTGAACCTGGTGCGTGGCGAAGGCACCGCCGCGCTCGTGGCCACGCACAATGAACGGATCGCATCCAAGATGGACCGCGTTGTGCGCTTGCACGAGGGAAGGCTGGAGTAATGGCGCCAACACCGGACATGGATCGGCCGAGCCCCAATTGGGCGATGATCGGGCTAATGGGCGGGCTGGTCCTGCTGGTCCTCCTGGTCGCTTATTTCGCGACCAACCGGAACGCCGACCAGGACAAGCTGACCAACGGATCGAGCCACGGCGCGTCCGCCGGCGACCCCGAAAAGAATTGCGCCAGCAAGGCGACCTACGACCTCATCAAGCGCGAACTGTTCCGGCGCGCGGCGGACATGCGCGGATCCGACCAGGCGGCTTACGACAAGCTTGCCGCTTATGCCGTGGTGCGGATGGAAAACCCCGTCATGGAAAGCCAGGACAAAGCGTCCGGCGCCGTGAATTGCTCGGCTTCGCTGTCGCTCGACTTGCCGCCGGGCGTTGCCGTCGTCGGCGGCCGGCGGATCCTGGCAGCGGACATCGATTACAGCGTTCGGCAGGCCGCCGATGACAGCGGGCCTGTGTTGTTGCTGCGCAATGCCGACGCAATCATCGCGCCGCTTGCGACCTTGGGCAAGGCCGGCGCGGCGGCGCCCCAGGCGCCGGCGGCGACCGCCACCGTCGACGATTCGCAAAGCGCCGACACCGACGTCACGGACATGCCCGAACCCACTCCACCCATTGAGCCGGCCCGGCCTCAGCCGGGACCGCCGCCAGTGGCGCCTTCACGGCCCGCATCCGCGCGGCCGAGCTTTAACTGCGCCAACGCCCGGACCCGCAGCGAACTCGCGGTGTGCGGTGATGCCGGGCTCGCCCAGCTCGATCGCAGCATGGCGGCCCAGTTCAACCGGTCGCTGGCCAATGCGTCACCGGAGCAGGCGGCGCTGTTGCGCCGTACCCGCGACCGGTTCCTGGGGTTCCGCGACCGCTGTTCCAACAACGCCTGTATCGGCGATGCCTATACCGGTCGGATGCGTGAAATCCGCGACATCATGGAGGACCGCTGGCAGCCGACGCGATAGTGGTGGATAAGTCGCAGCCCGGCTTTGCAGCCGCTGCCTGGACCCGGCATATTCGCGGCGTGACTCAGCTCTTTGTCCCGCTTCGCGTCTTCTCCTCCTACACCATGCTGGAAGGCGCGATGGAGCCGAAGACCATCGCCGAGCGCTCGGCGAAGCTCGGCTTCCCGGCGGTCGCGCTGGCCGACCGCAACGGGTTGTACGCGGCCATGCCGTTCAGCGATGCATGCAGTGCCAAGGGCGTCCAGCCGATCATTGGCGCAATGCTCGCCGTCGCCCGCCCAATCGACCTCAACGTCGAGGGCATCGACTGGATCGCGCTGCTGGCCAAGGACGACCAGGGCTATGCCAATCTATCCAAGCTGGTTTCGGCCGCCCACCTCGACCGCCCGCTCGACCTCGACCCCCATGTTGCTTTTGAGCGCCTGGAGAGTCTGAGCGAGGGACTGATTGCGCTGACCGGCGGCGGCGAGGGCGCGCTGGCGCGGCTGATTGCCGACGGACAGCACAACAAGGCCGAACATTATCTCGATCGGCTTCAGCGGCTGTTCCCCGAGCGGTTGTACATCGAGCTGTCGCGCCGCAACGATCCGATTGAACAGGCGGCC
The DNA here is from genome assembly GCA_039918915.1 of Sphingomicrobium sp. Classification (GTDB taxonomy): domain Bacteria; phylum Pseudomonadota; class Alphaproteobacteria; order Sphingomonadales; family Sphingomonadaceae; genus Sphingomicrobium. Next base: position 2,225 of record JBDSGQ010000065.1, read on the forward strand.
GAGGACGGGCTGATCGAACTCGCTTATGCCCGCGACCTGCCGCTCGTCGCGACCAACCCCGCGAGCTATCCCGATCCCAGCTTTCACGCCGCGCACGATGCACTGCTGTGCATTGCCCACTCCGCCTATATCGAAAGCGCCGACCGCATCACGTCATCAGCCGACGCATGGCTGAAGGATGCCGCGGCGATGGAGGCGCTGTTCGCCGATCTTCCCGAAGCCCTGGCCAACACTGCCGTCGTGGCCCAGCGGTGCGCCGTGGCGGCGCCCAAACGCAAGCCGATCCTGCCGCGGCTTGGCGACGACGAGGATGAACAGCTGCGCCGTGATGCGCATGCCGGCCTTGCGGCCCGGCTAGACGGACGCGGCGAGACAGACCTGGCGCTCTATGGCGAGCGGCTCGATTTCGAACTCGACGTCATCACCGGCATGGGCTTTGCCGGATACTTCCTGATCGTCGCCGACTTCATCAAATGGGCCAAGGCCAGCGATATTCCGGTCGGGCCCGGTCGCGGGTCGGGGGCCGGGTCGGTGGTTGCCTGGTCGCTGACCATCACCGACCTCGATCCGCTTGCGCTCGGCCTGCTGTTCGAACGGTTCCTCAATCCCGAACGCGTGTCGATGCCCGATTTCGACATCGATTTCTGCGAAACCCATCGCGACAAGGTGATTACCTACGTCCAGGGCAAGTACGGCCGCGACAAGGTCGCCCAGATCATCACCTTCGGGCGGCTCAAGGCGCGCGCAGTGCTCAAGGACACCGGCCGGGTTCTCCAGATGAGCTATGGGCAGGTCGATCGGCTGGCCAAGCTGATCCCCAACCATCCGACCGACCCGTGGACGCTGGAGCGTTCGCTTAATGGCGTGTCGGAGCTTGCCGCCGAATATAAGAACGAACCCGACGTCAAACGCCTGTTCGACCTGGCGATGAAGCTGGAAGGCCTGCCGCGGCACGCTTCCACCCATGCCGCCGGTGTCGTCATTGGCGACCGCATGCTGGATGAACTGGTGCCGCTGTACCGCGATCCGCGGTCCGACATGCCGGTCACCCAATTCGACATGAAATATGTCGAGGCGGCGGGCCTCGTGAAATTCGACTTTCTGGGCCTCAAGACCCTGTCCGTCCTCAAGGAGGGGCAGCGGCTGCTGGCCGAACAGGGCATTGCGGTGGATTTCAGCGCGCTGTCGTGGGACGATCCGGCAGTCTACGAGCTGCTTCAGCGCGGCGACACGGTCGGGGTGTTCCAGCTGGAATCGGAGGGCATGCGGCGCACTCTGGCGGCGGTTCGACCGACCGGTTTCGGGGACATCATCGCGCTTGTCGCGCTGTACCGGCCGGGGCCGATGGACAATATTCCGGCGTTCGGCGACCGCAAGAACGGGCGCGCGGCAATCGCCTATCCGCACCCGTTGCTCGAAGGCATATTGGCCGAAACCTACGGCATCTTCGTCTATCAGGAACAGGTGATGCAGGCGGCGCAAATCCTCGCCGGCTATTCGCTTGGCAGCGCCGATTTGCTGCGGCGCGCTATGGGCAAGAAGATCCAGTCGGAAATGGATGCGCAGCGGGCGACTTTTGTCGAAGGCTGTGCGGTTGCCAATGATATTGCGCCGGCCAAGGCCAATGAACTGTTCGACTTGATCGACAAGTTCGCGGGCTATGGCTTCAATAAAAGCCACGCCGCCGCTTATGCCCTGGTCGCCTATCACACCGCCTGGCTGAAGGCGCACCACCGCGCCGAATTCTATGCCGCGTCGATGAGCTTCGACCTGGCGCTGACCGACAAGCTTGGGGTGTTCGTCGACGACATGCGGCGCGGTGGGCTCGACTGCCTGCCGCCCGACATCAACGCCAGCGACGCCTGTTTCACGGTCGAGAGCGGGGACGAGTGCAACAACGTCCGTTATGCTTTGGGGGCACTCAAGGGCGTCGGCGAAAAGGCGATGGAGGCGCTGGTCGCGGAGCGCGGGCAGGCGGGGCCATTCTCCAGCATCGAAGAGTTCGCGGCGCGAATCGACCCGCGCCTGCTTAATCGGCGCCAATTGGAAGGCCTTGCCGGGGCCGGCGCGTTCGACAGCATCAGAGCCGACCGCCCGGCATTGTTCGCAGGGGCGGAGACGATCCTGGCCCATGCTGCGAGCGCCCACGATCAACGCATTAGCGGCCAGGCCGGGCTGTTTGGCGCGAATTCGGCGGAAGCGGCGCCGATCCGGCTTCCGCGCGATGCAAACTGGACCTTGCCGCAGCGGATGGCGGCGGAGCGCGATGCGTTCGGCTTTTATTTTTCCGCGCATCCGGTGGATGCCGCGCGTCACTTGCTCGAAGCGCATCGGGTCAAGACCTTCGCCGAGCTTGGCGAAGTGCGGATCGGCGACGGGGAGCGGTCGAGCGCGACCATGGCGGCGCTTGCGGAAAGTGTTCGGTGGCGGGTTTCGGCGCGGGGCCGGCGCTACATGGTTGCGGCGCTGTCCGACCGTTCGGGACAGTTCGAGGCGACGGTGTTCGACGAGGAGCCCGGAGCGGCGCTGGAGGCCGCCGCCAAGGAAGGCGGTTGCGGGTTGCTGACCGTGGAACTCGACCGCCGCGCTGGCGACGACGCCCCACGGATCACGATCAAGCGCTTCCAGCCGCTCGCCGACCTGGCCAAGCGCACGCGCCTGCAGCTGACGGTGCGGCTCGCCGATCCGTCGATGATCGCGTCCGTCGCCCGCGAGCTGGGCGAGGCGCGCGGGTCCAACGGCATCGTCCGCTTTGCGCTGACGCTCGGCGATGGCGGGGAGGCGGTCGTGCTTGCCGGACGCGATTATGCGCTTGATGCCGACCTCGTCGCCCGGATCGAGCGCCTGACCGGCGAGGGAACTGCCGACCTTTCGGTCCAGGAACCGCCCAGGCTCGCGCTGGTCGGTTAGGCGGGCGCCGCGTCAGAGCTGGTTCGACGGTTCCTGCGGCTGCGCCGGCATCGTGCTGGTCGTGTTGCTCTCAGTTGGCGCCGGTTCGGCCGCCAGTGGCTCGGTGGCGGCGGGCGGCAGGTCCTTCACCACGTCTTCGACCGGCGGCAGCGGCTTGGCGCTTTCATATTCCTCGCCCGGCAGCGGCCGGATTTTGCGCGTCACTGGCGGCGGCGCTTTGTTCACGGGCGCCGTGGCGCCGTGGTAGACGCAGGCGTCGAGCCCGTCGCGGCCGACCACTGACAGCCGCGCGGCGATGGTGTTGCCGTAACGCCGGGTGAAGCCTTTTGGAGCGGCTGCTCCGCGCACCTTGGGAAGCGGCAGAATGGCCGCGATCCGCGCCGCCTCGACCGCGGTCATGGCGCTTGAATCATGCCCGAAATAGCGTTGCGAGCCAGCGTTGACGCCATAAGTGCCAATGCCCGTCTCGGCGACGTTCAAATAGACTTCCATGATCCGCTGTTTGTCCCACACATGCTCGATGAGGAACGTGAACCACGCCTCCGCGCCTTTGCGGGCATAGCCGCCGCCGTTCCACAAAAAGGCATTCTTGGCCGTCTGCTGGCTGATCGTCGATCCACCGCGGATGCGGCCGCCCGAAGCGTTGCGCTTCATCGCGTCCTCGATCGATTCGAAGTCGAAGCCGTGATGGCTGCAGAACTTGCTGTCTTCGGCCGCGATTGCCGCCCTCACCATGTCGTGGTCGATGTGGCTGATCGGCATCCACGATTTCTGCGCCCCGCGCCCCGCGATCAGGTCGCCCGCCATGTTGAGCGTGAGGGGCGGATTGATGAACCGGTAGGCCACCACCCACAGTACCGACAGCAGGACCACCGCGATTACCAGCTTGACGATCCACCCGATCAAGCGCCCGAACGCCGAGCCTTTGCGGCGCCGTTTGTAGCGCGGGATGGTGGATGTGCTGCGTTTCGCCATCGGGGGTTGCTAGCGCTACCGGCATGGCGCGTCGAGCCGGGCGGGTTTCCTCGCCTTGCCGCAGCGCAGCATGGCATTTACATCGCTCCCATGACTTCGACCAACGACATCCGCCGCGGCTTCATCGAATTTTTCGAGAAGAACGGTCACGCGCGGGTCCCATCGGCGCCGTTGGTCCCGCATAACGATCCGACGCTGATGTTCGTCAACGCCGGCATGGTGCCGTTCAAGAACGTCTTCACCGGTCTTGAAACGCGCCCTTACAGCACCGCCACCAGCTCGCAGAAATGCGTCCGCGCCGGCGGCAAGCACAACGACCTCGACAACGTCGGCTACACCGCGCGGCATCACACGTTCTTCGAAATGCTCGGCAACTTCTCGTTCGGCGATTATTTCAAGGACCGCGCGATCGAACTCGCGTGGAACCTGATCACTCGCGAATGGGGTCTCAGCGCCGATCGGCTGACGGTCACCGTCTATCACACCGACGACGAAGCGTTCAACCTGTGGAAGCGCATTGCCGGCCTTCCCGAAAGCCGCATCATCCGCATTCCGACCAAGGATAATTTCTGGGCGATGGGCGACGATGGTCCGTGCGGGCCATGTTCCGAAATCTTTTTCGATCACGGCGACCACCTGCCCGGGGGACCGCCCGGCAGCCCCGACGAGGATGGCGATCGCTTCGTTGAAATCTGGAACCTGGTGTTCATGCAATATGAGCAGGCGGCGGGCGAAATCGTGTCCGAACTGCCGAGCAAGAGCATCGACACCGGAATGGGGCTTGAGCGCGTCGCGGCGGTTCTCCAGGGCGTCCACGACAATTACGAAACCGACACGTTCAAGGCGCTGATCGAAGCGTCGCAGTCGCTGACGTCGAACGCTTCGCCGGACATGGTGGCCAGCCACCGGATCATCGCCGATCATTTGCGGACGTCGGGCTTCCTCGTCGCCGACGGCGTTCTACCGGCCAATGAAGGCCGCGGCTATGTCCTGCGCCGGATCATGCGCCGCGCCATGCGCCACGCCCACCTGCTCGGCGCCGGCGAGCCATTGATGTACCGGCTGGTCTCGGCGCTAGTCGCGGAGATGGGGGCGGCCTATCCCGAACTGGTTCGCGCGCAGCCGCTGATCGAAGCGACCCTGCAGCAGGAAGAAGCCCGGTTCCGCCAGACGCTGGTGACGGGCCTCAAGCTGCTCGACGAAGCGACGTCCGGGCTGGAGAAGGGCGCGACTCTGCCCGGTGCCACGGCGTTTAAGCTCTACGATACGTTCGGCTTTCCCTACGACCTGACCGCAGACGCGTTGCGCGCGCGGGGTCTGGGCGTGGAGCGGGCCGGCTTCGACGCTGCCATGGCTCAGCAAAAAGCGGCGGCGCGCGCGGCCTGGAAGGGTTCGGGCGAACGTGCTTCGGACGAACTGTGGTTCGACCTTGCCGAAGAGTTCGGAAGCACCGAATTCACCGGCTATTCGGGCGACGAAGGCGAAGGCGTGGTGCTTGCCGTCGTCAAGGACGGGCAGCGGGTAAGCGAGGCCAATGTCGGCGATACGGTCGATGTCCTGCTCAACCAGACCCCGTTCTACGGCGAAAGCGGTGGACAGGTCGGCGACAGCGGAAAGCTGACCAACCTCAAAGGCTTTGTCGGCAATGTTGAGGATACATCCAAAGCGTTGGGAAAGCTTCATGCGCTGCGCACCCGGGTCGAAGGCGGCAGTCTGGCGGTTGGCGAAACGCTTCACCAGAAAGTCGACGCCGGACGCCGCGACCGGGTTCGCGCCAATCACAGCGCAACGCACTTGCTGCACGCCGCGCTGCGCCATCGGCTGGGCGACCATGTCACGCAAAAGGGCAGCCTGGTCGCCGAAGACCGGCTGCGCTTCGACTTTTCGCACTCGGCTTCACTGAGCCAGGACGATATCGCCGCCGTCGAAGCCGAAGTGAACCAGCACATCCGGGCGAATGAGGCGGTTACGACCAGGCTGATGAGCCCCGACGAGGCCATCGCCGCGGGCGCAATGGCGCTGTTCGGCGAGAAATACGGCGACGAAGTGCGCGTGCTGTCGATGGGCCGCGAGGTCGAGGCGGATTATTCGGTCGAACTGTGCGGCGGCACGCATGTCCGCGCGCTGGGTGATATCCAGCTGTTGAAGATCGTCAGCGAAAGCGCGGTCAGCTCGGGCGTTCGGCGGATCGAGGCCCTGACCGGCGAGGCTGCCCGCCAGTGGCTGCTGGCGCGCGATCGTCAGCTGCGCGAGGCGGCATCGACCCTCAAAAGCTCCCCCGACGAGGTCGCGACGCGAGTCGCCGCGCTGGTCGAGGACCGGCGCCGTCTCGAGCGGGAACTCGCCGATGCCAAAAAGGCGCTCGCAATGGGCGGCGGCGCAGCCGGCCAGGACAGTGCCCAGCCCGACGACGTCGGCGGCCGCAAATTCCTGGCCAAGGTCGTGGAAGGCTTTGACGCCAAAGGGTTGCGGGCCGCGGTTGACGACATGAAAAAGCAGTTGGGGTCGGGAATCGCAGCGCTGGTCGCGGTCAATGACGGGCGCGCCAGCGTAGCTGTGGGCGTGACCGGCGACCTTTCCGGCGAAGTCAGCGCGGTGGAATTGGTGAAGGCGGCGGTCGCGGCGCTTGGCGGGCAGGGCGGCGGGGGCCGGTCTGACATGGCCCAGGGCGGCGGTCCGGACGGTACCAAGGCGGCAGACGCGCTGGAAGCCGTCAGGGACGCGCTGTTGAAGATCCCGGCCTAGCGGGTTCGCTGTCCCTCAGGCGGGTGCGGCCCAGGCGCGGTGCCTGCTCCAAATCGGCTTCGGCCTTGATCTGAGCGCGCAGTTCGTCGCGCTTTTCGTGAATTGACGCGATCACCGGCCCCATCGGCACGCCCAGATCGACCAGCACCGCTTCGGACAATTGCAGCGACGCTTCCAGCGTCTCGGGCACCGCATCCGTCACTCCGGCGCGGTACAGCGCGGCGGCATGGGTCGCATCCCGCGCCCGGGCGACGATCGGCAGGTCGGGAAATGTCCGGCGCAACTGCTTGGCCAGGCGCTTGACCAGCACCGGATTGTCCATGGTCAGGATGAATGCGCTTGGTTGTCGGCGGCGCAGGCGCGCGATCAGCTCGGGCCGGGCGACGTCGCCGAACAGCACGTCGTAGCCCTCGTCGCGGGAGGCCTGGACCGCATCGCCGTCGCTGTCGATGGCGAGATAATCCTTGTCATGGGCCGCGAGCATGTCGGCGACCATCTGCCCGACCCGGCCGAAGCCGAGAATGACGACCTGGCCAAGCTCGGCACTGTCCAGCGACCGGTCCATCTGGGTCGCGAGCGAGCGTCCGGCAAAGCGGCTTCCGGCGGCTCGGCCGAGCCGTGCCAGCAACGGCGTCACGGTCAGCCCGACAGCGGTCACGATCTGCCAAAAGGATGCCGTGTCGCGGCTGATCAGCTGGGCCGCCGCAGCCGAGCCAAGGACGATCAGCGTCGTTTCCGACGGAGACGCCATCAGCACCCCGGTTTCGGCCGCCACGGCCGTCCTGGCGCCGCCGAGACGAAGCAGCAGCGCGGTCACCAGGGCCTTGACGACAAGCACTGCGACGAGGGCCGCAAGCAGCCGCTGCCATTCGGCCACCAGGATGCGGACGTCGACGCTCATCCCGACGGTGATCAGGAAGATCGCCAGGCCAAGGCCGCGGAACGGGGCAGTGATGACTTCGACTTCGCCGCGATAATCGGTTTCGGCAATGACGATCCCGGCGATCATCGCGCCAAGCACCGCCGAAAATCCGACGGCCGAGGTGACCATGCTGGCGACGATGACCACCAGCAGGCACACCGACAGGAACAGTTCGGGATTTTTGGCGCGGGCCGCCTGGGCGAACAGGGCCGGAAGCACCAGCCGGCCAAGAAACAGCATTCCGACAGTCGTCGCGAAGCCAATGGCGATGGTGCTTGCGAGCGAACCGACGCCGCTTGCCGAAAGCGGCGCCATCGCGCCCAGCAGGAACAGGATCGGGACCAAGGCAAGGTCTTCGAACAGGAGCATTGCCAGCGCCGAGCGTCCGACCGCCCCGTGAGTCCCGACCAGCGGCAGGACCAGCGCCGTCGATGACAGCGCCAGCGCCAGCCCCAGCGCCAGTCCGGCGCCAAAGGTCGCGCCCGTGGCGTAAAGCCCGACACCGATCAGCGCCGCGCCACCGATCAGCTGCGCTGCGCCAACCCCGAATAGCAGCTTGCGCATCCCCCACAGCCGCCGGAACGACAGTTCGAGACCGATCGAAAACAACAGCATGACGATGCCGAGCTCCGCGAACGGCTCGATCGCGTCGGCATTGGAAATGGTGACGAAGTGCAGCCAGTGGTGGGCGTGAGTCAGGCTGCCGAGCCCGGCCGGCCCGACCAGCATGCCGATCAGGATGAAACCGATGATCGGGCTGATGCGCACTCGGGCAAAGGCGGGAATGATAATTCCGGCGGCGCCGAGGATGACCAGCGCGTCGCTGAAGCCGGAGGTTGAGAACTCGTTCGTCACCGCCGCCTTGTAGGCGGCGAAGGCCGCGCTTCCAAAACAGGAATTGGTCTGTCAGGCTGTGGCTTCATGACGTCACTGCGGTCCTTGTCCCGAACGCCACCCAGCGAAGCCGGTCTTAACGGCACGACCATCGCGCACAGCCGTGAGCCTTCTGCAAGGTTGCGCCGTGGCTGACCTGGACCTGCTGATCGCCGGCGGAGGGCCGGCCGGGATGATGGCGGGACTTCTGTTCGCGCGCGCCGGGTGCACCGTGGTCGTGCTTGAAAAGCATGCGGACTTCCTGCGCGATTTCCGCGGCGACACGGTCCATCCCTCGACCCTTGAACTGCTTCGCGAACTCGGGCTGATCAACGCCTTTTTGAAGCGCCCGCACGACCAGGTGCAAACCCTGACGGCGCGGGTTGCCAACCGCGACATCACCATTGCCGACCTGGCCCATCTGCCGGTGGCAAGCCGGTTCATTGCAATGATGCCGCAATGGGAATTCCTCGATTTCCTGGCGCAGGAAGCCCGGCGTTATCCGACGTTCCAGCTGCGCATGGAGGCGGAGGCCGTCGGCTTGCTGTTCGACGGCGACCGGGTCGCTGGCGTCAGGCTGAAGACCGGTGAAGAATTGCGGTCGCGCCTGACCATTGCCGCGGACGGCCGAGGTTCGATCCTGCGCGATGCCGCGGCCTTGCCGAGAAAGGACCTCGGCGCACCGATCGACGTCCTGTGGTTCCGCTTACCCAAGGAGAAAACCCCGACCAACGAGACCGGCGCAACCTTTGGCGCGGGAACCCTGGTCGTCGAAATCGATCGCGGGGATTATTGGCAGTGCGCCTATGTCGTGGCCAAGGGCGCGGCCGACGAAATCCGTGCCGCCGGGATTGAAAAGTTTCGCGCCGACGTGGCCAGCGCCGCTGCGGAGCTTGGTCCGGTGGTGAACACGTTGCAGGATTGGGACCAGGTCAAGCTGCTCGCGGTGTCGCTCGACCGGCTAACCCGGTGGTGGCGACCAGGGCTGCTGGCGATCGGCGATGCCGCCCATGCCATGTCGCCGGTCGGGGGCGTGGGCATCAATCTGGCGGTTCAGGACGCCGTTGCCGCGGCCAACATCCTCGCCGCGCCACTGGCCCGGCACGACAATTTCGACCCGCTCCTCGCCAAGGTCCAGCAACGGCGGGGATTCCCGACCGCGGTGATCCAGGGCGCGCAAAAGGCGGTCCATGACCGCGTGCTGACGCCGCTGGTACTTCGCCGGGCAGTGCTCGACCGGGTCCCGCTCGCGCTGCGCTTGTTCGATCGCTTTCCGCTGCTTCGCCGGATCCCGGCGCGGCTGGTCGGACTTGGCATCCGGCGAGAACATATTCGCTCGCCCGACGCCGGCCTCAGGCGCTAGCGGGCGCGCTTGCCATCGCCGCTTCGAGGTTGGCGCGGATCGCTTCGAAGAATTGCTCGGTCGTCATCCACGGCTGTTCGGGGCCGACCAGGATCGCGAGATCCTTGGTCATCTGGCCCGCTTCGACGGTTTCGACGCACACCCGCTCCAGCGTTTCGGCGAAGGCCACCACCTCGGGCGTATCGTCGAACTTGCCGCGGTACTTCAGGCCCCCGGTCCACGCGAAGATCGACGCGATCGGGTTGGTCGATGTCGCCTTGCCCGCTTCGTGCATGCGGAAGTGGCGCGTGACGGTGCCATGCGCGGCCTCGGCCTCGACGGTCTTGCCGTCAGGGGTTGTCAGCACCGATGTCATCAGGCCGAGCGAGCCGAATCCCTGGGCGACCTGGTCGGACTGGACGTCGCCGTCGTAATTCTTGCAGGCCCAGATGAACTTGCCGCTCCATTTGAGCGCGGAAGCGACCATGTCGTCGATCAAACGATGCTGATATTCGATCCCAAGTTCATCGAACTTCGCTTTGTAATCGCATTCGAAAATCTCCTGGAACAGATCCTTGAAGCGCCCGTCATAGGCTTTCAGGATAGTGTTCTTGGTCGACAGATAGACCGGCCACTGGCGGACGATTCCATAGTTGAAGCAGGCGTGCGCGAAGTCGCGGATCGACTGGTCGAGATTGTACATCCCCATGGCGACTCCCGAATCGGGGAAATCGAACACTTCATGCTCGATCACTTCGCCGCTTTCACCGACCCACTTGATCGTCAGCTTGCCCTTGCCCGGGACGCGAAAATCGGTCGCCTTATACTGGTCTGCGAAGGCGTGCCGCGCGACCACGATCGGGTCGGTCCAGCCGGGGATCAGCCGCGGGACATTCGAAATCACGATGGGCTCGCGGAAAACCACCCCGCCGAGGATGTTGCGGATCGTGCCGTTGGGCGATTTCCACATTTTCTTGAGCTTGAATTCCTCGACCCGCGCCTCGTCGGGCGTGATCGTCGCGCATTTGACGCCGACGCCATGCTGCTTGATCGCATTGGCCGCTTCGACGGTGACCTTGTCGTCGGTCGCGTCGCGATTTTCGATGCCGAGATCGTAATAGATCAGGTCGATGTCGAGATAGGGCTGGATCAGCCGTTCGCGAATCCACTGCCAGATGATTCTGGTCATTTCGTCGCCGTCGAGCTCGACGACCGGGTTCTTCACCTTGATCTTGGCCATGCCTGTTCCTGCGATTTTCGGGTTTCGCCGCGCTCTACGGTCCGGGCAGGCGCCGTGCAACCACAGCGTTGTGCGTCCATTGAGCCATGACTAAGAGGTCGCGCATGGCAGAACTCGACAAGCACGACACCCCGCTTCCGACCACGACGGTCAAGTGGCGCTTTCCCTCGATCCATCCCGAAGGACGCAAATATGCGGTCGGGGTCGGGGCCGTGGCGCTGTTTGCCGCGATCCTGCACTGGCAATTCATCGCCTGGCTACTCGCCGGGGTAACGCTCTGGGTCATTTCCTTTTTCCGCGACCCGGTGCGAACGACGCCGCGCGGCGACAAGTTCATCGTTGCGCCCGCCGACGGTTTGATCACGATGATCGCCAAGGTGCCGCCACCGCCCGAGCTGCGCGGCCCGGACGGCCTCGTGGACGGCGAATACACGCGCGTTTCGATTTTCATGAGTGTGTTCGACGTGCACATCAACCGCTCGCCGATCGCCGGGCGCGTGCGCCGTATCGCCTATGTGCCGGGCAAGTTCGTCAACGCCGACCTCGACAAGGCCAGCGAGGACAATGAGCGCCAGCATTTGCTGATCGAAAGCAGCGACGGCCTGCGGATCGGCTTTACCCAGATCGCGGGCCTGGTCGCGCGGCGGATCCTGTCGTTCGTTCGCGAAGGCGACAGCGTCGAAGCCGGGCAGCGGGTCGGGCTGATCCGCTTCGGCAGCCGGGTCGACGTCTATTTGCCCGCCGGAACTGCGTCCAAAGTGCTGCTTGGCCAGCGTTCGATCGCAGGCGAGACGGTGCTTGCCGAAATCGGGGACGCGACGGCGCTGACCGGCGCTAGCCAATGAACGAGGAGCCGGGACCCCGCCGAATTCCATTCCGGGCGATGATCCCGAACGCCATTACCGCGGTCGCGCTGTGCATGGGGCTGACCGGCGTCAGCCTCGCTATTCGCGGCGAGTGGGAGAAGGCGCTTGGAGCAATCGTCCTGGCTGGTGTGCTCGACGGGCTCGACGGCCGCATCGCACGGCTGCTGCGCGCCGAAAGCCGCTTCGGGGCGGAGCTCGATTCGCTGTCCGACAACATTGCATTCGGCACCGCGCCCGCACTGATTCTGTTCTTGTGGTCGTTGCAATCCTTGCCGCGCTTCGGGTGGCTCGCGGCGCTGGCCCTGGCGGTATGCTGTGCGTTGCGGCTTGCCCGGTTCAACGCCCGGCTCGACGGAGCGGAGCAACCGCACAAGCAAGCCGGCTTCAACACCGGCGTGCCGGCGCCGGCAGGGGCCGGCCTGGCACTGGTTCCGATTTACCTGTGGCTGGTGACCGATCACGGAACGGTGTTCCGCCAGTGGCCGCTGGTCATGGCCTGGACCTTGTTCATTGCCGCACTGATGATTTCGAGCCTGCCGACCTATACCTGGTCGAGCCTGCGGGTGCGCCGGGACTGGCGGTTGTTCGCCCTGGCCGGTGTTGCCTTGCTGGGAGCGGCGCTGATTGTCGCGCCATGGCACACGCTGCTTGCGGTTTGCGTGCTGTATCTGGCGATGATCCCCGCCGCGATGGCGAGTTACGCCAAGGTCAAGCGGCGTCGCGCTCAGGCATCCGCCAAGCGGCCCGGGCGCGCATAGGCTGCTGAAGCCGGGCACGGGCAGTTCCACGCATCGGCACCAGCACCGGGCGGCCTCCGCCATGTCCCTTGAGCGCGGCCGCGATCTTCGCTCCACCTTCTTCGAGGACGGCGGCGCCGACCACGACGATCAGCCACATGGTGACGAGAAAAGTGAGCGTTCCAAGAGCTGCTGTCATCGCATTAATCCTTCTTGGGAGTTCCTAACCACACTGGACCCGCTTTGTTCCAAGTTGATCGCGGCACTCGGTTAATACGGCCTAATGTTCACGTTATGTTCCGATGTGTCAAGCGGGTCGTCAAGCAGCGCTGGAACGACAGTGGCCTTGAAAGCAGCGACGGCCTGGGCTAGGGGCGCGGGCATTCCACAGACGGACCAACATACCGGTGCCGACTCACAAGGTCGGTGACACGGTTCGTCGAGGCAAAAACCGGAAGGAGAAAGACCTATGGCGACCACCGTCGTCACGATGCAGCAATTGCTTGAGGCCGGAGCGCATTTCGGCCACCAGACCCACCGCTGGAATCCCAAGATGAAGCCGTACATCTTCGGCGACCGCAACGGGGTGCACATAATCGATCTGTCGCAGACCGTCCCGCTGTTCGCGCGGGCGCTCGAATTCGTTCAGCAGACCGCGGCGCGCGGCGGCAAGGTGCTGTTCGTCGGCACCAAGCGCCAGGCGCAAGATGCCATGGCCGAAGCCGCCAAGGTTAGCGGACAGCATTTCGTCAACCACCGTTGGCTCGGCGGCATGCTGACCAACTGGAAGACCATTTCCAATTCGATCAAGCGCCTCAAAAGCCTCGAGGAGCAGCTGTCCGGCGACACCGCCGGCCTGACCAAGAAGGAAGTGCTGCAGCTGACGCGCGAGCGCGACAAGCTTGAGAAAAGCCTGGGCGGAATTCGCGACATGGGCGGGCTTCCCGACGTCATGTTCGTGGTCGACACCAACAAGGAAGAACTGGCGATCAAGGAAGCCAATACGCTTGGCATTCCCGTCGTGGCGGTGCTCGATTCGAACAGCGATCCGAACGGGATCGCATTTCCGGTTCCCGGCAACGACGATGCAAGCCGCGCAATTCGCCTCTACACCGACGCTATCGCGCAGGCTGTGGGCGAGGGACGCAGTGGCCAGGCCTCGGCCCGCGGCGACATTGGCGAAATGGCGGAACCGCCGGTTGAGGCCGCGCTCGAAGCCTGACGCTAGCTGCCTCTCGCGCAACGCGGGAGCCGACGGTCGACATCACATCGTAGTGGGCCTCCGCCGTTGCGGGGGCGCAAACAAGGAAATAAAAAATGGCTGAAATCACGGCCGCATCCGTGAAGGAACTGCGCGAGCGCACCGGCGCCGGCATGATGGACTGCAAGAAGGCGCTTGCCGAAAACCAGGGTGAGATGGAGCCAGCGATCGACTGGCTTCGCGCCAAGGGCCTTGCGGCCGCCGCCAAAAAGGCTGGCCGCACCGCCGCGGAAGGCCTCGTCGGAGTGACCGTCGAGGGCAGTCGGGGCGCTGTCGTCGAAGTCAATTCGGAGACCGACTTCGTCGCCAAGAACGAGCTGTTCCAGGACTTCGTCAAGAATGTCGCGACGCTGGCGCTGGCCAATGGCACCGACGTCGAAGCGCTCGCCGCAGCTGACTATCCCGAAGGCGGGACGGTGCAGGACAAGCTCAACGACAACATCGCCAAGATCGGCGAGAATCAGTCGCTTCGCCGCGCCGCGGTCATCGCGGTGGGCGAGGGGATTGTGGTGCCTTACGTCCACAATCAGGTCGTCCCGGGCCTCGGCAAGATCGGCGTCCTCGTCGGTCTTGAAAGCTCGGCGCCGGCTGACACTCTGCAGGCGCTGGGCAAGCAGATCGCAATGCACGTTGCCGCCGCGCATCCGCTCGCCTTGTCGGCCGACGAGCTGCCGGTCGAACTGGTCGAGCGCGAACGCGGCATCGCGATGGAAAAAGCCAAGGAAAGCGGCAAGCCGCAGAACATCATCGACAAGATGGTCGAAGGCGGTCTGGCCAAGTTCCGCAAAGACAATGCCTTGTTGTCGCAGCTGTTCGTGATGGACAACAAGACCCCGGTCGCGGACGTCATTGCCACAGCCGCCAAGGAATCCGGAACTGCAATTCAGCTGTCCGGCTTCGCCCGTTTCCAGCTTGGCGAAGGCATTGAGAAGAAAGAAACCGACTTCGCGGCGGAGGTCGCGGCGGCGGCGGGCACCAACAAGGCGTAGTCGCTTGCCGCGAGCGCGTTCTGCCGCTTAGCAGTTGGCAACAGGGCGGCCGCGCCATAAAGCGTGGCCGCCCTTTCCTTATCCAAGGACGAACCCGCAACATGACGCGCCCCCGCTTCAACCGAATCCTTGTGAAGCTGTCGGGCGAAGCGCTGATGGGCCCCGGCCAGTTCGGGATCGATCCCGACGCGGTCGCCGGGCTGGCGGGCGAGATCGCTGCGGCCAAGGCCGAAGCGCACCAGCTGTGCCTGGTCGTGGGCGGCGGCAATATCTTTCGCGGGATGGCGGCCGCGGCCAAGGGCTTCGACCGTGCCAGCGCCGATTATATGGGGATGCTGGCAACGGTCATGAACGCCCTTGCCCTTCAAGGCGCGCTGGAAAAGATCGGCGTCGATACCCGGGTCCAGTCCGCCATTCCAATGGCGAGCGTGTCCGAGCCCTACATTCGGCGCCGCGCGCTTCGGCACATCGAGAAGGGGCGCATCGTCCTGTTCGCCGCGGGTACCGGCAATCCCTATTTCACAACCGATACGGCGGCAGCGCTGCGCGCCGCTGAAATGGGCTGTGACGCCTTGTTCAAGGGGACGAGCGTGGATGGCGTCTATGACGCGGACCCCAAGAAGGTCGCGGATGCGAAGCGCTATGACACGCTGACTTACAACAAGGTGCTGAGCGACGACCTCAAGGTGATGGACGCCGCCGCCGTCGCGCTGTGCCGCGACAACGATATTCCGATCGTCGTGTTCAACATCCGGCAGCCCGGCAATCTCGCCGAAGTGCTGGCGGGCCAGGGAACCGCGACCATCGTCCAGTCCGGGGAGTAAGCAATGCCAGCAAGTATCAGCACCGACGACCTCAAGCGCCGAATGACCGGTGCGATCGAAGCGCTGCGGCACGACCTTAGCGGGTTGCGCATCGGCCGCGCATCCACCGCTCTGCTCGATCCCGTCCAGGTCGATGTGTACGGCAGCAGCATGCCGCTCAACCAGGTGGCGACGGTATCGACGCCCGAAGCGCGGATGCTTTCGGTGCAGGTGTGGGATCGCTCGAACGTCCAGCCGGTTGAAAAGGCGATCCGCTCGGCGGGTCTTGGGCTCAATCCGATCACCGACGGCCAGGTCATCCGGCTGCCGATCCCGGAATTGACCGAGGAACGCCGGCGCGAGCTTGCCAAGCTGGTCGGCCAATATGCGGAAAAGGCCAAGATCGCAGTCCGCAATGTCCGCCGCGACGGCATGGACCACCTCAAGGCCGACGAAAAGAAGCATGAGATCAGCGAGGATGAACGCAAGCGCCTGGAGCAGGAAGTTCAGAAGCTGACCGACGATATCATCCGCGACATCGACGACCTCACCGCGACCAAGGAAAAGGAAGTCCTCGGCAAGTGAAGCCCAAACCTGCCCCCGAAGGCGCCGCTGGACAGGGAGGGGGGAGCGCGGTTCCACGCCACGTCGCCATCATCATGGACGGCAACGGCCGCTGGGCGAAGCAGCGCAACCTGCCGCGCGCCGCCGGCCACAAGGCGGGCGCGGAAGCGGTTCGCCGAGCGCTGCAATTCGCGGCCGATTACGGCATCGAAGTCCTGACGGTCTATGCATTTTCGTCCGAGAACTGGCGCCGCAGTCCGGAGGAGATTTCCGACCTCACCAGCCTCATGCGGTTTTACCTGGAGCGCGAACTTGCGACGCTTCAGCGGGAAGGCGTGCAGCTGAAACTGATTGGTGATTATTCGGCGTTCGGCCCGGCTCTGGTCGATCGGCTTGAAGCGGCGGTCGAGCAGACTGCGGGCAATCACCGCCTGACGCTGGTCGTGGCGCTCAATTATGGCTCGCGCGCCGAAATCGCCGCGGCCGCGCGTACCTTGGCGGTGCGCGCCGCGGCCGGCGAAATCGTCGCGGCGGACATCGATGAGCAGGCGCTTGGCGGGGAACTCCAGACGCACGGCCTGCCGGATCTCGACCTGCTGATCCGGACCTCGGGCGAGGTGCGGCTGTCGAATTTCCTGATGTGGCAGGCGGCTTATTCGGAGCTGATGTTTCTCGACACCCTGTGGCCCGATTTCGATGAGGCGACGTTCGCTCAAGCAATCGACAGTTATGCCGCGCGCGAGCGCCGGTTCGGTGGCCGGTGAACGAGCTTGTCGCTCGAACCCTGACGGGTCTGATCCTGATCGCTGCTGCTTTGGTTGCAGCGGTTGCCGGAGGATATGTGTTCGCGGTGCTGGTGGCGGCTGCGGCGACCGCCATGTTCTACGAATGGACGCGGATGACGCGCGGCTGGGGCGTTGCCTGGTATGGTGGCGGGTTCATCTATGCGCTGCTGCCGGCGCTGGCCTTGCTGTGGGTGCGGGAGAATTCCGGCCTCAACCTGATCATCTGGACCTTCATCGTTACCTGGTCGACCGATATCGGCGCCTATGTCGCGGGGCGCAGCTTCGGCCGGCGCAAGCTGGCGCCGTCGATCAGCCCCGGTAAAACCGTTGAGGGACTGGGCGGCGGCGTTGTCGCGGCGGCGCTGCTCGGCGGCGCATGGGTCGTCGCGACCGGCCTTGGCCGGCCGCTGCTGCTGTGCGCGCCGCTGTTCGCGCTTGCGGCTCAGGGCGGCGACCTGTTCGAAAGCGCGATAAAGCGGCGGGCCGGGGTCAAGGACAGCGGCGGCTGGTTGCCGGGTCATGGCGGGGTGCTCGATCGGCTCGACGGCCTGGTGCCAGTGGCCGTGCTGACCGCTGCGGCGCTCATGGTCGGGCTGGCATGACGCGCAGGATTTCAATCCTGGGGGCAACGGGGTCGGTCGGCACCTCCGCTCTCGACCTGATCGAACGCTCGCCGGACCGGTTCAAAGTCGTTGCCGTGACAGCCGCCACCAACGCCAGTGCGCTGGCAGCGATTGCGCGCCGAACGGGGGCAAGGCTGGCGGTCGTCGCTGACGAGAGCCGCCTGCCGGAACTCAAGGAGGCCCTTGCGGGAAGTGCCTGCCGGGCAACGGCGGGTCCACAGGCGCTTGAGGAGGCCGCCAGAGAAGACGCCGACCTGGTCTTGGCTGCGATCGTCGGCTGTGCCGGGTTGAGAGCCGTGATGGCGGCCGTTGAGGCGGGACGGACGGTGGCGCTTGCGAACAAGGAAGCGCTGGTCACGGCCGGCACGTTGATGACCAACGCGGCAGCGGCGAACAAAGCCACGATATTACCAATCGACAGCGAACATAACGCTATTTTCCAGTGCCTTGCAGGGAACCGTGAACAAGACGTATCAAAAATCCTGCTGACTGCCAGCGGAGGGCCGTTCCGCGACGCTTCAGCCGCGGCGATGGCGGCGGCCACGCCGGCCCAGGCGGTGGCGCATCCCAATTGGTCGATGGGCGCAAAGATCTCGGTCGATTCGGCGACCTGCATGAACAAGGGGCTCGAACTGATCGAGGCCCATCATTTGTTCGGTCTGCCAGGCGACCGCATCGACATCCTGATTCACCCGCAATCGATCGTTCACTCGATGGTCGAGTTCGTGGACGGATCGGTGCTTGCCCAGTTGGGGGCGCCGGACATGCGGATTCCGATCGCCTACGCGCTTGCCTGGCCCGAGCGCATGAGCACGGCGGCACCCAGGCTGGACTTGGCGGACGTCGGAAAGCTCGAGTTCGAAGCCCCCGATCTCGTGCGCTTTCCGGCCTTGCGACTGGCCCGCGAAGCGCTGGATGCGGGGGGTGCATCGCCAATCGTGCTGAACGCGGCCAATGAAATCGCGGTTGAGCGCTTCCTTGAAGGGACGGTCGACTTTCCCGGCATTGCCCGGCTGGTCGAAGACATGCTGGACGCTTGTCGCTTCGCGGCCC
>JBDSGQ010000066.1:0-52949 GCA_039918915.1 Sphingomicrobium sp.
CGCGGGTGGCGATCAGCAGCGCGCAGACCGCGCGGACGCTGATCGCAATTGCCAGCGGCAAGGGCGGGGTCGGCAAATCGACGGTGTCCGCCAATCTGGCGGTCGCGCTTGCGCGGACGGGCAAGAAAGTCGGGCTGATCGATGCCGACGTCTATGGCCCGTCGCAGCCGACCTTGCTCGGCAGTCACGGCAAGCCCGAGGCCGAGAACGATCAGCTGATCCCGGTGGAAGCGCATGGCATCCGCTTCCTGTCGCTTGGCCAATTGGTGTCGCCGGGCCATGCGCTGGCGTGGCGCGGGCCGATGGCGACAGGCGCGCTGGCCAATCTGATCGAGGCCGATTGGGGCGATTGCGAACTGCTGGTGGTCGATTTGCCGCCGGGCACTGGCGATGTGCAATTGTCGCTGATCCAGCGGTCGCGGCCGGCGGGGGCGGTGATCGTCTCCACGCCGCAGGATTTGGCGCTGATCGATGCCCAGCGCGCGCTCGACCTGTTCGCCAAGACCGGCGTGCCGGTGCTTGGGCTGATCGAGAATATGGCGACTTACGCCTGTCCGCGGTGCGGCGAGGAATCGCACCCGTTCGGGATTGGCGGCGCCGAAGCCGCGGCGGCTGCGGCGGACATTCCATTCCTTGGCCGATTGCCGCTGTCGCTGGCGATCCGCGAAGCGTCGGACGCGGGGCAGCCGCCCGCCGCCGGCGACGGGCCGGACGCGGCGGCGTTCCTGGTCATTGCCGAACGATTGCTGGATTCGCTGGACAAGAAAGGACGAGCCGATGCCGCTTAACCGCGACGAGGATATTGCCGAGCTGCTGACCACTGCCCGCACCATCGCCATGATCGGCGCGTCGGACCGCGCCGACCGCGCTTCGCACGGGGTGATGAAGTTCCTCCAGGACCACGGCTATCGCGTGCTTCCGATCAATCCACAGATCACCGGCGAGCATGTCCACGGCGAGTTCGTGTGGCGCGAGCTGGCGCAGATCGGCGTGCCGATCGACATCGTCGACGTCTTTCGCCGGTCGGACGCCGCCGCTGAAGCGGTCGAGCAGGCGATCGCCGTCGGCGCCAAGGCGGTGTGGATGCAGCTTGGCGTGATCAACGAGGAAGCGGCGGCCAAGGCCGAAGCGGCCGGGCTGAAAGTGGTGATGGACCGCTGCCCCAAGATCGAGATCGCGCGGCTGGGGCTGGCCCCCGTCGCCTAGCTCGACGCGACGACCATTTGCGGCACCAGAATGGTTGGCGCGTCGGTGCCGCGGCGGAAGTCCAGATCGCTGCCCGGTTCGAGCGTCGCGAACATCTCGTTGAGGTTCGAGGCAATGGTGATTTCCGCCACCGGCTCGGCGATTTCCCCGTTGCGAACCATGAAGCCGGCGGCGCCGCGGCTGTAATCGCCAGTGACGGTGTTGATGCCGTGGCCGATCAGCTCGATCACCAGCACCGCTTCGGGATACGCCGCGAGCAGTTCCGCCCGGCTACGCGGGCCCGGCGCCATGTACAGGTTGGTCGGCGCGGCGGACGGAGCGCCGCCGATCCCGCGCGCGGCGTGGCCGGTCGGGCGAATGCCGAGCTGCCGCGCCGAGGCGCTGTCGGCAATCCAGCTGTGAAGCACGCCGTCGCCGACCAGCTCCGAGCGCGCGACGCGGACGCCTTCCGCATCGAAGGGACGCGAGCGCAGGCCGCGCGGACGCAGCGGGTCGTCGATGATGGCGACGCCAGGCGCGAACAGCTGATCGCCGAGCCGGTCGCGCAGGAAGCTGGTCTTGCGCGCCACCGCCGAGCCGGCAATCGCGCCAGCGAAATGCCCGAGCAGGGTCGCCGACACGCGCGGATCGAACAGCACCGGATAGGTGCCGGGGCGGACTCGGGCCGGCATCAGCCTGGCCACCGCGCGTTGGCCGGCGCGGCGGCCGATCGCCTCCGCCGGATCGAGATCCGCAAGGTGGCGCGCGCTGTGCCAGTCGTGATCGCGCTGCATCGCCCCGGCCTCGCCCGCAATGACCGAGGCCGAGCAGCCGTGACCGGTTGAGCGGTAGGCGCCGGCGAACCCGCCCGAAGTGGCAAGCCCGATCACGGTCGCCGAAGCGCTTGCGCTGACTCCGCCCGAATTGGTCACTCCGGCGACTGCCAGCGCGGCCTGCTCGGCTTCGAGCGCGCGGGCGCGAAGCGCGGCGAAGTCCGGCTCGGCGGTGTCGGCGCTGTCGATATCGGGGAGCGGGCCGCGCTGAAGCTGGTCTTCGGGGGCAAGGCCGGCAAAGCAATCCTCGGGCGCCTCGCGCGCCATTGCGAGGCAGCGCTCGACCAGCACGCCAAGCGCTTCATCCGACAGATCGGACGAGGCAATGGTCGCCGATCGGCTGCCGACGAACAGGCGCAGGCCGACGCCGTCGCTTTCGGAACGGCTGACTTCCTCGATCTCGCCCAGGCGGACTTCGACCCCGGAGGAATGATCGCCGGCATAAATGGCATCGGCGGCGCTGGCGCCGGCGGCGATTCCCCGCTCGACCAGCGACTGGGCGATTTGGCGGGCCTGTTCGGGAGCTTGCATGGGCGGCCGACTAGCGGGCGGAAAGCCCGACGACCAGCATGGCGAGAAATACCAGTAGCCCGCAGCTGCGGTTCGAACGGAACAGCAACAGTGCCAGCGGCCCGTCCGCCGGGTCGGCGCGAAGCGCCTGGTTGGCGAGATGCAGCGCGGCCGGGATCAGTGCGGCAAGCGCCAGCACATCCGGCCGAACCGCCCAGATTGCGGCGCCCCACAACAGCAAGGCCGTGACGTAGCAAAGCGCAATGCCAAGCGGGGCTTTGCCGCCGAGCCGGCGGGCGGAGGATTTCACTCCGACCAGCGCGTCATCCTCGATGTCCTGGATGGCGTAGAGCGTATCGTAGCCGACGACCCAGGCGATGCTTCCCAGCCACAGCAGCAGCGCCGGCGATTCGAACCGCCCGGTCACCGCCGGCCAGCCGACCAGCGCGCCCCACGAGAACACCAGCCCAAGCCACGCCTGCGGCCACCAGGTGATCCGCTTCATGAAGGGATAAACAGCAACCGGAGCAATGCTGGCCACCGCAATCACCGCCGCGACGCGATTGAGCTGGAGCAGTACGACGAGTCCCACGAGGCACAGCAGCGCGACCAGCGCCCAGGCGGCGCGAACCGTCAGTCGGCCACTGGCGAGCGGACGTTGCCGCGTGCGTTCCACCCGCCGGTCCAAATCGCGATCGACGATATCGTTGTAGGCGCAACCCGCGCTACGCATCGCGAAGGCCCCCAGCGCAAGCCACGGCAACAGGTCCCACCGGCCGCCGACTCCCGCCAGCGCAACGCTCCACGCGCACGGCCAATAGAGCAGCCAGGCGCCGATTGGCCGATCGAGCCGGATCAGCGACGCAAAGGGCCGAAGCGGTGGCGGCAGCGCGCCGATCAGGCCGCGCCGTTCGCTGTCGGGGACGATGTCGGTTGTGGCGGTCACCCGACCCCCGTATCGCGTGCAGCGCTATGCCCGCAACGCCCGCCTGGCCGCCCAAGAGTTTGCCGCGCCTGTTCGTGGACGCCGCGTTGTCGGCCGGCGCGGCGGTGGAACTCGACTCCAAACAGACGAATTACCTCGGCAACGTGCTGCGCCTCGGCGAAGGCGCGGAACTGCTGGCGTTCGACGGCCAGTCGGGGGAATGGCTCGCGCGGATTGCCGAGGCCGGCAAAAAGCGCATGCGCCTGACCATCGAGCGCCAGACGCGCAAGCGCGAAACCGTCCCCGACGTCTGGCTGGCGTTCGCCCCGGTCAAACGCTCGCAAACCGACTGGCTGGTCGAAAAGGCGACCGAACTGGGCGCCGCTCGGCTGATCCCGGTCATGACCCGGCGGACCGTTGCCGAGCGCGTCAAGCTGGAACGGCTGCGCGCGATCGCGATCGAAGCGGCCGAGCAATGCGGGCGCACGATGCTGACCGAAATTGTCGAGCCGATCGCGCTTCAGCAGCTGCTTGACGAGCAACGCCCCGAGCGCCGGCTGTACTTCGCCGACGAGAATGGCGGTGGCTCGGTCGCAACGGCGTTCGTGGCGGGCCCGGCGCTGATCCTGACCGGCCCCGAAGGCGGCTTTACCGACGACGAACGAGCACTGATCCGCGCCGCGCCCAACGCCGTTGCAGTATCGCTTGGGCCACGCATTTTGCGCGCCGAGACGGCGGCCCTGGCCGCGCTTGCAACCTTCATGGCGGTGGCCGGCGACTGGCGCGATAACCGCGACTGAATGGCGATGAGCGGAAGCGTCTGGCGCACCCTCCGCCGCGCCGCTAGGGCGCGTTGCAAATGACAACGCGAACCGACGCCAGCGCCAGCCCGACAATCGCCAGCCGCGACGATTTGCTCGCGACCTTTTCCGGTGGCGAAAAGCCCATCGCCCAATGGCGGATCGGCACCGAACATGAAAAGTTCGTCTATCGTTTCGACGATCACCGGGCGCCGTCGTGGGACGAGCCCGGCGGAATCCGCGACCTGCTGACCGGGCTGACCGAGTTTGGCTGGCGGCCGGTGGTCGAAAACGACAAGGTGATTGCGCTGAGCGGACCTGACGGGACCATCAGCCTGGAACCCGCCGGTCAGTTCGAACTGAGCGGAGCGCCGCTGGAAAACCTGCACGAAACCTGCGCCGAAGCCGCGCGCCATCTCGACCAGTGCAAGGCCGTTGGCGAACGCCTTGGCCTCGGCTTCCTCGGGCTTGGCATGTGGCCCGACAAGGCCCGGTCCGACCTGCCGATCATGCCCAAGGGCCGGTATCGGATCATGCTCGATTACATGCCCAAGGTCGGCACGCTCGGGCTCGACATGATGCTTCGCACCTGCACCATCCAGGTGAACCTCGATTATTCGTCGGAAGCCGACATGGTGAAGAAATTCCGGGTCGGGCTGGCGCTTCAGCCGGTCGCCACCGCCTTGTTCGCCAACTCCCCCTTCACCGAAGGCCAGCCCAACGGCTTCAAAAGTTTCCGAAGCCATATCTGGGAGGATACCGATCCCGACCGCACCGGCATGCTGCCGTTCGTGTTCGAGGACGGGTTCGGCTACGAACGTTACTGCGACTACATGCTCGACGTGCCGATGTACTTCGTGTTTCGCGACGGCCGGTACATCGACGTCGCCGGCCGCAGTTTCCGCGACTTCCTCGATGGGCGGCTGCCTGAGCTTCCGGGCGAGAAACCGCAGCTGGGCGATTGGACCGACCATTTGTCCACCGCCTTTCCCGAAGTGCGGCTGAAAAGCTTCCTCGAAATGCGCGGGGCCGATGGCGGCCGCTGGGGCAAGATTTGCGCGCTGCCCGCACTGTGGGTCGGCCTGTTGTACGAACAGCAAGCGCTCGACGCCGCGTGGGACCTGGTCAAGCATTGGTCGATCGCGCAGCGCGAGCAATTGCGCCGCGATGTCCCGCGGCTGGCGCTCGACGCGGTTACTCCGGATGGCGAGCCGATGCGCGATTTCGCGGCGCGCGTCCTCGACATCGCCGCCGGCGGCCTGACCCGCCGCGCCCGGCTCAACAGCGCGGGCGACAATGAAGGCGGCTTCCTCGATCCGTTGCGCGATGTCGTGACGAGCGGCATGACTCCCGCCGATCGCCTGCTTGCCAAATATCGCGGCGAATGGAACGGTGACCTGTCGCAAATCTACGAGGAATTCAGCTTTTGACCGAACGCCGCACGCTCTACCCACCGATCGAGCCTTACGACAGCGGCCTGCTCGATGTCGGCGACGGGCACCGGCTGTACTGGGAATTGAGCGGCAATCCGGACGGCAAGCCAGTGGTGTTCCTGCACGGCGGCCCCGGCGGCGGGTCGGAACCCGATCACCGCCGCCAGTTCAACCCCGACAAATATAAAATCCTGGTGTTCGACCAGCGCGGGTGTGGGCGATCGACCCCTTATGCGAGCCTTGAAGCCAATACGACGGCGCACCTGGTCGCCGATATCGAACGCCTTCGGACCGAAGTTTCAAAGGTCGGCAAATGGCAGGTGTTCGGTGGCAGCTGGGGGTCGACCCTGGCGCTGGCCTATGCCCAGGCCCATGCCGAGCGCGTGACCGAACTGGTGCTTCGGGGCATCTTCCTGTTCGACCAGTATGAAATCGACTGGATGTACAAGGAAGGCGGCGCGTCGCAGCTTTACCCCGACAAGTTCGACGAATTCGTATCCGCCATTCCGCCAGGCGAACGCGGCGACCTGATCGCGGCCTATCGCAAGCGGCTGACCGGCGACGACGCCGACGAACAACTGCGCGCGGCCCAGGCGTGGAGCAAATGGGAAGGCGAGATCGTCACCCTTCTGCCCAGCCCCGATACCGTCGAGCATTTCACCGCGCCCGACGTCGCCGTGGCCGTCGCCCGGATCGAAAATCACTACATGGCCAACCGCGGCGGTTTCAAGGAAGGCGAGCTGCTCAAGGGCGCCGCCAGGCTGACGGGCATTCCGGGCGTGATCGTCCAGGGTCGCCATGACTGCTGCACGCCGCCGGCCGCGGCGTGGAAGCTCAAGCAGGCGTGGCCCGAGGTCGAGCTCAACATCATTCCCGACGGCGGGCATTTGTTCAACGAACCGGGCGTTCTCGACGGACTGATCCGCGCCACCGACAAGTTCGCCGAAAGCTGATTCCAGCGACCATCGCCGATCCGGCCGAGGGAGTTGGCCGCGCTGTCAAAAAACTTGCGAACCTGCTGGATTAACGGGTGAAAACCCGTAATGATGCCGTAATGACCGGGGCCACCACCATGCTTCACGCAGGATTGCAGTCGCTGCTTGAGACGGCCCTCGACGCGGTCGTGATCATGTCCGACGAGGGCGCGATCCTGGGCTGGAACGCGATTGCCGAATCGACCTTTGGCTGGACTGCTGAAGAGGCGATTTCACGGCGGCTGAGCGACACGATTATCCCGGAACGCTTTCGCGCCGCGCATGAACGGGGCCTGCGCCATTACCTCGCCACTGGCGAAGGCCCGGTGCTTAACCGGCGGATCGAGATCCAGGCGCTCCGCCGCGACTCAACCGAATTCCCGGTCGAGCTGTCAATCACCGCCACCGAGCAGTTCGGAACGCGCCTGTTCGTCGGCTTCCTGCGCGACATCAGCGAGCGCCAGGCGCTTGCGGAACGGCAACAGCGCGTACTTCAGGAATCCGAGCATCGCGTGAAGAACATGCTGACGGTGGTCGCTGCCATCGCCCAGCAGACCGCGCGCGTATCGCCCGACATCGACAGCTTCAGCGCCGCCTTTTCCGGACGCTTGCAATCGCTTGCCCGAGCTCATGAACTGCTGGTCGGCCAGGTGTGGCGCGACGTCGCGCTGACGGCGTTGGTCGAACGCGTGCTGGGCGCGGACGTCGCCGCCGGGCGGGCGGCGTTCGGCGGACCGGAAATCCTGCTGAAGGCGGGACAGGTGCTCGGCCTGTCGATGATTCTCCACGAGCTTTACACCAACGCGATCAAATATGGCGCGTTGTGCAACGATGACGGCCGCTTGGCGCTGGAATGGACCCAGGCGGACGACATGGTCGAGCTCCATTGGATCGAGCAGGGGGTACCGTGTGCGGGCGAAGGCCCAAGCAGCGGCTTTGGCCAGCGAATGATCGCATTGAGCGTGAAATCCGACCTGAACGGAACCATCGAACGCGACTGGCGTCCCGACGGGCTGCGGGCCGTGCTCCGCTTCCCGATCGAGCACTAGCGCCTAGCGCGACTGGCCCGGGCGGTAGATCCGCTCGACATGCCCCTTGAGCTGGTCGGGATAGAAATAAACGTCGCGCAGGTTGCCCGAGGCATAGCGCTGCGCTTCGTCGGCAAAGTGCGGCGAGCGGGGATCGCCGCTTTCGCCGCCGGCAGTGACGGCTCGGGCGCGCACTCGGCCCGGCTTGAATTCGACCACCGCGACGAAGCTGTTGCCATTGGTGCCGTACCACCGCCTGGTGCCGGGCTTCGGCGACGCCCCGAACGACGCCAGCGACCCCCAGCGGGCGGAGGAGAAGGGCACGGCAATGCTTGGCGCGGAATCATTGAACGGATGATCGATCGCCGGCGAAATGCGCTGGAAGCGATTGACCGCGCCCCACGGCAGGTCCCAGCGGCCGAAGTCACGGACCAAGCGCTCGACGGCTCGGTCCAGCGCTGCCAGCTTGTCGGTCGGAGCGACGCGATTCAGCCGTTCGTAGACGGGCAGGCTGTCGTCCCAGTCGTTGTCAGTCGCCAACTTCCACAGCTCGTCCCCCCAGAAGTTGGCAACGGTGTTCGGGATCGACGCCGCGCTCCAGCGGTGATCCCACTCGCGCAGCGCCGTGACCGGACCCCGCAAGCGCTGCTTGCGCGGATCCTTCGGCGGCAGCGCCTCCCACGCCTGGATCAAGCCAGGAAGCAACGTTGCGAAACCCGGCTGGTCCGGATCGAACGCCGCCGCCTGGAGCTTGTCGAGCGTCCAGCCACTGCTTCCCGACAGCAAGTGCGTCGCGTGGATTCCGCGCGGGTTCTCGCCGAACATGTCCATATAGCGCGGGAAGTCGCCGATCCTGCCGCTGTTCGGCCCGGCTGCCGAATAAGGCCAGTTATTGGTGTTCATCGCCCAGCCGTTTGGCGGGTTCACCACGCTCGGTAGTTCGGCCAGCGCATGCAGCGCGCCCCAGTCGGTCCGCGGATCGCTCCCGTCCACCGGCTTGGTGTAGTCGAAGCGATCGTCGCGCGTGGGCATGAACTGCGGGACAAGGAAGGCGATTTCGCCCTTGCTGCTGGCGAATAGGGTGTTGTTCGAACTGTTCGCCTTGAACCGCTCGGCGACCGCCAGGAATGACGTCAGATCCTTCGCCTTGGTGCGAAGAAAGCTCTGCTGGAGGGCCGCCACCGGCTTGTCCATCATTGCGAACGCGATCCAGCAAATGCGCTGATCCTTCCGGGGCGGCGGTGCGCATGCCGAGGTCAATTCCCTGCGGACGATAGGCCCGCGATGGGTGAGATAGGTCGTGAAGCTGCGCTCCCCGAGGCTCCCATCCGCCTTCCTGTACCGAATTGTCACCGGCCGCTCGTCCATCACCCGCCATTTGCTTCCGTAGCGGTAGCGGGGGCCGAGTTCAGGCAATTGCACCGCGTAGGCGAACTCGTCGACATTATCGACGCCGCTCGACGTGTGCATCCAGCCGACGTTGCGGTTGAACCCCTGGTAAATGAAGAACTGGCCCCAGGTCGAAGCGCCATAGGCGTCGAGTCCTTCATCGCTCTTCATCTGCAACTCGGAGCGGAAGTAGAAGCTCGTGTGCGGGTTGATCAGCAGCAGCGCCCCGGTCCCCGGCGCCGTGACCTTCGGCGCAATGGCGATGCCGTTCGACCCGCGCGGTTCATTGTCGTCATAGATCGACGCGACCTTGGCCCTTGTCGCGGGCGCGGGAATCGAGCCGTAAAAGGCGGCGAGCTGGTCCAGGTCGATGCGCTCGATGTCGCCACCGATACTGCCTTCGGTGAAGCTCAGCGCCATCCACGGTTCGAAGCGAGTGAGGACGCGCGGATGAACGGCGGGATGGGTGGCGAGGAAATAGTTCAGACCGTGGGCCCACGCCGTCATCAGCCGCTGCGTCGGCGGCGGGCTGCGAGCATAATCGGCCTTGAGCGCGCTTTCGCTGACATACAGCCGCGCCCGCAAATCCTGCCAGATCTTCTGTTCGCCATCGGCTTCGGCGGTGCGGCCGAGCGCGGTCAGATAATTGGCCTCGATCCGCGGGAAATCGTCCTCGGCCTGGGCGTAGATCATCCCGAACACCGCGTCGGCGTCGCTGCGCCCGTGGACATGGGCGATGCCCCAGTCGTCGCGGGTAATCGTGACCCGCGAAGCTTCGGAACGCCAGCGCCCAAGATCCGGGGGCGATGCAGCCGTGAGGAGGAAGAGGAGAGCGAAAAGGATGACCATGCGCATGCCCGCAGGGCTAGGACGCGGCACGCGCGACGGCAAGTTGCGCACGGCTGGAGCTGACGAACCGCCGCTTTGAACGCATTTCACTTTTTGCTGTCCTACAGCGGACTTGATGTGACAGCGTCCCCAAGTGCCGATTCGCCGGCACCCGGTTCTTTCACACTGTCGGATCGCGATCGGGGCGTGACCTTTGTGACTTTCGCACCGGGCTCCGCGCCAACCCTGGCACCCCACGACAGGGCGCATTTACGTCTGCCAACGGTCGGGCGAACGGGTCGAAGTGGAGGAAGTGGAGGAAGTGGAGGACCCCCCGGTTTCACTCAGTGAGCCAATGAGTTCGCGGCCGCTCAGGCGTCGGGCAGCGCCTGCTTGGCTTGCCCCCACCCGGCCAGCGCTGTCATACTCGCCCGCTCCAGCAGTT
Organism: Sphingomicrobium sp.; assembly: GCA_039918915.1. Lineage (GTDB taxonomy): Bacteria > Pseudomonadota > Alphaproteobacteria > Sphingomonadales > Sphingomonadaceae > Sphingomicrobium. The sequence goes on from JBDSGQ010000066.1 coordinate 10,351, forward strand.
CATCGGCGTCGTTGATCGTGAAGTGATTGCCGCCCTTATATGTGTCGAGCTCTTCCCAGGCGATCGGCGCGGCCACTGGAGCGCCTTCGCGGGCGCGGGCCGAATAGGGCATGACCGCCGTCGATCCGCGCTGATTGCGCAGCCAGTCGAGGAAGATTCGCCCCTTGCGCTGGACCTTGCGGATATTGGCGGTGAACATTTCCGGCTCGGCTTCGGCAATCGCCCGGCTGAATCGTTCGGCGAACGACGACACCGCCGGCCAGTCGGCCGACTGGTCGAGCGGAGCGACGACATGGATGCCCTTGCCGCCCGATAGCAGCGGATAGGTTTCGAGGCCGAGGTCGGCGAGCAAGGCGCGCAGCCGCAGCGCGGCGTCCTTCACCTTGGCGAAGTCGAGGCCGACATCGGGATCGAGGTCGAACACCAGCCGGTCGGGATGTTCGATCCGGTCCGCGCGGCTGCCCCAGCCGTGAAATTCGATGGTCCCCATCTGGACACAGGTTAGCAGCCCGCGGACGTCGTCGAGATAGAGATAATCCTGCGTGCCGCCCTTCTTCTCCTTGACCGCGACATGCTTGACGTCGTCGCCGAACGACCCGCTGTCGTGTTTCTGAAAAAAGCATTTTTTCGATCGGCCCTGCGGACAGCGGATCAAGGTCATCGGGCGGTTGGCGGTATCGACCATCATCAGCGGATCGATTGCGGCATAATAATCGGCGAGCTGGCCCTTGGTGAAACCTTCGTCGGGAAAAATCACCCGTTCCGGGCTGCTGATGCGAATGCCGAGGCTGTCCGCGGTTGGCCGCTCGCCGCCCTTTTCGGATTGCTTGAGGTGCTTGGCCTGTTCGACCACCACCTGCGACGCGGGCTTTTCTTCGCGCAGGCCAAGGAAGCTCGGGTGGCGCAGGATGCCGTCGCCGGTGAATTCGGTGAACGCGATTTCGGCGACCAGTTGGGGCTTGATGAAGTGCGCGCCGCGGCGGTCGGCGCGCGGCACTTCGACCGGCGCGGGTTGCGTTTCGAGCGGCTTCATCCGTTCGGCCAGGTCGATGATCGTCCTGGCATTGAAGCCGGTGCCGACCTTGCCGACGTAGGTCAGCCGGCCCTTGTCGCGAGCGGCGAGAAGCAGGGATTTGAAGCCCCGGCGCTTGTCGCTTTCGGACCAGCCGACGATCACGAATTCCTGGCGCTGGATGCATTTGATCTTGAGCCAGTGGCGCGTGCGCGTGCCGCGATACGGCGCATCGGCCTTTTTCGAAATGATGCCTTCGCCACGTTCCTTGCACACCTGCGCGAACAGCGCTTCGCCCTTGCCGATCACATGGTCGCCGTAAACGATCGGCGCGGACACGCTTTCGAGCAGCGCGGCGAGCCGCTCCTTGCGATGGAGATTGGGGAGCTTGCGGATGTCCTCGCCGCGGTCGAACAACAGGTCGAAGGCGTAAAAAGCGAGGTTCGCGCCCTTGCCGTCCTTGAGCGTCGACTGAAGCAGCTGGAAGCTCGGCCGGCCGTGTTCGTCCAGCGCCACCGCTTCGCCATCGATCAGGCAGCCGGCGGGCAATTTGGAAGCGGCCGTGGCGAGCGCTTTGAACTTGTCGCTCCAATCCTTGCCATTGCGGGTCCAGGCGGTTGCAACCCTGTCACCGACCGCCAGCAACAGCCGATAACCATCGTATTTATATTCGTGCAGCCACTGGTTGCCGGTCGGGACTTCGTCGACCAGCGTCGCCAGCTGCGGTTGCTCGAAGCCGGGCGGCGCAGTGGCCGCGCCGCGCTTGCCGCGCCCACCCGTCTTGCCGCCACGGCTGGATCGCCAGACATCCTCGCCCGATGCAATTTCGGCCATCGTTCGCCCGGTCGTCACGCTGGTTACGCAATCGTCGACCAGCGCATCGCCATGGTCGGGCACGGCGAAGTCGTCGGTGACTTTCTTGAGCATCCACGGCTCGGCTTTCTCACCGGGCTTGGGCTTCATCCGGAACATCACCCAGTCGCCCTTCATCCGCTCGCCGTCGAGGCGGAAGTGCAAATGGCCTTCCTCGATGGTCTTGGAAGGGTCCTTGCCCGGTTCGGGAATCCAGCGCCCCTGATCCCACAGCATCACCGTTCCGCCGCCATATTCGCCGGCGGGAATGGTGCCTTCGAAGTCGCCGTAATCGAGCGGGTGGTCCTCGGTTCGCATCGCCAGCCGGTTCTTGCCGGGATCGAGGCTTGGGCCCTTGGGCACGGCCCAGCTTTTAAGCACTCCGTCGAGTTCCAGCCGGAAGTCCCAGTGCAACCGCGATGCGTCATGCTTCTGGACGACGAACCGGTCGCCCTTGCCCTTCAGCTTGCGCCCGCGCGGTTCCTTCGTCTTGGCGAAGTCGCGCTTGGCATTATAGGTTTCAATGTCGAGCTTGCGGGCCATTGCAGACGCTTACTTCCGGCCTCCCGAAGCGCGCTTTGGCGGAGCTTTCTTGGCGGCCGGTTTGGCGGCGGCCTTCTTGGCTGCCGGCGCCTTCTTGCCGCCGCCCTTATTCTCGTTCGCGGCCTTGCTGTCGCCGAGGCTCCGCTTCAGCGCGGCCATCAGGTCGACGACGTTCGAGCCCTTGGGCGGGCCGGCGTCGGCGTCGGGGTCCTGAATGACCTTTTCGCCCTTCTTGCGCTGCTTTTCCTTGATCAGGTCGCGCAGTGCATCGACGTAGCGGTTGTGGAATTCCCCCGGGTCGAACTTCCCGGTTTTCCGCTCGATCAGCATCGCCGCCATGTCGAGCAGGTCGGCATCGGGCTCGCGATCCTCGATTTCGCGGAAATAGGATTGCGCCTTGTTGACCTCGTCGGCGTAGCGCAGCGTTTCGAGTAGCATTCCGCGCCCGCACGGCTTCAATGCGATGACATATTCCTGGCCGCGCATCGCCAGCTGCCCGACCCCGACTTTCTTGGCCGAGCGGAGCGCGTCGCGAAGCACCACGAACGCTTCCTCGGCAAGCTCGTCGGCGGGAACCACGAAATAGGGCTTGTCGAAATACATCGGGTCGATGTCGTTGGAATCGACGAACTGGACCAGCTCCAGCGTCTTGCGGCTCTCGAGCTTCACGCTTTCAATCTCTTCGGGATCGAGCAGGACGTAATGGCCCTTCGACACTTCATAGCCCTTGACGATTTCGTCGCGGTCGACGGGCCCGATGCCGGGCACCACCTTTTCATATTTGATGCGCTTCCCGCTCGGTTCGTGGACCTGGTGAAAAGCGATCGCGGCGCCGCTTCGGGTGGCCGAGAAAATCTCGACCGGGATCGAAACCAGTGCAAGGCGGATCTGTCCCCGCCAGATCGGTCGTGCAGCCATCGGTTCGCCTCCTTGTCCTGAGGCGATTCAATCATTCCGTGGCCGACTCGTTCCGTGTGGCCTGCTTCAGCGTGCGGACCAGCGCCGCGACATCGCCGCCGCGCGCCGCGCAATCGACGATCGCCGACCCGCAAATCACGCCCCTGGCGCCGGCAGCAAGCGCCGCCCGCACATGATCGGGCGTGGCAATGCCAAAGCCGAAGACCGGCGGCGGTGCCCCGGCGGCGGCGAGGCGGCCGGCCAGCGCAGCGTCGAACTCGCCGCCCGCGTGAGTGCCGGTGATCCCGGCCCGGCTGACGCAATAGGTGTAGGCCCGCGACAGGCCGGCGACCCGCTGCAGCGTCGCATCCGGCGTGTTGGCAGCGGCGATCAGCACCGGCTCGATGCCGGCCTGCGCCATCGCCTCGGCGAAGGGTTTGGCTTCCAGCGCGGGCACATCGGCGATCAGCAGGCTGTCGGCGCCGGCCTGCGTCGCGTCGCGCATGAAGCCGGGGCGCGCCATCACCAGATTGGCATAGGTCAAAATGCCGACCGGAATGTGCGGGTGGCGATCCCTGAAGCCGGCGAGAAGCCGGAAACAATCATCGACGCGAACGCCCGCGGCCAGTGCGCGTTGCGCGGCCTGCTGGATCACCGGCCCGTCGGCGACCGGGTCGGAAAAGGGAATGCCGACTTCGATCATGTCGGCGCCGCCCGCGACGACCGCGTCGAGCAACGCCGCGCTGGTCGCCCGATCAGGGTCGCCAAGCATCAGAAAGGCGCCGAACGCGCCCTCGCCGCCAAGGCGGTCGAACATCGCTGCGTAGCGGCTCATGCGGAGGGGCGGCTCATGCCGATGGCCCGAGAAGCGCCTGCGCCTGGGCGACATCCTTGTCGCCGCGGCCCGACAGGCCGACGACGATGATGCTGTCCGGCTCCGCCTCGGCAAGCTTGAGCGCGTGTGCCAGGGCATGCGCCGATTCGAACGCGCACAATATGCCTTCGTTTTCGGCAAGCGCGCGGAATGCGCCAAGCGCCTCGGCATCGGTGGCGCCGACATATTCGGCGCGGCCACTATCCTTGAGATGGGCGTGTTCGGGGCCGACCGCCGGGTAATCGAGGCCGGCCGAGACCGACCAGCTGTCGGCGATCTGGCCGTCGGCATCCTGCAGCACGTAGGTTTCGGCGCCGTGGAGGATTCCCGGCGTGCCGCGCAGCAGGGTCGCGCCATGGTCCGCGCCGTGCAGCCCCTTGCCGGCGGCTTCGACCCCGATCAGCCGCACGTCGTCGCCAAGAAAGTCGGCGAACAGTCCGATGGCGTTGGACCCGCCGCCGACGCAGGCGACGACCGCATCGGGGAGCCGCCCAACCTGATCCACGATCTGGGCCCGCGCCTCGCGCCCGATCACCCGCTGAAATTCGCGCACCATGGTCGGGAAGGGATGCGGCCCGGCGGCAGTACCGAGCAAATAGTGCGTGTTGGCAAAGGTTGCCGACCAGTCGCGCAAGGCTTCGTTGATGGCGTCCTTGAGCGTGCGTCCGCCGCCGGTCACCGGCACCACCGTGGCGCCCATCAGCTGCATTCGGAACACGTTGAGCTGCTGCCGTTCGACGTCCTCGGCGCCCATGTAGACGATCGTTTCGAAGCCGAGCAGCGAGCCGACGATGGCGGTGGCGACGCCGTGCTGGCCGGCCCCGGTTTCGGCGATCAGCCGGGTCTTGCCCATGCGCTTGGCAAGCAGGCCCTGGGCAAGCACCTGGTTGGTCTTGTGCGCGCCGCCGTGAAGCAGATCCTCACGCTTGAGGAAGATGTTCGACGGCAGGTTGCGGCAGCGGGTCAGCGGCGTCGGCCGCCCGGCATAGTCCGCAAGCAGGCCGTTAAGCTCGGCGGCGAATGCCGGGTCGTCCTGCGCATCGAGAAACGCCGCCTCAAGCTGTTCGAGCGCGGGCACGAGGATTTCGGGGACGTAAGTCCCGCCAAACCGTCCGAAGCGGCCGCTCAGGCGCATGCGTTGAGCCGCTGCCGGCAATCGGGACGAAGCCGGTCGAACAGCTCGGCGATTCGCTCCGGCGACTTACGGCCGGGACGGTCCTCGACCGCGGAGCCAATGTCGATGGCATAGGCGCCGAGCGCTCGCGCCGAACGCGCGTTGTGCGCGTCGATGCCGCCGGCGACGATCGCTTCGGCAAGTTCCGGATGGCCACTGACCAGCGACCAGTCGAAACTGTGGCCGCTGCCGCCATGGTCATTGTCGAACAGGATGCGGTCACCGCCGCGGCTTGCCAGGGGTTCGCGCCCGACGCTCAGGGCGGTCCAGATTTCGCATTCGCGTGGCAATTCGCGGCGAAGTGCACGGACATAGCCCGCATCTTCCCGGCCATGCAGCTGCACCGCGTGCAGGTTGAGCAAGGTCGCCACGTCGCTGAGCATTCCGATCGGCGCATCGCGGAACACACCGACTGGAAGCATTCCCGAACCGCGCGAAAGTCCGGCCAGCGGCGCGGCTTCGTCGGCGGTGACATGGCGGGGGCTGCCAGGCACGAAGACAAAGCCAGCGAAGGCCGCTGGCCGCGCGGCGCTGAGGTCGCCGCGATGGTTGAGGCCGCATAATTTGGTGCGGCCGAAAATGAGTTCCCGCGCCGCTTGCGCCGGTTCGGGGGCGCGCATCAGCGAGGAGCCGATGAGGAAGGCGTCGACGTGGCTGCTGAGGCGATCGACATCGGAGCGGCCGGTAATGCCCGATTCGGAAACGACGATCCGGTCGGGCGCCAGCGCCGCCAGGCGTTCGGTGGTCGCAAGGTCGATCGACAGATCGCGCAGGTCGCGATTGTTGATGCCGATCAGCCGGGCGCCCAGTTGCAGCGCGCGGCGCATCTCGGCCTCGTCATGGACTTCGACGAGGGCGTCCATGTTCAGGCGCGCGGCTTCGGCAATCATGCACTGCGCGGCATCGTCGTCGAGCAGCGACAGCATGACCAGCACGGCGTCGGCCCCGGCGATGCGCGCTTCGACCACCTGGCGCGGGTCGATGAAGAAGTCCTTGGCCAGGATCGGACCGTCGAACTCGCCCCGGGCCGCGGACAGGTCGGCCAGCGAGCCGCCGAAATGGGGACCGTCGCACAACACGCTCAGCGCATCCGCGACGCCGGCATAACCCCGCGCCAGTGCGGCCGGATCGGCGTCGGCGCGGATTGCTCCGGCCGACGGCGAGGCTTTCTTGATTTCGAGGATGAAGCGCGCTCCGGCGAGCCCCAGCACCGTGGCCAGGCTGCGGCCTGTCGGCACCGCCCGAGCGCGCAGTGCATCGAGCGTCACTCCGGCGAAACGGCTGTGCAGTTCGTCGCGTTTCGCGGCTTCGATATGGCCGAGAATGCCGTCAGCCACGGCTGGCCTCTACATAGCCGTCGAGCACCTTGCCCGCGGCGCCGGACAGCAGCGCGTCGCGCGCCACACCCGCCGCGTCCTTGAGCGTAGTCGCTGTGCCGGCCGTCAGGAGAAGCGCGGCAGCATTGAGCACGACGATGTCCACTTCGGCCTGCGAGCCGCCGCCGGCCAATAGCCGTTGCAACCGCTCGGCATTCTCGGCCGGATCGCCGCCGACGACGGTGCTCAGCGCGGCCCGCTCGATCCCCGCGTCCTCCGGACGAATTTCGGTTTCGGTCATTTCACCGTTCGACAGGCGAATCGCCCGCGTTTCGCCATGCAGCGCGACTTCGTCGAGGCCGGAGCCATGCACGACGAGCGCTTCCTCCACCCCGAGGGCATCGAGCGTCTGGGCGATCCGCCGAAGCATCTTGGGGTCGGCAACGCCAAGCAGCTGGACCGGCGGCCGCGCCGGATTAATGCACGGCCCAAGCAGGTTCATCACCGTTCGCACCGACAATTGGCGGCGGACCAGCGCCGCGTGCTTCATCCCGGGGTGATAGGCTGGCGCGAACAGGAAGCAGAAGCCGATCTCGTCGAGGAGAGCACGCGCGCGCTTGGGCTCAAGCTCGATCCGTGCGCCCAGTGCTTCGAGGACATCGGCCGACCCGCAGCGCGAACTGATGCTGCGATTGCCATGCTTCGCGATCGGCAGTCCCGCTGCCGCGGCCACGAACGCGGCTGCTGTCGACACATTGATCAGGCCCGATGAATCGCCGCCGGTGCCGCAGCAGTCGGCAAACAGGTAATCGGGTCGATCGAACTCCAGCGCGGCGGCCGACAGCGCGTGCGCGGCGCCGATCATTTCCTCGGACGTCTCGCCTTTCATGCGGAGCGCGATCAACATTCCGGCGATCTCCGCCGGTTCGAGCCGACCACGGACGAGGCGGTCGAACAAATGTTCGGAATCCTCGATCGGCAGGTCTTCGCCGGCGAGGAGCCTGGGCAGCGGATTGGGAACCGGAAGATCGGCCGAACCGGCATTGTGATCGGTCGCCGAAGGGTCGGTGCGAAGCAGTGCAATGGTCATGGAAGTCACCTGAAAACAAAAAAGCCCGCCAGTGGCGGGCGGGCAGTCGATGATCGGTAGTCAGTCGATCAGTCGCGCCATCGCGCCGCATAAGAGATGCTGACGTGCCACCAAAGGTGGACCGGACGAGCAGCGGCAAGAGCGATCAGGTTTGTCATCAAGCCTTTGGGTAGTCGAGGTTTTGCATCAGCGTCAACCCGCTCGGTTGACGGAATCGCGGTGGCGGTGGCATGGCCCGTCCAGCGCGCGGGTGTAGCTCAATGGTAGAGCAGAAGCCTTCCAAGCTTACGACGAGGGTTCGATTCCCTTCACCCGCTCCAATTCGGAGCCTGCCGGGGGCAGGCTGCAAATTGGAGCGCCGGAGCGCAGCGAACGGGCGACGGTTCGGAGCCTGCCGGGGACAGGCTGTGAATTGGAGCGCCGGAGCGCAGCGAACGGGCGACGGCATCGCGGAGCCGCAACGACGCCAAGCCGCGACAACAATCACCCGCGGCCCGCGTTGACACCGCAATCCCGCGCCGCCACATGGCGCGCCTGCCGAACACCTGGAGAGGTGGCCGAGTGGTTAAAGGCAGCAGACTGTAAATCTGCCCGCGCAAGCGTACGCTGGTTCGAATCCAGCCCTCTCCACCAATTTCCCAATTTCGGCGTTGGCGCGAGGGGTCGGGCATGAGGGCATCGGCCGTCAGAACCGCCATCTCAAAATTGGCCGATCGGGGCCCGCCTGAAGCGTCCGGCTGTTCGTCGCTGCTGAACGTGTTTGGTCGAAAGCTTCTGGCCTTCGCTACCTCGCTGCCCCGCAGACCTGTTCCGTGCGTTGCCCACCGGTATCGGAGTGCCCGGAAAACTGGCTAAACTGAAGCGTATGTCTTAAGTCGGCCGCGACCGTGTACGTAGAATCGCGAATGCCGGGTGGAGTGAATTGAACGTGGAAGGAACCTGCGTCGTGGTTGATTCGGAAAATCGGCCGAAGAGCCCTTCGTACCCCGACGCAGTGGCCGCGCGGGTCGAACGGTTGACTGCCGGTCAGCTCGATTGCCTGCGGCTGGTCAATGAGCACCTGCTGTCCAAAGAGATTGCGGCGCGGCTCGATATTTCCCCCCACACTGTCGACCAGCGCATTCGCCAGGCTCTCCAGATCCTTGGTGTCGAACGGCGGGCGCAAGCCGCCCGGATCGTCGCCGAACACGGCGGCCCGTATCAGCGATTGATACATCAACCACCGTACATTGAGCCCAGCGCGGCCGGCGGTCATCCAGAAGCCGCGGTCGGTCATCAGATTCGGCACGCTGACCGCGCAGGGGGGGCTGGTGAGGCTGGTTTCCTAACCGAGCAGAGGCCCGCTTCAATCTGGCCCTCCCTGCAGCCGCCGTTCGCAACCAGGAGTAATCCGCGGAATGAGATGAGTGTCGGCCAGAGGCTGTTTTGGATTGCGGCAATCGCAATCGGGGCAGCGTTCGCGGCGGGCATGTATCTCGCCGGACTGGAGAGCCTCTCCAGGCTTCTGAAGGGCTGATCGACATTCAAAATCGGACCGTCAACACTTCGGCGCACCGCGCCGGGGAAGGAACAGTCATGCGCAAACAGAATATCGAAAATGCCGCCCACGAAGTCGCCGTTCAGGTCCGCGCGGTCGAAGACAGCATCGAAGCGGCGCTGATCGAATTGGCCGAACTCCAGACGCGAATGGTGCGCGCCCGCGCCACCACCAAGGCTGGCTTCGTCGCAACCCATGCCGCGTTCGAGCAGATTGCGGTAACCACCGGCGGACTGATTTCCGCGCGCGGCGGAATCGCCAACTGCCATGCCGCACTGGCTGAAACCAAACGATCAATCCCGGGCCTTCGGACAGTTGCTATCGGCGACGAAGAATGCCCGCCGAAGTTCGCCTTCGCCGACCTTCGCGTGGTTGCTTGACGCCTTGACCAATAGGGGGGGCGGGCACATGCCCGGCTACAATTAACCTATGGCACCAACCGTCTTCCGCACGTTGCTGGCGCTCGTCGCGCTCTACGCCTTGCTGCGTGGACGTCGCGACGAGCGAGCGGTTGGCGTGATTTTGGTGGTCGGAGTCATTGCCACCCACCTCGTCATTTCGCCGCAGAATATGCGCTTCGCCACGCTTGAGACGGCGGTGATGCAGGTCGACGTCGCGGTCTTCGCCGGCTTCCTGTGGGTGGCCCTGCGGTCGGCAAGATTCTGGCCGCTATGGATCGCGGGACTGCAGCTGACCACGATCTTCGGCCATCTTCTTAAAGCGTTCGACGCGCAGCTTTTTTCATGGGCATACGGCGCCGCACTAGCCGCATGGGGCTATCCGATTCTGCTGATCCTGGCGATCGGGACCTGGCGCGGCCAGCATCGCGTCCGCGGCCAGCCTGAGCTGGCGGCCGCCTGAACGGTTGCGAAGCTCGCCCCGCACCGCCAATGGGAGGCGATGGGTCGCCGCAAGAAATCGCATCAGCCGCACGGATCGGCCAATCGTCCACGCCTGTGGGGCAAGCATGCCGTTGCCGCCGCGTTGGACAATCCCGACCGCAAGGTGCTCAAGGCCTGGGCCACGCGCGAAGCCGCTGCCACCCTGCAGTTTCCAGGCGATGTTGCAGTCACGTTCGCGGAAGCGCCCGATCTGGGCCGGCTGGTACCCAGTGATGCGCCCCACCAGGGGGTCGTCATCGAAGTCGATGCCCTCGACAGCGCGTGGCTCGACGAAATCCTCGGCAGCGCCGGCGAACAGGCCGTGTTGCTGGTTCTCGACCAGGTGACCGATCCCCACAATGTCGGTGCAATCCTGCGCTCCGCCGCAGCCTTCGGGGCGGTAGGAATCGTCACTCAGGACCGCCACTCGCCGCCGGAAAGCGGAGTTGTGGCAAAGGCCGCATCGGGAGCGCTTGAGCGCGTTCGCTGGGCGCGCGTGGTCAACCTTGCCCGAGCCTTGGAAGAAATTAGCGAAGCCGGTTTCTGGCGTATCGGCCTGGCCGGCGATGCCGAGGGCGAGCTGAGCGAAGCACTCGGACCTCGGAAGGTCGCGCTGGTGCTTGGCGCCGAAGGCGCGGGCCTGCGTCATAACACTCGCGAGCATTGCGATGCGCTGGCGCGCTTGCCGATCGGCGAGGCGGTCGAAAGCCTCAATGTGTCGAACGCCGCGGCAGTCGCGCTGTACGCGGCGACCAAGGCCCTTCAGCGGCCCGCGGGCTAAATCTTGGTCCGGACGCCGCACAGCATCCGCAGCTCGGTCGATGCGCTGGCGCTGCTTGAGCCGGCCTTCGCCGGCGTGATTGCGCGCCATGGCCTGCCCGAGCCGCGCGACAGCAAGCCCGGCGCGCATACCCTGCTGCGGACGATTGTCGGCCAGCAAGTGAGCGTTGCCGCGGCGCGGTCGATGTGGGCCAAGCTGGAGGCCGGGTTCGGCTCACCGCCGGAGCTTGAGCGCCTGCTTGCCGCCAGCGACGAGCAATTGCGCGCGGCCGGCATGTCACGCCAGAAAGCCGGCTACATCCGCAGCCTTGCCGGCCTGGTGCTGTCGGGCGAGCTCGATCTCGACGCCTTGCCCGCCGATGATGAAGAAGCGATTGCGCGGTTGACTCAAATCAAGGGCATCGGCCGCTGGTCGGCGGAAATCTATTTGCTGTTCGCGGAAGGGCGGGACGATGTGTTTCCCGCCGGCGACCTGGCGGTGATGGTCGAGCTCGGCCGGCTGTTCGGTTTGGCGGAACGGCCAAGCGAGAAGCAGCTTCGGCTACTGGCCGAGCCATGGCGGCCGCATCGCGGCGCCGCTGCCGTGCTGGCCTGGCATAGTTACAACAGCAGCGTGCTTTAGGCCTCAGGTGCGAAGCGCGGTTGGAAGCAGCCGGGCACCGACCTGGCGGAACAGCCGCGGCCCCAGATCGAGCCGGAATGGGGCCAGTTTGTCGCTGTCGCTGCTGATCCGGCCGAGCAGGTAGCTGACCGAGGTTTGACCCTGGCCGCCGCTCCACTGGTACAGCGCGGTTAGCGCAAGTACCGGCACCGACACGCGCCGCCCGGCAATTTCGAATTGCTGCACATGTTCGCGGCCAACGGCGACCTGGGTGGTCAGGCCGACCCGTTTCTGGGGCGGAATGACGACGATTCGTTCGCCCTTCCCCACCGGGTTGGCAAACAAGGTCGTCAATTGCTGATCCTGATCATTGGCGGCGTTGAGCAGCTTCGCTTCGAGCAACACGGCCTGGGCGGGCGCATTGCCGGCGTTGTGCACCTGGAGCTCCAGTTCAATCGCAATCTGCTGGTCGTTGACGATGAAGCGCAGCGGATTGATCTCCATCTCCAGCCGTGGCCGCAGGCGCGTGGTGACGGTGCCCGGGATCGACGGCGTGGGCAAAGGTAGAGTGGCCGGCGCGGCCGGCGGAGGAATCGGCGCTGACCGCGGCGCTACAGTGGCGGGCCGCCGGGCCGGAGTGGGCACCGGGTCAGGAGCAACGAAATCATCGTCGTATGCCCCGCCGGCATAGCCTTCGCGCGCGCGGCTTCGCCAGAACAGGAATGCACCGCCCGCGCCAAGGGCCAGCGCCGCCAGCAGCCAGGGCCACAGCGGGAGCTTGTTGGGGTCGGCCGCGCTGCTTGGCGAGTCCACCGCCGGAACCGCCGTGGGACCGACGGGCCGAGTAACCGTCGGCGCTGCGACCGGGCCATCCAGCGTTGAACTGGGCGTCGAAGCCTGGGGCGCTGTGACGCGCGGGGATGCCACCGGTGGCAGGATCGGCTGCTGGGCGGTGTCGCGGCGCGGCCTGGGTAATGCTGTTGAAGGGGCGGTAGTCGTCGCGTCCGTAGCCGACGGCTCCCGCCGAGGTGGCGCTTCGCGTCGAGCTGGAACGGCAGTGGCCGCTGGAGGATTCGCCGGCTGCTGCGCTGGACGCGTGACCGTGCCGCCGAGGTTGAAATTCTGGAGATCGCGCGGGCCGACGGTGTTCGTCGTCGGCGGAGTGGCGGTATTCGTCGTCGCTGGCGGCACTGCCTGGCCGAGCGCCGGCCCGCTGCCGAGCACCGCTATTGCCACCAGAAATACCGTCGCGAAGCGCAAACCCGCCCTCATCAGCTCATGTGCTCTAAGTGATTGATCGCGCCACTTTCAGCGCTGGGTCAGGCACATGCCCCCAGTAAGAGAGCTATTCAAGCACGACGTGGATGAACCGCGCCGGACTCGATCTTCAGCGGGCGTCCACAAGCACCAGTTCGGCGTCGTCTTCAGCCGCAATTTCGATGCGGCTTTCAGCGGTGATCGCAACTCCATCGCGGGGGCCGGCGGCGACACCATTCACGGTAACTCGGCCGCTTGGCACCAGGTACAGATGGCGGTCGGGCTGAGCTTCGAGCACGATCGCAGAGCCGGCCTTCACCGTTGCCCCCAAAATCCGCGCATCGGCATTGATCGTCAGCACGCCGTCGTCCGAATCGCCACTGGCGAGCAGCTGGAATGCGCCGTCCCGCGTGTCCTTTGGAAAGGGCATTGCGCCCCAGCTGGGCGGTGCCGATGGCCGGTCAGTTTCGATCCAGATCTGGAACAGCGTCGTTTGCTCATCTTCCAGATTATATTCGGCATGGGTAACGCCCGTCCCGGCGCTCATCACCTGGACGTCGCCAGCGCCAGTGCGGCCCTTATTACCCAGCGAATCCTGATGCGTGATCGCGCCGGTGCGGACGTAGGTCACGATTTCCATGTCACGGTGCGGGTGCGGCGGAAATCCACTTTTGCCCGCGATTTGGTCGTCGTTCCAGACGCGAATGCGGCCCCACCCCATACGGTTTGGATCGTGATAGCTGGCGAAGGAAAAATGGTGGCGGGCATCGAGCCAGCCGTGGTCGGCATGGCCGAGCGAGTCGAATTTGCGGATGTCGATCATGATCTCAAGGTGGCGACACCGCGCATGGGTTCAAGTATCAATGCTGTAACCCCGCCAGCAAGCAATGTGCGGCGGCGATTGCTCAGCGATTGCTCACGCGTTCCTCATGACGGGAGCGATGCAGTGCCGCATATCGCAGGCAGCAAAGCGGGAGATGATGATGTTGAGAATAGACGGAGACCGGACACCGGCATTCAAGCTGTTCCTGGCGATCGTCATCGGGGTGGTGCTCGCCATCCCGCTGTTTTCGGTGTGGCTGCTGGTTTACGATCGCCAGCAGCAGTCCAACGAAGCGACGGCTTCGATCACCGCCGGCTGGGGCGGCGCCCAGGCCATGACAGGTCCGTTGCTGGTCGTTCCCTATCGCACGGTGGCGTCGGAAACGGTGGTCGAGAATGGCCAGAGCGTGACCCGCAACCGCGAGGTCATGCGCGAACTGCTGCTTGCTCCCGAGGTGGTCGAACTGGCCACCGACGTCGTGCCGCAGGTGCGCAAACGCTCGATCTACGAAGCGGTCGTTTATGATGCGCACACCACGGGCAAAGCGCGCTTTGCCTTCCCGCCGGACCTTGCCCGAAGCGGAGTCGAGGTTGGCCAGATGGACCTGTCGCGGGCCGAACTGCGGTTCGGGCTCAGCGATCCGCGCGGGCTGAGCGCCAATCCCCGCGTCGCCGCCGCGGGCAGGCCGCTGCGGCTCCAGCCCGGCGGCGGAAGCAGCGGCGGGCGCGGCTTCTTCGCGTGGATCGATGCAAGCACCATCGACGCCACGCCAATCGTCGTCGATTTCGCCTACAACTTCCGCGGCAATGAAGCGGTCAGCCTGGCACCACAGGCGGGAGATACGCGCTGGACGGTGCGCTCGCCCTGGCCGAGCCCGAGCTTCGCCGGCGACTTCCTGCCGACTGCGCGAACGGTCGCGAATGACGGCTTCTCCGCCACCTATCGCGTCGGCAATCTCGCTTTGGGGCGGTCGCTTGCCACCACCGCCGATCGCGGAGCTGCCCCAGTCCCTGCCGCGCCCACCCGCAATGCCGTTCCAGCACCCACCGCCATCGACGCGGGAGGAAGCTTGCAGACCGCGCAGATCAGGCTGATCCAGCCGGTCGACCCTTATTCGCAGGTCAATCGCGCGACCAAATACGGCTTCCTGTTCATCGGTTTCACCTTTCTGGCGCTGCTGATGTTCGATGTCGTCGGCGGCGTGCGGGTTTCCGCCGTCGAGTACCTGCTGATGGGCGCGGCGCTGGTGCTGTTCTTCGTGCTTCTGCTGGCGCTTGCCGAAGTCATCGGATTCGCCCCCGCCTACGTGCTCGCTTCGGGCGCGATTGCGGGCTTGAACACCGCTTATTCGGCCGCCGTGCTGCGCAGTTGGCGCCGCGCGGGAATGATCGGCGGCCTGCTGATCGCACTGTATGTGGTCCTCTACATTCTGCTCAGCCTGGAAGCTTTCTCGCTGCTGATCGGATCGCTGCTGCTATTCGCGGCGCTGGCCGGAGTGATGTACGTGACGCGGCGGATCGACTGGGGCCTGGAACGGAGCGGCGCGCAAGGATCGTGACCGAATGAAGCTTTGCGGCTAGTTCGGCAGGCATGAACGACCAGCCGGTACCGCCCAACCGAATCTTCCCGACGTCCAAGGTCGACGCGCGCTCGGCCGAGCACGTCCCGTCAGTCCCGCAGACCGAAAGCAGCGCCTACAAGCTGGCGTTCCAGGATACCGAATTCCTGCTGCGCGAGGATTTGCGCCCGGTGCGTTTCCAGCTGGAACTGCTCAAGCCCGAACTGCTGCTGAATGAAGCGAAGATTGCTTCGACATTCGTATTTTACGGATCGGCGCGAGTGCCCGCGCCCGACATGGCCGACGCGTTGATCGAATCCGCGACCAACGACCAGCAGCGGGCGATCGCCGAGCGGTTGAAGGCGAAGTCGCGATATTATGATGAGGCGCGCGAACTTGCCCGGCTGGCTAGCGAGTGTGACTGCGACGAAGCGGGCCGCAAGCATTTCGTGGTGTGTTCGGGCGGCGGGCCGTCATTCATGGAAGCCGCCAACCGGGGCGCGGCGGACGTTGGGGCGCCGACCATCGGGCTGAACATCGTGCTTCCGCACGAACAACTGCCCAATCCCTATGTAACCCCCGAACTGAGTTTCCAATTTCACTATTTCGCACTGCGCAAGATGCACTTTCTGCTCCGGGCGCGGGCGGTAGCAGTATTCCCTGGCGGGTTCGGCACGTTCGACGAAATGTTCGAGCTGCTGACGCTGATCCAGACTGGCAAGGTGCGGCCGTTGCCGATCCTGCTGTTCGGTCGCGAATTCTGGAATTCGGTGGTCGATTTCCAGGCACTGGTCGACGAAGGCGTGATTTCCCCGCACGACCTCGACCTGTTGCACTGGAGCGAAAGCGCGGCCGAGGCGTGGGACTTCGTCACCGATTTCTACGAACTCAATCCGTCACCCCAGGCGCATCAAAGCGCGCCGCCCGAATAACGCCAAGCTTAAGGCTTGGCTGGAACCGCCGGTTCGGTCTCCGCCTTCTGCGGCCCGTTGTTGGGGCCAGTCCCCGGCGGATTGCTGTTTTGCGGAACATCGACACCTGGCTTCGTTGCCGCCGCGGCCGCCGACGGCTTGGTTTCCGCCGGAGCAGCGGGAAGCGGCTTGGGCGCGTCGCTATGCGCGTTAAGGAAGGCGATGACGTTGGCGCGGTCCTGCGGATTGCCGAGGCCCGCAAACGTCATCTTGGTGCCCGGCGCGAACGCCTTGGGGCTGGTCAGCCACTGGCTGAGGTTGTCCCAATTCCAATTGCCGCCCTTCTTGGTGAGCGGGGCGGAAAAGGCGAAGCCCTTGCCCTGGCCAATCGGTTCGCCAAGCACGCCCCACAAATTGGGACCGAGCTGGTTCGCCCCCCCCTTGTCGGCGTTGTGGCAGGCGGCGCATTTGTTGAAGACCTGCTGCCCCTTCGCGACGTCGGCCGTGGCCAGATACGCTTCGATCGGCTGTTCCGCGGCAGCGGCGCCCTCGCCCTCCTGGACCACGCCCTCGATTGGGTAACCGCCCGATTCCGGCCGCTCGCTATGAAACATTTCGCCGGCCACGATCGACGAGCCGAGCGCCACGATGCCGGCGAACAGAGTCCAGCCGGCAATGGTGTTGAAGCGATCGTCCTGACTCATGAAGTTTCCCTGTCACCTGGCGGCCAAGACGGCTTGATTGCGCCGCCTATTAAGGGCGCTTCAGCCCATCTTCAAGCCGCCGCGCTGGCTTCGTCGCTGGCGTTCAGCGCAAGCGCCGCGGCCTTTCTGTAAAGTGTTGGGAGCCCGGCTTCGCCAAGCCGGTCGAGCGGCTGCCACCATCCATCCCCGGAAGCCTGGCCGTGCGCGACGATGGCAAGATCGAGCGAAAAGTGAGTGAAGACGTGCCGCACGCTGCCCAGCGCCGGTGGCGCGTCGTCAGGCCCGGCTGGCGTCCAGTCGTTGCCTGGCAGTGCCGCCATGCCGCCGAGCAGGCCCTTCGCCGGGCGTCGTACCAGCCACACGCTGCCCTGCCGTTCGATCCAATAAGCAGTGCCGAAGCGATGCGGGCGCTCGCGTTTCTGCTTGGCCGCGGGAAAGTGCTCCGGCGTTCCGATGGCGAAACCGGCGCAGCACGATTGCAATGGGCACGCGATGCAGCGCGGCGCCTTGGGCCGGCAGATGGTGGCGCCGAGGTCCATCATCGCCTGAATGAAATCGCCCGGTGACCGAAGCGGCATCAGGTCGAGTGTCAGGCGCTCCAGTTCGGCTCGCCGCGGCCGTTCCAGGGCATGGAGGCGCGCAATCACGCGCGCGACGTTGGTATCGACCGCCGCGCTCCGTTCGCCGAACGCGATCGCGGCAATCGCGGCCGAGGTGTAAGCGCCCAGGCCCGGCAGCTTGCGAAGCTCCGCCGCGGTCGTTGGAAAGCCTCCGTTCGCCGCCACTTCGCGGGCGCAGGCGATGAGATTACGGGCGCGGGCATAATAGCCGAGCCCCGCCCATTCGGCGAGAATGTCGGCATCGGCCGCAGCGGCGAGGGCAGCGATGTCGGGCCACCGTTCAACGAACCGTTGGAATCGCGGAATAACCGCCGCAACGCTGGTCTGCTGAAGCATGACTTCGCTGAGCCATATGCGGTACGGGTCGGGCGCTGTTTCGCCTGGTGCCGAGCGCCACGGCAAACGCCTGAAGTTATCCACATAATGTTGGATTAATGGGTCTGCGGCATTGGCGGTCACACCCCGCTATGGCATGGTCTGCTGCCATGTCGAAGGATCAACCCACGAGCGGCGGCAAGCCCAAGGCCGAAGCGCCTCGAAGCTGCCGCGCGCGGGCAGCGGGCGACCTGGTCGGCGAGGTCGGCGGCCGGTCGTTCCGGCGATTCGGGTTCGTCCAATCGTCGATCGTCAGCCGCTGGTCGGAAATCGTCGGCGAGCGCTACGCCAAGGTGTCGTCGCCCGAATCGATCCGCTTTCCACAGGGCCGCAAGGCAGGCGGAGCGCTGACTCTGCTGGTCGAGGGCGCCCATGCGCCACTCGTGCAGCATCTGGCGCCGCTGATCATTGAACGCGTCAACCGCTTCTTCGGTCACGCCGCGATCGACCGGATCATCTTTCGCCAGGGTAAGCCGCCAGCGCCGGCGCCGAGTGTCGCCCGTCCGCAGTTGCGCGCGGTGCCGAAGGAACTCGGCGAGGGTCTGCGCGAGATCGCCGACCCTGAACTGCGCGCCTGCCTGGAGTCGCTTGCCGCGCAAATCGGGGCTAGTGGCGGGCCGCCGTCGGTTGCCAACGACAGCGAAACGCCCATCCCGTCGCCAATACGGAGCTAGTGATTCAATGAAGGTTCGTCATTTCGCCACCTGCGCCCTGGGCGTAATCGCCCTCGCGGGGTGCAATAAGAACGCCGGCAACCAGGTCGCGAGCGAGCCCGTCAAATTCGAGCATGTCACGCCGCCACCCGGCGGCGACTGGACCCAGGTCGTCAATGCCACGCCGGCGGGTTATTTGATGGGCAACCCCAATGCGAAGGTGAAGCTGGTCGAAATCGGCGCGCTGACCTGCCCGCACTGCCGCGAATTCGATGAAACCGGGGGCCCGGCGCTGGTCGACAAATATGTGAAGTCGGGCAACCTCAGCTGGGAATTCCGGCCCTACCTACTGCACGGCCTGGACCTTCCGGCGGTCCTGATTGCCGAATGCAATGGCGCG
Organism: Sphingomicrobium sp.; assembly: GCA_039918915.1. Lineage (GTDB taxonomy): Bacteria > Pseudomonadota > Alphaproteobacteria > Sphingomonadales > Sphingomonadaceae > Sphingomicrobium. Next base: position 29,209 of record JBDSGQ010000066.1, read on the forward strand.
GAGACTTTTTTCCCGATGGTTCGCGCGCTGTACAAGGATCAACCGACCTGGGTCGGGAAGATCCAGGCCGTTCCGCCAGCACAGCTGGAGCAGGTCCAGAACCTTCCGCCCAACCAGCAGTTCGTCGAGCTTGCCAAGCTGACGGGTCTCCAGGAGTGGGCGGCGGCTCGCGGCGTTTCACAGGCCAAGAGCACGCAGTGCCTGACGAACGAGAGCAGCGTCGACAAGCTGGTCCAGCAAGCCGGCGACGTGACCAATCAATATCCCGATTTCCAGGGAACGCCGTCGTTCATCATCAATGGCGCCTTGCTCAAAGATACGGCCAGCTGGGACAAGCTTCAGCCGCAGCTTGACGAGGCGCTGAAATGATCAAGGCCGGGCGAGCGTTAGGCGCTCTGCTCGCGCTGTGCCTGGTGCCGCTGTCAGCGTCGGTGGCGAAGGCTCCGGCGACTCGCGACTGGAGCAAGACCTATTGGCAATCGAGCGCCGGCGGGTTCGGCATGGGCAGTCCGACGGCGCGGCTGAAGGTCATTGAATATGGGTCGCTGACCTGTCCGCATTGCCGGCATTTCGCGCAGGACGCGGTGTCGCCATTTGTCAGTCGATACGTGCGCAGCGGCCGCGCCAGCTACGAGTTCAGGCCAATGGTGCTGAACGCCCAGGATCTTGCCGCAACCTTGATCGCCCGGTGCGGCGGACCGTCGCGTTTCTTCCCCCTCGCCGCGACTCTGTACGCCACCCAGCCGGTGTGGACGGCGCGTGAAATTGCGCTGCCCGACGGGATTGCCGACCAGCAAATTCCGCTGAAAGTGGCCCAGGATGCGGGCTTGCTGCCGGTCGCCAGCGCCGGCGGAATCGCGCCGGCCGCGGCTCGTTCGTGCCTGACCAGTGAGCCCGCGCAACTTCGCCTTTCCGCAATGTACCAGGCGGCGCTGGATGCCGGAGTGCCAGGTACTCCGGCAATTATGATCAACGGCAAGTTGACGCCGGTGTGGGACTGGAAAACCCTTCAGGAACAGTTGAGGAAGGCAGGCAGCTAGCGTGGCCCAGGGGGGAGCCGACACGTGCGCATCCGGCGGCTGAAGCTCAGCGGTTTCAAAAGCTTCGTCGAACCTGCCGAACTGAGGATCGAGCCCGGGCTGACCGGCGTTGTCGGGCCCAATGGCTGCGGCAAGTCCAACCTGCTTGAAGCCATTCGCTGGGCGATGGGCGAATCGAGTCCCAAATCGCTGCGTGGCGGCGGGATGGAGGATGTCATCTTCGCGGGTACGGCGAGCCGTCCGCCGCGCGACTTCGCCGAAGTGTCCATCCTGCTTGAACCGACCAGCGCCGACGCAGGTGGAAGCGCGGAAAGCGAAATCACTCGGCGCATCGAGCGCGGGGCGGGATCGGCCTATCGGATCGATGGGCGCGACGTCCGCGCCAAGGACGTGGCGCTGGTATTTGCCGATGCCGCGACCGGAGCGCATTCGCCGGCCTTGGTCAGCCAGGGCAAGATCGGTTCGGTGATTGCCGCCAAGCCGGTCGAGCGGCGCCTGCTGCTTGAAGAAGCGGCAGGAATTTCAGGACTTCATGCGCGGCGCAAGGATGCCGAGCAGAAGCTTCGTGCAACCGAGGCCAATCTGGCGCGGCTGGGCGAGATACTGGGCGAGCAGGAACAGCGCGCGGCCCAGCTTCGCCGCCAGGCCCGAGCCGCCGAACGGTACCGCAAGATCAGCGGCGAAATCCGCGCGGTCGAAGCCCGCCTGCTCCATGCGCGTTGGGTCGACGCCGAGGCGGGCGCGGGCGCTGCCCAGGCGGAAGCCGATGCCGCCGCCGGAGCCGTTGCCGAAATTCAGCAAGCGATCGCCGCCGCCCAGGAAGCGCATGGCCGAACCAGTGAAGCGCTGACCGAAAGCCGCGAATCGCTCGCTCGGCTGCGCGAGCAAGGCCATGCACTTGCGCACGAACTGGCCGGCGCGCGGGCGCGGCGCGACACGGTTGGACGGCGGCTGTCGGAGCTCGAGCGGCTCCAGTCATCGCTGGCCGGCGACATGCAACGCGAAGAAGCGCTGAAGAGCGATGCGGCGCACGCCATCGCCCAGTTGGAACAAGAGCGCTCCGCGATCGAGCAGCGGCTTGCCGACGGGGAGAATCATTCGAGCCGGATCGCCGCGGATCTTGGCAGCTGCGAACTGCTGTCCCGCGAATCGGAATCGGCGCTTGCCGACTTGCTTGCGCGCCAGGCCGCGATGCGTGCCGAGCGGCGCGTTGCCGAAGCCGCGCGCGAAGCGGCCCAAGCGCAGCTGGCACGCACCGCGCTGGAGCAGTCGCGGCTGGCCGAACAGCTTGTCGCGTTGGGCGACGGCAGCGACCGCGAGCAGGCGCGCGCCGCAAGCGAAGCAAGCGCCGAAGCGGCCACACTGGCGCTGAGCGCAGCCGAGGAGCGTCGATTGCGGGCCGAGAGCGGCCGGACCGAGGCCGCCGAAGCGCGCGATTCCAGCGAGAGCCGCTTGGCCGCAGCGCGGGCGGCCTTGTCGGCTGCGACCGCCGAGCATGATGCGCTGGCCCGGGCATTGGAGCACGGTGGAGGGGCGGCCATTGCAAGCCTTCGCGCCGAGCCCGGGTATGAGCGGGCACTTGCAGCGGCGCTTGGCGAAGATGCGGACGCAGGCGTTGGTCCGGGCGATCAACTGCGTTCGTGGCAGGGTAGCGAAGTCGAGGACGGCGATCCGCCAGTGCCTTCGGGAACGCAGCGCCTGGCCGATCACGTCACTGCGCCGAAGGAGCTGCTTCGGCGCTTGCGCCAAGTCGCGGTCGCGGGGGCGGATGAAGGGCAGCAGCTGGCCGTCGGGCAACGGCTCGTCACACGCGATGGGCGGCTGCGCCGGTGGGACGGCTTTGTCGCTCACGGCGCGGGCGCGGCAGCGGCCGAGCGGTTGCTTCGCGCCAACCGGCTTGCCGATTTGTCGCAAACGCTGCCGAAGCTGGACCAGGCGGTCGAAGCGGCGCGGACCGAGCGCGATTCGGCGATGACCGCCATGGAGTCATGCCGCAACTCAGCAGAGGAGGCGCGGAGCGCGGCACTGGCGGCGGAGCGCATTGTTAGAGAAGCCGGCCGGGCGATGGATGGAGCGGCCGCGGCGCTCGAGCGGATCGAGGCGCAACGGACCGCCTTTGGCCAGCGCCGGACCGACCTGGAACCGGTCCTCGAAGCCGCGCGCGAAGCGGCCGCACTTGCCGATGGAGCGCTTGCCGCGCTGCCCGACCCGGCGGAACTTGAGGTTGAGGTAGAAGCCGCTCGCCGTGCCGCGGCGACGACTGCGGCGGCAGTAGCCGACAAGCGCGCCGAAGCCGCGACCAAGGCCCGCGAGACCGCCGCCGATCGTGAGCGTGAGAGCGCCGCCGGCCGCGAACAGGCCGAATGGCGCAAGCGTCAAAGCGATGCTGAACGGCGCTTGGCCGAAGCGCTTGAGCGGCACCGCCAACAGGCGGCGGAGAAGTCCGCGCTTGAAGCCGAGCCGGCGGCGCTCGACCACCACATTGCCGAGCTGGAACAGGCCAACCACGACGGCCAGCGCCGAATAAGAGAAGCGACCGCCGGCGAACGCGAAAAGGAGGAGGCGGTCGTTACCGCGGCCACTGCAGTGTCTGCCGCCCAAGAGCTCTCCGCCGATACTCGCGAGCGCCGCGCCGCTGCCGCGGCCCGCGCCGAAGCGCAGCAGGCGCGCAGCGCGGAGTTTGCGCGCGCCGCCGTTGAGAAGTTCGAATGCGTGCCGCAGCGGCTGCCCGAAAAGCTCGGCTTCGACGCCGATGCGCCGCGCAATGCGGAGGTCGAGGCGGCCGCGCTTGACCGGCTGACCGGCGAACGCGAACGGATCGGTCCGGTGAACCTGGTCGCCGAGGCCGAGCTCGCCGAGCTTGACGAAACGCGCGGCAAGGGCGCCGCCGAGGCCGAAGAACTGACTCAAGCCATCCATCGCCTGCGCGGTTCGATCGGCAATCTCAACCGCGAAGGGCGAGTGCGCCTGCTGGAAGCCTATGGCCAGGTCGATGCGCATTTCCGGCGGCTGTTCACGACGCTGTTCGAAGGCGGCCAGGCGCACCTTGAGCTGGTCGAAAGCGATGACCCGCTGGAAGCCGGATTGGAGATCATGGCGCAGCCGCCGGGCAAGCGCTTGTCGGCGCTGACACTATTGTCGGGTGGCGAACAGGCGCTCACGGCGATTGCTCTGATCTTCGCGATCTTCCTGACCAACCCGGCGCCGATCTGCGTACTCGACGAAGTCGATGCACCGCTGGACGACGCCAATGTCGAGCGGTTCTGCGAACTGCTTGATCGCATGACGGGCGAGACCGACACGCGCTACCTGATCGTGACCCACAATGCGGTGACGATGAGCCGGATGCATCGGCTGTACGGAGTAACGATGATCGAACAAGGCGTGAGCCGGCTGGTGTCGGTGGACCTCGGCGGTGCGGAGACCATGCTCGCCGCCGAGTAAATGCTATTGCGAATGACTATCAATAACATTAGAACGGATCCTCAGTCAGGGGGTTCGTGTGTTCCGATCGATTATTCGTCCAATAGCGGGGTTGGCAGTATGCGGCCTTTCTGGGGCCGCGAACGCCGCTGAGGACGCGGCCGCGAGCGCCGCGGCGGAGCCGATCGTCATCACCGGGCGGCCAGTTCACTATGGCATCCGCAGCACCGCGACCGCGACCAGGACCCAGACCGACATCAGGAACGTCCCGCAGGCACTGAGCGTGATCAGCGAGGCGCAGATTGAAGACCAGCAGCTGCGTTCGGTCGCCGACGTGCTGAACTTCATTCCGGGGGCTTCGTACAACAGCGGCGAAGGCAACCGCGATACGCTCGTGCTTCGCGGAAATTCCAGCACCGCCGACTTCTTCGTCGACGGCGTGCGCGACGACGTCCAGTACTTCCGCGATTTCTACAACGTCGAACGGGTCGAAGTCCTCAAAGGACCCAATGCGATGATCTTCGGACGGGGCGGTGGCGGCGGCGTGTTCAATCGCGTGCTTAAACGCCCAGGCCTGACCGACGTGCGCCAGGTCCGCGCTTCGGCCGATGGATTTGGCGGCTTTCGGCTGACAGGCGATGTGGATCACGCATTCAACGGCGCGTTCGGGCTGCGCGTGAACGGGCTTTATGAAGATGGAGCAAGCTTCAGGGATCATGTTCGATCCCGGCGCTACGGAATTAATCCCACGGTCGCCGTGCTCGCCGGACCCAATACGCGGGTCGATCTGTCGTTCGAACATTTTCACGACCGGCGGACCGCCGACCGCGGTGTCCCCGCCGATGGGCCGGAACCACTGCGCGGTTATGACCGGACGTTCTTCGGCGACCCCGACCACAGCTTCGCGCGCGCCGACGTCGATCTCGCATCCCTAACCGTGGAGCATGATTTTGGCGCGGGCGTGAAGCTGCGCAGCCGCACGCTCCACGGCGACTACCGCAAATTCTATCAGAACGTGTATCCGACTGCTTACGACCCGGCGACCGGCCTGGTGACACTGGGCGCCTACAACAACCGCAACGATCGCACGAACCTGTTCAGCCAGAACGATCTGATTTGGACTGGTCCGCTGGCGGGCATCGACCAGACGCTGTTGCTGGGATTCGAGATCGGCCGTCAATCTTCTCGCAACCAGCGCATGACGGGGACTCTGGTCGGCGGCAACATTGTCGCGGTTGGCGATCCGACGGTGAGCGCAGACGTCAGCTTCGCGCCGGTCGCAAGCGACGCCAACAATCGCGTCCACGCGGCGCTCGCCGCGGCTTACGTGCAGGAACAGATTCGCCCCGCCTTATGGCTCGAAATAGTCGCCGGCATTCGGCTCGACAGTTTCGCCGTGACAATCGACGACTTGCGCGGCGCCGGCAGCCGCTTCAAGCGCCGCGACACCTTGTGGTCGCCGCGGCTTGGCGTGGTGCTCAAGCCCTCCGCCAAGCTGTCGCTTTACGCCAGCGCGAGCCGGTCCTTCCTGCCGCAATCGGGCGATCAGTTCAGCGGCTTGACCGCGATTACCCAAGGCCTGGAGCCGGAGCGCTTCGACAATCGGGAAATCGGCGGCAAGTGGGAGCTGCTCGACGGCCTGCTGGCCACCGCCGCAATTTATCAGCTCGACCGGACGAACACCCGCGCCACCGACCCGCTCGATCCTTCGCACACGGTGCTCACCGGCAGGCAGCGCAGCCGTGGCCTCGAACTCGGGCTGGAACGCAGCGTCACCAGCCGCTGGATGATTTCGGGCGGCTACACGTTGCAAAAGGCGGAAATTACCCAGACCACGACGGCGGCGCCGGCGGGCCGCGAAGCACCGCTGGTGCCGCGCCACAGTTTCTCGCTGTGGAACCGGTTCGACCTGACCAGAAATGTCGGGGTTGGGCTCGGGCTGATTGCCCGGTCGAAGTCGTTCGCCTCGATCAGCAATGCCGTCACCTTGCCGGGCTACGCACGCGTCGACGCGGCGCTGTTCTACCGGCTGCCGGGCGGAATCCAGGCGCAGGTCAACGCGGAAAACCTGCTTGGCGCGCATTATTTCCCGGCCGCCAACAGCGACAACAATATCGCGCCGGGCGCGCCGCGAACGATCAAGGCCACGCTTGGCTACAGTTTCTAACAACCGTTAGCCGGCGAGCTCCGCGGCGCGCGCCTTCATGCGTTCAAGGTCGCGGATGAACTGCTTGCCCTGCGCCTGCCCGCGGACGCGGCCGATGGTGACCGTCTTCCCCATCAGCGAACGGGCCGCGGTGGCGCCAAGCGCAACTGTCTAGCCGAAGATTAGCGGAGCGCCGCTGCCTGGTCCGCTTCGGTGGTGTGAATTCGTCCGCCAACGACCAGCTTGAAGACGACGAACGCCAACAGGCCAAAGACAGCGGTGCCGACGTGAATCAGCCAGAAGGTCGTCGTCGGCAGCGAAGAATATAGTCCGCCGATGTAGCCGACGATCTTGTTGGCGAGGAAGAATGACAGATAATATAACCCGATCACCGTCCCCGCGATCTGACGCGGCGCAAGCTTGCTGAACAGGGCGAGGCTGATCGGCAGCACATGGGCAAAACCGATGCTGTTGAGCAGGTGGAACATGAACGGCCAGAACAGGCCGATCTTGCCGCCTTCCGTCTGAGTCAGCGCCGCCAGGTACAGGCACAGGCCGCCGGCAATGGTGAACAGGCCGCCGATGATCATCTTGCTGATTTCGTCCGGCTCGCGATGCTTGAGGCCCCACCACTTCCAGAAGGCCGCGACCGCAACCAGCATCGAGAAGCTCAGGGTTGCGTCGAGGGTGATCAGCCAGCTCGACGGCATGTTGAAGCTGAGGAACCGCAGGTTGAACTGCTGGTCGCCCCACACGAGGTAGGCGTTGAAGATTTCCTGGTTGGTGAGCAGCGCAATTGCAAGCACCGGGATCAGGACCAGCAAATAGGTCACGCGCCGCCAGTCGTCGCGGCTCAAAGGCTCGCGCGGAGTAGCGGCTCGAACCGCGCGGCTGCGGTCTTCCGGCAGCCAGCGCCGACCCGCGAGATAGATGAACAGTCCGAGGACCATCACTACTCCGGCGCAGCCAAAGCCCCAGTGCCAGCCAACTTCCTGGCCAAGCGTCCCTGACACCAGGGGCGCGGCGATCACGCTGACGTTGATGAAGATGTAAAAGATCTGAAACGCCATCGCCCGGCGCAAATCGTTTTCGGAATAAAGCTCGCCGACCTGCGTCGCGATATTGCCCTTGAACAGCCCGACACCGACGATCAGCGAGAGCAGCGCGAACAAAAACGCGCCTTCAAATGCCATCAGGAAGTGGCCCATCGCCATCACCAGCGCACCGGCGATCAAGGCGAATCGACGCCCTGTCAGCCGGTCGGCAATGATCCCGCCGAAGATCGGCGTCAGATAAACCAGCGACGTGTAATCGCCGAAAATTGCCGATGAGAGTGGTTGGCCGTCGAGCCCGCGATAATGCCAGCTGCGCAGCCAGGCCAGGCCGCTGACATGTTCGATATGCCCGGGCAGCAGCAGGTAATTGACCATGTAGAGCACCAGCAGCGTCTGCATGGAGTAATAAGAGAAGCGTTCGCACGCTTCCGCGAAGCCGAGATAGCCAAGGCCCTTGGGGTGGCCGAGGAAAGCCCGGTCACTTTGATTGATATGTTCGATGTCGGGAGTGGCTTCGGCGACAGTCATAAACATCCTTCCAAGGCCATGCGGCCCGGGCAGTTAACAACGTCGGATGCGAAGATGAAAGCCCTTATTACTCGGGCGGGGTATCCCCGGCGGCCTGTTCCTTGCGCTCTTCACGCGCTTGCTGGATCACTTGGGTGAGGCAACCGGTAAAGCCACCCGGGCCGACGGGCGAACAGCTATTGATCCCGGTCGCGCCGACCGTTTCCAGCGCGCGCGCCTTTTTGGCCCACGATGTCGTTTCCTGGCGAGTGCCGCCCGGGCGATACTTTTTCGGGATCCGGTAGCGTTCGTTTTCAGGCCGGCGGGCGCAAACGACGACCTGATCGTCGGTCGAGCGCGGGCACGGGTCTGCGCCAAAAACGATGATTTCAGCGACTCCGCTGGACTGCTGTGCAGTCGCCGGCGCGGGAAGCAGCGCGAAGCCGGCGGCAGCTGCCGCTCCGGCTGCAAGATTGATCGTTAGCCTGGTCATCGTCCCAACTTCCTTTTCTCACCGTTAGAGCGGGTGAACCCGCGCCCGGTTCCTCAAATCCGCTTTGAAAGCTCAATTGCTACCTTGCAACCGGCGCGGATTGCTGCGGTCAGCAAGGGATAGCCGGGCGCCTCCGCCGCGCCGGCTTCGCGGGCGATATCGCGATGCTCCACCTCTTCGGCCTGGAATAACAGGATATCCGCGGAAAGCTCGGGATCCGACTCGCCAAGCTCGGTCAGCTGATCACCGTAATGACGGTCGATCACGGTCTCCACCGCGTCAGTGCAGGCGAGCGCCGCCTTTTCCGACATGAGCGCGGTTACCGCGCCGAGCGCGAAGCCGGCGACGTTCCACAGCGGTTGCAGCGCAGTTGGCCGCACGCCACGTTCGGCGACGAGCTGATCGAACCGCTTGAGGTGCCGTTCTTCCTGCGCCGCCATGCGCGCGACCAGCCGGCCTTCCGGGCTATTGCGGCGGAGCACTGCAAGCTGACCAGCATAGATGCGGGTCGCGCCATATTCGCCGGCCTGGTCGACGCGGAGCATTGATGCGCGGTCGGCGCGCCGATCGCCTGGACGCCAGCCACTCACCGACGCGCGCTCCGCAACGTCAGCAACGCAATCAGCGCCGCCCCGCCAAGCGACAGGATCGCGTTCCATCCAGCTAGCGAAATCCCGAGAAAGCGAAACTGGACCTGGTCGCAGCGGATGAGTGGAGCATGCATGATTTGTTTGAGGAGATCGGCAGTGCTCAAGCCCGTAGTGGGTGTTGCCGTGCACTGCGTGAAGCCTTGGAAAATCTTCGCTTCGACGCCAGCATGATAGACCCCGATTAGTCCGGAAACCGCGATTGCGAGCGCGGCCAGCAGAGTAAGTGAGCGGGCCCGGCTGGAGGTCGCCGGCGTGGTGAAAGCTCCGACTGCAAGCAGGATCGCCGCACCATGTGGCCAGCGCTGCCAATAGCACATCTCACACGGGTAAAGGCCGCCGAAATATTGCGACCACAGCGCTCCGCCAAGAAGCGCAGCGGGCAATAACAAGGCGATCAGCCGTGCTGTGGAAGAAGCCCCCATCCAAATCCCGCCATCACGGCGGGCGAGCGCATGCTGCATCGCCTTAGCGCAGCTTCTTCGCCGTGCTGGCCGAGGCGACATTATTCGTCCCGGCGAGCCGCTTCAGAGTGTTCAGCGCATAATAAAGCTGGAAGTCCTTGATGCCCTTTTTCTTCAGCTCTTCAGGCTTCGCGGCAAAGCGCGGATCGGCAGTGCTGTCCGCTTCGAGAAGCTTGTCCTCGACCTTCGCCTGGGCCAGCAGGTGCCGCCGCAAGTCGGCTTCGCGGATCACTCGGCGATCCTTGTAGTCCTCGTCCGAAATCTGCGGCACGGCGATATCGGGATCGATTCCGCCCGCCTGCACCGACCGGCCCGACGGAGTGTAATAGCGGGCGGTGGTCAGGCGCAGAGCGCTTTGCGGGCCCGTTTGCATGACCGTTTGCACCGAGCCCTTGCCGAAGCTGCGCTCGCCCATGACCAGCGCGCGGCGATGATCCTGAAGTGCTCCAGCAACGATTTCGGAAGCGCTGGCGGTGCCGGCATCGACCAAAACGATCACCGGCAGGCCGTGCGCCATGTCGCCCGGGCGGGCATAATAGCGTTCGATGTCGTCCTTGGTACGGCCGCGCTGCGACACGATTTCCCCGCTATCGAGGAAGGCGTCGCTAACGTTGACCGCTTCGTCGAGCAGTCCGCCGGGGTTCGAACGGAGATCGACGACATAGCCCAGAGGGTGGCCGCCCGTGGCTTTGTCGATCGACAGCAACGCCGACTTCACCTGATCGCCGACATTGCCTGAAAAGGTGTTGATGTTGAGGTAGCCAATGCCGTCCTTCAGCTCCCACTTGACCGGGTGCAGCTCGATCCGCTCGCGCACCATGGACAGGTCCAGCGGCCGATCGCGGCCGGGCCGGACAAGGGTCAGCTTGATCGGCGTTCCAACCGAGCCGCGCATCTTGCCGACGGCTTCATCTAGAGTCAGGCCGTAGACCAGCTCGCCATTGATGTGGGTGATGTAGTCGCCCGACTTGACCCCGGCGCGCCACGCCGGCGTGTCTTCGGTCGGCGCAATGACTTTGACCGCCCCGTCTTCGATCGAAACGGTGATGCCAAGGCCACCGTAATTGCCGTCGGTGGTGCTTTTCAACTGATCGTAATCGCTTGCTTCGGCGTAGGACGAATGGGGGTCGAGGGCTGACAGCATGCCATCGATCGCGCCTTTGATCAGGGTGTGATCGTCAACTGGCTCGACATAGCTGGCCTTGACCCGCTCATAGACGCTCATGAAGCGCTCGAGCTCCTGATAATTGGTCGTGTCCGCGGCGGCGAAGGAGCTGGCCGTGATCGGCACCAGGGCAAGTGCTCCGACGAGCGCGAGCGGTGGCAGTAGCTTGCTGTTGAATTTCATCTCAATTCCGTCCCAATCGGCAGATCGAGCCACGCGATTTAGCGGCCTTTTGCAGCCTTTGACAGAGGCGCAGATGAACCTGCGATGAGAGCGGGGGAGATTCGCCGCCCATTGTGGGACAGTTCAACCTGGATCGGGCCAAGCGCCCGTCCGACCTGATCGCCGAGACGAACCTTGTCGCCATTTTGAAGCTGCGATGCGAGATTGACGATCAATGTCATCCAGCCCCCGCCATGATCGACAATCAGCACCCCGTCATAGTCACGAAACGGTCCGGCGAAGCGGACGATGCCGTCGGCCGGGGCGGTGACCTCGGACCCGCGCGTCGTCGCAAGATCGAGCCCACGCGAACGAACGCCGCTGGCGCTGACTGCGCCCACTCCGACGGTGACTGGAGCACTTGCCGGCAGCGTATAGGCAAACGACGGCCCGGAAGCGCCTGCCGAGCCGTTGAAAGGGCGTGGCGGGGCGGGATCGGCCGCGGCCAATTGCCGCGCGACCGCACGAATGCCCTGGCTGTTGGCTTCGGCTCCGCGTAGCCGATCGATATCCTCGCCTGCCGCCAGCGCCGTGTCGCCGACATTCAGCGCCTCGGTCCCCGCGGTCAGTGCCTGGTTGTGCGCCCGGTCCTCGAGCGAAGCAAAGCTGTGGCGGCGGGTGCCGAGCAAGCGCCGGCTATCCGCCAGGTCGCGCCGCGCCTGGAGGGCGGATTGCTGAAGCCGTTTGCCATCGGCGATTTCGGCCGAGATCCGAGCGGTTCGGCTGCGCACCACGGGCAGCGTTGCTGCAAGCAGGATACGAACCGCCACCAGCTGATCGGTGCTGCCGTGGTCGGCAAGCACCAGCAACGGCGGGCGGTCGGCCATTACCGCCAGCCCGGCAAGCAGGCTTGCTGCCGGTTGCTGTTCCCGCACCAGCCGCTGGCGGTGGGCGGCAAGGAATTCGTCGGCCAGGCGAAGGCGCGCGTCGGCGGCGCTGATTCCGGCTTCGGCACCTTCGATCGCGCGTGCCGCCGACTGTACCTCGGCGCGCAAACGCTCTTCCTCGGTGCGCGCGTGCTGGGCGGCAGTGGTCAGACGGGCGGCATCCCGTTCCGCCGCCGCCTGTTCCGCGCGGGCAGTGGCCAGTTCGGGGTCCATCGGAGGGCCCGCGCCCGCTGGCCGCGCGCTGGCCGCGAGCAATAGCGGCACCATGGCTCCCGCCACAGCAAGAGCGAGCCCGCGCCTAGCCGCCACGGTGATACGGATGATTGGCGAGGATCGAAACCGCACGGAATAGCTGTTCGGCGAGCATTACCCGCACCAGCACGTGCGGCCACGTCGCCGGCCCGAACGACCATAGAAAATCGGCCGCGGCGCGTTGTTGTTCGCTATGGCCGTCGGCCGCGCCGATCAGAAATCGCGCCTCGCGCCGGCCATCGTCGCGCCAGCCTTCGAGTTTGCGGGCAAGCTCCATCGACGAGATCGCCAGGCCGCGCTCATCGAGCACGACGGTCACGCTATTGCCCGGCAGCGGGGCAAGGTTGCCGCCGCTGTCGGGAAGTTCGGTGACCCGGGTTGGCCAGGCGATCCGTTTGACATAGCGGTCGACGAGATCCGCTTCGGGAGACCGGCCGATCTTGCCGCGAGCGACAATGTGCAGAAGCACTAATTGCCCGAAAGCGCCGGTCGCATGGTGTAGGTGAACGCCGACCTGAAGCCGTCGTAAATCGCCCGGGCCGCTTCGGCGATGGTGCGCGGCCGATCGGCTCCCCCGCGAGTGAAGATTGCGACTGCGACGCGGTGGCCGTCGGGCAGCGAAATAAAGCCAACGTCGTCCGCCAGGCCGTTGAGCGTGCCGGTCTTGTGTTCGACCGCGGTTCCGAACGGCAGCAGCGCCTTCATCCGGTTCTTGCCGGTTTCGCACTGGGACATCAGGCCAAGCAGGTAATTGCGGCTTTGCGGCTTGATCAACTGCCCGCGGTACACGCGCCGCAGCAAGTCGACCATCGCGGTTGGAGTCGAGGAATCGCGGCGGTCCCACAGGTCGCGCTTGGCGCTGAGCAGCTGGGCGATCGTGCGATCGACGCGCAGCCCGCGGATGCCATTGTCGGCAAGCCAGTCGTGAAGGACCGTCGGGCCGCCCAGATCCTTGAGCAGGATATCGGTTGCGCGGTTGTCGCTGTGAATCAGCATCCGCGCCATCAGGCGGCGCGCGGGCACGCCATTGATCGTGTCATCGAGCGAGCGGCGGCCATGATCGACTTGCGCAAGATACAGCGCGGCGACGGCAACCTTGACGGTGCTGGCCATGGGGAACGGAGTTGCGCCCTTGATGCTGACGGTTTCGCCCGTTTCCAGGTCGAGCGCGGCAATGCCGATGTCCGCGGACTTGTTGGCGGCAAGGGCGCTTAGCTGCCGTTCAAGGTCGGCCATACCGGGCGACGCGGCCGCCAGGACGGGCTGTGACACCAGCGCCAGAAGCGCAAACAGAAAAACGCGAACTCGCATGTCTCTCACCCGCCAGCAGCGGCGTTTCCGCCCGCTTCGTCGCCAAATGCCCACATGCGCTCCAAATTGTAAAAATTCCGAACTTCGGGGCGGAAAATGTGGACGATCACATCATCCGCATCGATCAGCACCCAGTCAGCCGCCGGAAGCCCTTCGATACGAACGCTCCGCCCAAATTGCGCCTTGATCTTTTCCGCAAGCTTAACGGCCATGGACGCGACCTGCCGGGTCGAGCGCCCCGAAGCGACCACCATATGATCGGCGATGTTCGACTTGCCAGTCAGCGGGATGGAAATGACCTCCTGCGCCTGGTCGTCGTCAAGCGACTGCAGCACCAGCGCGTGCAACTCCTCCACCGCGAAGGGCGGGCGCGCGGCCACGGGATCGGCGGGGTCGTTGGTCAAAGCGTCTCCTGGGAGTGCGTTACACCGGCGCTCCGTCCACCCGGCACGAGCGGGGCGGAGCGGCGATACCAGCTGGGGTCTTGCGCACGAATGGCGGTTGCGGACGTCGGGTCGGGCGGCAGGCGAAGGAAAAGGATCGCCGGTGCACTCCACTCCGTCCAATCAATTGCCTGGCTGGAAGGACGGACAAACCTCCGCAGCCAGCCCAACGCGCGCGCCGCGTGAGCCTGAGCATCATAACCGGGGCGACGAATCACCGCAATCGGCAGTTGGCCAGCAAGCCGCCGCCAGTCGCGCCACAGGTGGAATTCCGGCAGAGTGTCGCTTCCCAGCAACCAGATGAAGCGGTGATTGGGATAGCGTTGCTGCAACCGCCGAACCGTGTCGATGGTGTAGCGCGTACCAGCGCGGCATTCGAAATCGCTGACGCGGATCGGTGCACCGCGAGCCTGGTGTTGGGCCGAGGCCAGCCGCGCTTCGAACGGCGCCATGTCGGTCGCCTTGTGCTTGAGCGGATTGCCCGGCGACACCAGCCACCACACCTCGTCGAGCCCCAGCGCCGCGATCGCCGCCTGGCTGATCCGACGGTGCCCGCGGTGTGCCGGGTTGAAGGAGCCGCCAAGGAGGCCGATGCGCATGCCGCCGCGCTAGCATGCGCCTGCAAGCGCGCCTAATAGCGGAGGCGATGGGGAACTTCGAAGCATTGGGGGATGCTGTCGCCGGAAGCGTGGTGGCGCGCGCCGTCGAACCGGCGGCGGGCGAGCCTGGTGCCGGCCACACGCATGAGACTGCCTGCCTGAACTGCGGCGCGGAGCTGGCAGGCCCCTTTTGCAGCAGCTGCGGGCAGCACGCCCATGTCCATCGCACCCTGTCTGCCTTCTTCCACGATTTTGCCCACGGCGTCCTTCACTTCGAAGGCAAGATCTGGCGCACCTTGCCGTTGCTGGCGTGGCGGCCGGGCGACCTGACGCGCCGCTACATCGCAGGACAGCGGGCAAGCTTCGTGTCGCCCATCGCGCTGTTCCTGTTTTCGGTCTTCCTGATGTTCGCGGTGATCGGCCTCACCGGAAACATTAATCCTGATTTCGGAAATCCGGGTGGCGACCTGGCAACGCAGCAGCAAACCGTCGAAAACACGATCGCTCATTTGGAAAAGAAGCGCGCCGACCTGGCCGCTCAAAAGCTGCCGGCCAAAGCATTGGACGAGAGCCTTCGCGATTCGAAGCAAGAGCTTGAGCTGATCAAGATGATGCGCACGCGAGGCGTCACTTCGGCGGTCATCGGCAATGGTAGCGACGCCATCGACACCCACGTCCCATTTCTCAAGGAAGCCTTTTTAAAGGCCAAGGAAAATCCCAGCCTGCTAATCTACAAGCTCAAGACCAACAGCTATAAATGGAGTTGGGCGATCATCCCGCTGTCGGCACCGTTCGTGTGGCTGCTGTTCCCCTTCAGCCGGCGCTTTCGGTTCTACGACCACGTCGTGTTCGTGACCTATTCGCTGTGCTTCATGCTGCTGCTGGTAGCGGCCGGAACCGGGATTGCGGCAGCCGGCTTCAGCGCCATCGCGCCGTTCCTGCTGCTGATCCCTCCAGTGCACATGTACCGTCAGTTGCGCGGCGCTTATGGCGTCGGCCGGTTCGGCGCGCTGTGGCGCACGGCTTTGCTAACGTTGTTCGCGATCGTCGTGCTGACCGCATTCATGGCCTTGATCGGCGCGCTCGGGCTGTTCGACTAGGCGCCGGCGGGCGCGGCCCCGCCAATTGCGCCCGACGCCGGCCGCTTCGCCTTTGGAATGGAAGAACCAGCGGCAGGGAGTGCCACCGGAATGCCCGCGTTGCGGTCGATCGTGCCGCCACTGATGATCGTCTTGATCTCGTCACCGGTCAGGGTCTCGAGCTCGAGCAATGCGCCGGCCAGCGCGTGAAGCTGGTCGACGTTGGTCGAGATAATCTCGGTTGCGCGCGCATGGCCGCCGTCGACCAGCTTTCGAATTTCAGCGTCGATCGCCAAGGCGGTCTCGTTCGACATGTTGTGCCGCTGCGTTTGTGAATAGCCGAGGAAGGTCTCGCCCTGCTCCTCCTCATATTGGAGCGGGCCGAGTTTTTCCGACATGCCCCACTGCATGACCATGGCCCGCGCGAGCTTGGTCGCTTGCTTGATGTCGCTCGATGCGCCGGACGACACCTTTTCGTGGCCGAAAATCACTTCTTCGGCGACGCGGCCGCCCATGACCGAGGCGAGATCGGCATACATTTTGTCACGGTGATAGCTGTAATTGTCGCGCTCGGGCATCGACACGACCATTCCCAGTGCGCCGCCGCGAGGGATGATCGTCGCCTTGTGAATCGGGTCGGACGCGGTCTCATGAACCCGGACCAGGGCATGGCCGGCCTCGTGATACGCAGTCATTTTCTTTTCTTCGGGAGTCATGACCAGCGATTTCCACTCGGTGCCCATGATCACCCGGTCCTTGGCCAGTTCAAACTGGGCCATCGCGACCAGGCGCTTGCCGAGCCGAGCAGCCATCAGCGCTGCTTCGTTCACCAGATTGGCAAGGTCGGCGCCGGACATTCCCGGCGTTCCGCGCGCGAGGGTGCGGGCATCGACGTCGGGCGCCAGCGGCACCTTCTTCATGTGCACGTCGAGGATTTTCATCCGCCCTTCGATATCGGGCAGCGGCACCGTCACTCGACGGTCGAACCGGCCGGGGCGGAGAAGCGCGGGGTCGAGCACGTCGGGGCGGTTGGTCGCGGCGATGATGATAATGCCTTCATTGGCGTCGAATCCGTCCATCTCGACCAGCAATTGGTTGAGCGTCTGCTCGCGCTCGTCATTGCCGTTGCCAAGGCCGGCGCCACGATGCCGACCAACCGCATCAATTTCGTCGATGAACACGATGCACGGTGCGCTTTTCTTGGCCTGTTCGAACATGTCCCGAACGCGGCTGGCGCCGACGCCGACGAACATTTCAACGAAGTCCGAGCCCGAAATGGTGAAGAACGGGACTCCCGCTTCACCTGCGATAGCGCGGGCGAGCAAGGTCTTGCCGGTGCCGGGCGATCCGACCAGCAACGCGCCCTTGGGGATCTTCCCGCCGAGCCGGGCGAACTTTCCCGGGTCCTTGAGATACTCGACGATTTCCTGAAGCTCTTCGCGCGCTTCATCGATTCCAGCGACGTCAGCGAAGGTCACTCGGCCTTCCTTTTGAGTCAGCATCTTGGCCCGGCTTTTCCCGAAGCCCATGGCGCCGGAGCCGGCGTTCTTCTGCATCTGCCGCATGACGAAGAAACTGATTCCCAGAATCAGCAGGAATGGCAGCGAATTGTAGAGCATGTAGAGCCAGATGCTGCCCTGTTCGTCGGCCTTGACCTGAACCGCGACGCCCTTCTGGATCATGCGGTCGGCAATGTTGCTTCCGGCGGGGGCGATCGTGCGGAAGCTTTCGCCGCTGGCCAGCTTGCCGCTGATCGTCGAATTGGCCGTCGTTCCGCCCGATGCCATGGTGACGGTGCGAACGCTGCCGTCATCGACCTGGCGAACGAATTCCGAATAAGGGATCGCTTCACCGGGCGCAGCGCGCGAGCCGCCGTCGATCATCTGCACGAACAGCACCAGCGCAAACAGCAGTCCGGCCCAGATCAGCAGGCTTTTCGTCCACGGGTTGCCCGGCTTTTTTTCCTTGTCGCTCATCACTCTCTCACTGCGCGCCACGCGCTAACAGTTAAAATAGGCGCATCAGGCGCAATAACAATGCGCCCTAAAGCTAGCGTGAACGGGTGCGTTTACGCCTTGCGCGCGGGAGCAAGCGTAAAGCGCCACTCGGGCCCTCCGCTGCACAGCACCCCGCGCAGCGTCGCCTTGCGTTTGGCGGCAAGCGCGAGAAGCAGTTGATCCAACTCGCGGCCGCGAAGATCCGCGCCGCCGCCTTCACTGGCCAGCTTGAGCACGGCGCGGCGCGCAATCCGCCGTCGAATTTCGCGCGGCGCATCGCCCGGGCGATAGACCAGCGAGCCGCCACCGTTGGTCACTGAGCGGCGCCATTCCTGAGTGGTGGCCCAATGCAAGGCGGCATCGGCCTGGGCGAGATTGGCTGCGCTGGCCGCAATCGACTGCGGATCGAGCCATTCGGTTTCGCCGAGGGCACGGCGGACGCGAACGCGCTCAAACTGTTCGTCATCATTACTTGGATCGGCTGCGGGCGGAATGCCGGCATCGGCGCAAATCTGTTCGAGCTCGCTCCGGCGCCAGCCAAGCAGGGGTCGCACCAACGGGGTTCGCCCGCCCGGCGCCATGGTCAGCCGCCGCATAGCCGCGAGCCCCTTCACCCCGGCCCCGCGCGCAAGCCGCATGACAAAGGTTTCGGCCTGATCGTCGATGTGATGCGCGACCATCAAGGCGCCCAGGCCGCGTTCCGTGGCCCAGTCGGTCAGCAAACCGTAACGCGCCGTCCGGGCGCGCTGCTGAATGGCGGTTTCAGGCTTTTCGTCCCATTGTGCGGTCAGGATCGCATGCGGCACGCCCAGCCGCTCGCACAAGGCAGCGACTGCTTCGGCCTCCTGCCGCGCTTCGGGCCGGAGTGCGTGATCGACCGTCGCCGCTTCGATTTCACCCGGCCGCGCCGCTGCCGCCAGCAACAGCATCGCCACGCTGTCGGCACCGCCCGATACGGCAATGCCGAGACGCGTCTGCGGCTTGGCCAGGGGACCCAGCGCCCGCTGGAAACGCGTCACCAGCTCGGCGGCCGGCTGGAGCGCGGGATCGGACGTATTCGACATTGGTAATCCTAGCTGCACTGCGCCTGTGACTTGGCGTCGGTTTCGAGTGTCTTGAGGTCGGGACGAATCTTCGCGCCATAGACCGCGTCGAGTTCGGCATAGGCCTTGCACGCCTGTGCCGGCTGGCCGAGCTTCATCAGCGCCTGGCCGAGATAGAACAGGCTGTCCGAAGCGCGCTCGCCTTGCGGATTGTTGCGGTAATTGGCGAGTAGCGCCTCCGCAGCCGCGCGGGCCTGTCCCTTGTCGAGCAGCGAGCGGCCGATCAGATTGTTCGCGTAACTGGCGCGGCGGTGCTTCGGATAGGCCGATGAAAAGGCCCGAAGCGCGGTAATCGCCTGGTCGTATTGGCCCGCTTCCCACATGTGGAAACCCTGCGAATAAGCATCTTCGGCGGGATCGCTGGCCGGTTCGGCAAGTGCCACTGCGCCATCGTCCGGCGTTGTCGTTGCCGCGCGGGGCGGTTGCGGCCTGGGCTTGGCGGTTGGGGTGGCCGGCCCAGCGGGGCCGATTGCACCGGCGGGCGGCACAACGACGGCGGCCTGGCTCAACCGCTGCTCCAAACCAAGGATCCGTTGTTCGTGGTCAGCGCGCATCCGCTGGCTATCCGCCTCGATGCCGCGCAGCCGATTGCCGTTTTCTTCCGACTGACGGACCAGATCCTGCATCTGCCGCTCGATCGCGTCGAGCCGCTGGCCAAGCGACATGACCGCGGCCCGGCTGGCCGCCGGGTCGTCGGCAAAGCCCGCCGTATCGGCGGGGCGGCCCTTGGGGAAAGCTTGTCGCTGCACTTGCTGCACCTGCCGTTCAAGGCGGTCGATCCGCTGTTCGGGCGTCGGCGCCTGCCGCTGGGCGAGGGTGGCGGATGGTGCAAGCGCGACAACCGCACTTGCCGCTGCAAGTAGAAACAATCGAGCTTTCACGAATTTCACCCCACGCTGCTTGTCACGCAACAATTGCTCCGCAGCGGCTTAGCCGCAGATGAATCGCTGCTTATTGGGCCGCTATATTCGAATTGGGAACCTGCTGGGGCGCGGCTGGAACAGGCCCGGCGGCTTTCGCGGCCGTGGTCCCCGGAACGGCGGCTGGCCCACGCATCAGGTCGGCGGATTTAAGGCTGACATTGGCGGCAACCTTGCCCGACGGACCGACCTGCGGCGCTACGGCCGTGCCGACGCCAACCCGCAGCGCTTCGGGCTTTCCGGCCTTCAGCAGCGGTGCCGTGGCAGTCGCGGGCACCGAATAGGCCTGGCCCGGCGCAAGCTCGCCAGAAAACAACACATGCCCCTGATCGGTAACCTGGATCCAGGCGGGTGCGACCGCGGTCAGCACGACCGGTCCCTGCGCGGCCGCAGCCGGCGTGGCCGGCGTGGCCACCGGACCGGCCGGGGCGGGGGCCGAAGCGATTGGGGTATTGGCGGGCTGGTCATCCTGTTGCTGGAGTGAGCGGCGATTGAGCGCACTCATCCCAACCACCAACAGGATAACGGCGACGATTGCGCCGAGAACCAGCCAGCGCGGCATGGTGCGCGCGGGATCGGCCGGCTCAAACACTTCGGGAGTGGTCGCAGTGAACCGTTGACCACCCATTTCCTCGCGCAATTGTTCGCCGATTTCGGAGCGATCGAGTCCGACCGCAGCCGCGTAATTCTTGGCGAAACCGACGGTGTAGGTCGGGGCCGGAAGCTTTTCCCAATCCGACGCTTCAAGGCTTTCGAGATGACGCTGCGGAATGCGCGTTTGCGCCGCCACATCTTCGATACTGATGCCCGAGGCTTCGCGCGCGTCGCGCAAACGTTCGCCCACTCTCGGCACGTCGGCCTTGACCAGCTCTTCGTCCATTCCCTCGCCTTTGATTGAGTGCAGTCACTGTTTGAAGGCTGGCGGCGCCCTGTCAACCGCCCCTATCCGATAATGACCTTATGCCGGCGCGCCCATTCGGTCAGCGCTTTGCGCATATCCTTTGGCGGGCGCGCCAAAAGTTGGCCGAGCCGGGTGCGCGCTGCGGCCGCGTCAAGCGAACGGACCATGGCTTTGACGGGCCCGACCGCGGCCGGGGTGATCGAAAAATTCTCCGCCCCGATCCCGATCAACGCCATCGCTTCAAGCGGACGTCCGGCCATTTCACCGCACACTCGAACCGGCACGTCGGCGGCGGCGGCCTGGTCGAGCACGCGCTTGAGGAAGCGCAGGATGGCCGGGCTTAGCCAGTCATAACGCTGGGCAAGCCGCGGATCGGACCGGTCGGCGGCGAACAGGAACTGGGTCAGGTCGTTCGTACCAAGCGACAGGAAGTCGACGCGCGGCAACAGCTGGTCGAGCATTTCGGCCAGGCTCGGCACTTCGAGCATCGCTCCGAACTCGATCCGCGTGGGCAGCTTGCGATGTGCCTTGCGCGCCCATTCGACCTGGTCCTCGAACAAGGCGCGGGCTTCTTCATATTCCCACGGCTCCGAAATCATCGGAAACATCACCCGCAGCACTCGGCCGCCCGACGCTTCAACGAGTGCTCTCGCCTGGGCCCGCATCAACGTCGAGCGGTCGAGCGACAGCCGCAGCGCGCGCCAGCCCATGGCGGGGTTTTCGGCCTGCTCCTCGGCTTCGTCCGACAGATAGGGCAGCGCCTTGTCGCCGCCGATATCGACAGTTCGGAACACAACCGGCTTGTCGCCCGCCGCTTCGAGCACTTGGGTATAGAGCCGCTGCTGACGCTCGCGCCCGGGCAAGGTCGCCGAAACGAGGAATTGGAACTCCGTCCGGAACAGGCCGATGCCGTCGGCGCCGCTCATCGCGAGCCCCACCGCATCTTCGGCAAGCCCGGCATTGACCATCACGCTGACCGTGACCCCGTCGAGGGTGTGGGCGGGAAGCGTGCGAATCGCGGCAAATTCGGCACGGCGTTTCTGGCTCATGCCCATGCGCTGGTCGAAGCCGCTGGTCAGCGGCCGCGTCGGGCGCAGGATCACGCTGCCGTGATCGCCGTCGACCAAAATGGTTTCGCCCTCGTCAACGCTGTGACGAATGTCGGCCAGCCGGCCGATCACCGGCACGCCGATCGCCCGCGCAACGATCGTCATGTGCGAGGTCAGCGACCCTTCCTCCAGAAGCACGGCCTTGAGCCGGCGGCGATCATATTCCAGCAGTTCGGCAGGCCCGAGATTGCGCGCGATCAACACCGCGTCGTGCGCCAGCCCCGTCTGCGCCGCGGTTCCCAGCCGGCCCGACACGATCCGCAGCAAGCGGTTCGAGAGATCCTCGAGATCGTGCATCCGCTCCTGCAGCAGCGGATCGTCGATTTCGCGCATCCGGGCGCGGGTTCGCTGCTGGACCCGCTCGATCGCGGCCTCGGCGGTCAGGCCACTGTCGATGGCTTCGTTGATGCGCCGCGACCAGCCCTCGTCATAGGCAAACATGCGGTAGGTCTCGAGGATCTCCTGATGCTCGCCGGTGGTCCCGAACTCGGCCTCGCGCGCCATATTGTCGATCTGTTCGCGCATCTTGCGAAAGGCGGAATAAACCCGATCGCGCTCCGCCTCGGTATCCTCGGCGACCGTATGTTCGACGACGACTCGCGGCTCATGAAATACCGCGACGCCCTTGGCCATTCCGGCAACGAGGCGCAGGCCGGTCAGCCGCAACGGCCCGGCGCTGCGCATCCGGCTGCGGCGGGCGCCGTCGACCAGGCGGGCACCGGCAAGCATTTCCGACAGCACCATGGCGACGGTCTGAAGCGCTTCGATCTCGACTTTTTCGTAGCAGCGGGTTTCGGCGTGCTGGACGGCAAGCACCCCGATCGGGCTTTCAAGCCGAACGATCGGCACGCCGGCAAAACTGTGAAAGCGCTCCTCGCCGGTTTCGGGCCGGTAAGCGAACGCCGGATGATCGGCCGCCTCGGCGAGGTTGAGAATGCGCCCTTCGCCGGCAATCGTGCCGACCAGGCCTTCGCCCATCTTGAGGCGCGTGACGTGCACCGCTTCCTTGCGCAGGCCATGGGTCGCGAACAGTTCGAGCACATTGTCGCGCAGCAGGTAGATCGAGCACACCTCGCTGCGCATCGCCGTCGCGATCAGGTCGACGACACGGTCGAGCTTGGTTTGAACCGAGCCGCGCTTGGCCATGATCCCGTGAAGACCCGTCAGGATCTCGCGGGCAGAAGCGGCGGCAGTGGTGGGCATGCTGTCGCGGCTATCAGATGCAGGCGGCGCCTGTCACGCGGCGAAGCCCGCCAGCCAAGCGCGGCCCGTGCGCCTAGCCCCGGCTTTCCAGCGCTGTCGCGGCTTCGTCGACCAGTTCGTCGATGATTGCCTGGATGGGCTGTTCGCGAGTGACCATGCCGACCGACTGGCCGGCCATGACCGAACCGCTTTCGACATCGCCGTCGATCACCGCGCGGCGCAACGCCCCGGCCCAATATTGCTCGATCTGCAGCTGCGCCTCGGCCATTTCGATGGCGCCTTCATCCAGCTTCTGCGCGACTTCGCGCTGCTTGGCGGCGAAATTCTCCATTTCGCGATTCTTGAGCGCGCGGACCGGAATGACGGGGAGGCGGGGATCGATCTGTACCGAGGGGATCGCGTCGCGCGCCGAGGCCCGCAGGAACGCCTTTTTGAAGTTCGGATGAGCGATACTTTCATCGGCGCAAACGAACCGCGTTCCGAGCTGAACGCCAACGGCACCCATTTCGAGATAGGCCGCGATCGCTCCACCCCGCCCGATCCCGCCGGCAACGAACACCGGGATATCCGAAGCGACGGTGGGCAGGATCTCCTGCGCCAGGACCGACGTGGACACGGGGCCGATATGGCCACCCGCCTCCATGCCCTCGATAACCAGTGCGTCCGCGCCCGAGCGCATCAGCTTCTTGGCCAGCGCCAGCGCGGGCGCGAAGCACACCAACCTGGCCCCGGTCGCCTTGATCCGGTCGATCGATCCGCTGGGCGGAAGCCCGCC
>JBDSGQ010000067.1:0-37776 GCA_039918915.1 Sphingomicrobium sp.
GCCCGCGTCGCGGACGGCTGTTAGGGGGCGCGCACTTCCTGCCAGGCAGGCCGCTTTAGCTCAGCCGGTAGAGCACATCATTCGTAATGATGGGGTCAGGTGTTCGAGTCACCTAAGCGGCACCACCTCAACCCGTCCTCCTGAAACGACCCGGTTTCATCGCCCTGCACGGTTTCCGCGAGCGACCGCGCGCGATCGGTCAGCGACCCAATCACGGTGCCTGGGGCGTAGCATCGATCCGATCGAGCCGGTCGAACATCGCGGGCAATTGTAACATCTCGCCACTGCCGACGCTGACCTGTCCCTTGAACGGCTTGTCCACCGTCACGATGAACAGGAAGACGAGGCCGAGAGTCAGCGATATTCCCGCGATCATCAGTAAATTGTAACGTCCCGCGGCGAAGGCCGACGTGTAGGAAATCGTCAGGATCGACCCGACGAAACCGACCAGCCAGAGCACGTCGGGAATACCGCCCTGGCTGTCGATCAGGCGGTTCCGCCGAAGCACGACCAGGTCGTTGAGCTTCGACAATGCTTCGGCATAAATTGCGCTGTCGCGATCGTCGCGCGGGCGAATCTTGCCGAATTCCTGGAACAGCCGGGCGAGTGCGATTTCGGTCGATACACTGCCCCGGCCTTCGCCGAGCAGCGGCCATTCGTCGCCAGCGACACTGGCAACATAAGCCCGCAACTCGCCGCGCGTCGACAGCGTATCCCGGCCATAAGTGGCAAGATCGCGATAAAGCTCGGATCCCGTCGCCGCTTCCTGGTGCACGGCCGTCTGCGCGTCCGCAAAATCCTGCCAGACTTCGACCGCGGCGAACGCCAGCAGGATGCCGATATAGGCGGCGACCACCTGCATCATGCTAATCGCGATGTCGGTTTCGTCCTTGGTCGTTCTTAACCCGAAGACGGCGCGAATCCCGATGCTGCTTGCCAGGCCGATCGCCAATGCCGAACCAAGCACGAGGATGGCCGACAGCCACATCGGCAGGCCGTAAAAGAAATCCGCCATCGAGCGCTCTCCGTTGCTTGGTACAGCTAAGTATCGCCGCCGGTATCGTCGGTCCGCGCGCCGGCCGGCAAGAGTTCTAGGCCCAGTGCGAACACGATCCACACGGCAATCGTCGCCGCCAGCCGGTGGAGATCCGCGGGCTTCATGCCTGCCGGCTGCAATTGGGGCAGCACGACGATCGCCGTCAGCAGCAGCGCATAGAACCCAAGCAGCACCAGCGCCGGCAGACGACGTTCGGCGTTCGACACCATGCGCAGTGCCATCACCGTCGCGGCGAGCAGCGCGATAAGCTTGACATAATCGACCAGCCGCAACCCATCGAGGGTGCCGAGGTTAGCACCAAGCAATGCGCCGAAGAACAGGTTGAGGCCATCGATCGCCCGCGACCTGTGACCCGGCGAGCGGCCGAACACCCCACTGACGAACCCTCGCATCGCCGCATTCTAGTCCGTCAGTTGGCAGTGCGGAAGGGTTCTGGGACAGATGGCCAAGGCAACTCAGCGGCATGCATTAAACTGGCAAGGCGTCCTTGACGGGATCGACCAGGCCAGATCTCGCGGCACGACCCACGCGAAGATATTCGCGATGAGCGTACTGGCGGCCATGTCTATCCAAAAAGGGCCGAAACACCTCTCCCAAGATTGGTTTCGCTGCCGTAAAGCCTTTAAAACTGGATTCAGCCGGGGGGAGGCATGATTGACGATCAATGATGACCTGAACGCTCCGCGGCGGCTGGCAGCCCTCAGGCGGACGGGCCTGATGGATAGCGGACGTGAAAAGGCCTTCGACCAGATCTGCCGCCTGGCTTCCGAGCTGTTGCATGCGCCAAGCGCGTTCGTCTCGCTGATCGGCGGCGACCGCCACTACATCAAAAGCAATTGCGCGACCGACGACAGCGAAGTCGATACGTTCGATGCCGACGTCGGCCTCGACATCTCCTTCTGCAAGCACGTCGTTGCGTCGGGTAAGCCGTTCGTCGTCGAGGATGCGCGGGACAACCCGCTGGTGAGCAATTACGACTCTGTCGGGCGTGGGGTCATCGCCTATGCCGGCGTCCCGTTCCATGCGGAAGGAGAGACCGTCGGCGCCATCTGCGTCGTCGATTCGGAACCCCGCAAATGGACCGACGAGGATTTAGGCAAGCTCCATGCGTTGGCGCAGTCCGTCGAAACGTTGATGGATCCCGGCCATTCGAACTCTTCACCCGACGAACCGCAATTCAACGCGCCCTACTTGAGAAGCTTGCGGGATTTCCTGCGCGCCAGCGCAGCCTATCGCGCCATCCTGTCGCAATCCGCGATCGACCTTGCCGGGGAGGAGAGCGCGCGGGAGCGCCTGTCGGCGGCGTCCAAGGCATTGCATCGCGATTTCAGTGAATGTTCAGCCGAGCAGGCCGACAGCATTGACGACCTGATCGTCCTTCAGCGGCGTTATTTCGGCGCCGAGGAACGCCGCCGCAAGCAAGCGGAGCAGTTCGCCTCGGGCCACGGCCAGCTGGCGGACCTTCAATCCGCGATCGTCGAAGTGAGCGAGGCCGAGGACGCGCTTCGCCTCGCCGCGCTGGATGCGGGCATTTCGCTATGAGCGCGTCCGACGCGTCCATTGTCGCCGACGCTGGCAGTGGGGGCCGCGAACGCCGTGGCGCGCCTTCCGCGCCAGTAAACTGGAATCCTCGCGCCAAGAGCTTGACCGCTACCGCGCTGCTGGCCGCCGACGTCCTTTCGCTAATGATTGCACTGGCGCTGGTGTTGACTGTCAGGCGCATGATTTTCGGGCCAGTCACTCCACCCCACTTCACCGTGTGGTGCTCGATCACGGTGTGGTTCGGCGTGCGCTGGATCAACAGTCTATATTGCCCCTTCGGACTGTACCCGCCGGAAAAGCTCAAGCGCTCGTTTGTCAGTTCCGCGGCGGCTCTCATAGTTCACCTGTCGTTGCTCGCCGGGCTTACCCAATTTGAGCCATGGCGGGTTTTCAACATCGCTTTATGGCCACTCGTTCTGCCATTTACCTACGGCCTCCGGGGACTTGCCCGAGCCCATTTGGTGTCGAGCGGCGAATATGGAACGCCGGTGGTGATCATCGGCAGCGGCCCGCCCGCGCGCCGGGCGATCCGCGAAATGCTGTCGCATAGCGATCTCGGCTACGTCCCGGTGGGCGTATTTTCCAGCCAGTATCTGGACGCCTCGGATCGGCACTTTTTCGGCGGGGTGCCGGTGATCGGCCGGGCCGAGGATGCGATCGATTACGAATTTCCCTACCCCGTCCGAACGGCGATGATCGTGGTTGGCGAAACGTGGCAGGACGAGCAAAACCAGCGGTTCGCGGAACGGTTGGCGGGGCGTTATCCGGTCCTCCAGATATTCTCGAGCTTCAATGCGCACGGCCATTGGCTAAGCCAGGCCCGACCGCTTGGCCCCTATCTTATCATCGAGACGTCGCATCATCGCTTCTCAATGCGCCAACGCGTTCTGAAGCGGATGCTCGACATCGCGATCGGGCTGCCCGTGTTCATCCTTGCCCTGCCGTTCGTGGCGATCGCCGGGCTGGCGATTTATCTCGCCGATCCGGGCCCGATCCTGTTCTCGCAGATTCGGGAGGGCCGCGACGGCAAGCCGATCCGGATTTACAAATTGCGCAGCATGGTCGTCGGCGCCGAGGCCAAGCTTGCCGCGTTCCTGGCGGCGGACCCCGGCGCCCGCTTCGAATATGAGCGGACGATGAAATTGCGCAACGATCCGCGCATCATCCCCAGGGTCGGCAAGTTCATCCGGAAGAGCAGCCTGGACGAAATTCCTCAGCTGTGGAGCATTGTCATCGGCACCATGAGCTTGGTCGGACCGCGGGTCATGCCGAGCCGCGAAGTCGATCTTTACAGCGAGGCCGGGAGGGAGTTGCGCCGCGAAGTGAGCCCGGGGCTAACGGGCTTCTGGCAGGTCGAACATCGCAGCGACAGCGATTTCAAAATCCGTGAGATCGCCGACAGCTTCTACGTCAGCAACTGGTCTGTGTGGCTCGACCTGTGGATCATCCTGCGCACCGTGCGGGTGGTGCTGACCGGATCCGGGGCGTTTTAGCACGCCGCCTTAGAAGGGGCGGAAGATGGCCAGCGCCGGGGCGGATGTCAGGAAGTCGCGGAATGCGCCTTTCACTTCAGAATAGCCCACGACCACCACGTCGCCGGCAAGGATCAGCGGATCGGGATTGTAGCCGTAGCGAATGCGCTGGGCGTCGAACACCGCGCCCACCCGCTGGCCATTGACGGTCCGAAACACGATGATCTGGTTAAGCGCCGCCGCCCGTGTCGGGCCCTGTGCCAAAGCAAGGGTCTGGAGCAGCGTCGCGCTGCTTGGGATGTCATATACCCCGGGATGGATGACCTGGCCTTCGACAGTGACATTCTGACGGCTGAACGTCGTCACGTTCACGCTGACATTCGGGTCGCGCAGGTAGCGAGTGCCGAGACGGTCGCGAATCTCGGCGGCGACCGCCCGGGCCGACCGGCCGCCAGCGTGAACATTGCCGATCAAGGCAATTTGCAAGTCGCCATTGGAATCCACCTTGGCCGACGTCAGGCTGAGGTCGGGTTCATAAAGCACGGTCACGTTGAGCGCGTCGCCTGGAGCGATGCGGTATTCAACCGGCGGCACCGCCGATACGGAAGTGCCCGTCACCGAATAAGCGGCGGCCCCCTGTTGCAGCATCGGGCTGAGCGTGTGGCAACCGGCGAGGCCGATCGCGGCGCAGCCGACGCCCGCCACTCGGCCGACTATCGACCACCGCTCCCATCCCTTTGACCGCATTGCGTTCCTCAACCCCCCAACCATTCCAAACAGGACTATTCTTGTTCTTGATTAGCAAGGCAAAGTCCAGTCAAAGGCGGGATGGGGAAGCAGGCAAAATGGATGCATTGACCGAAGACGCCGCCGTCCGGGTACAGCGATCGGATCTCGAAGTCCTGACCGCTTATAGCCGCCGCAACTGGTGGGTCGTGGCGGCATGCGTCGCGCTGGGCCTGGTGCTCGGCCTGGGTTATCTAGCGGTCGCGCGCCCGTCCTTCGACGCAACGGCAGTGCTGATCATCCAGCCGCAAAGCAGCGATTTCAACGGCCAGCAGTCACCCCCCGCCACGCCCGAGCTCGTCCGAAGCCAGGTGCAGGTTCTGCAGTCCCGCCGGGTGCTCGACGCGGCGGTCCGAAAACTTCAACTTTATCGCGATCCGGAATTTCAGGGTGCCGGCAACGCCGCCCCGTCGCCGTTTCGCATCGCTGCCGCGGAGCAGGCGCTCAGCGATCGCTTGAAGGTCGACAACGACGGTCGCTCGTACGCCATCACCTTGACCGCCAGATCGGTCAACGCGGACAAGGCGGCGCGGATCGCCAACACCATTGCCGCGATCTACATCGACCAGGAGCGGCGCCGGAAAGTCGAGTTGATCGAAGCCACGCAGCACAGCCTGGCGTCTCGCCTGGCCGATCTTCGTACGCAGACCCTGGCCGCGGAAAATGCTGCGGAAGGCTTTCGCCAGGCGTCCGGACTGGTCCCGCTCAGCAGCATTCCCGAAGACAGTGAAAGCTACGCCGCGGCAACGCCCGCTTCACGCGAAATCATCGAGCTTGCCAAGCAAAATTCGGAGCTTGCGGGCAAGGCTGCCGAGACCAGGGCACAGCTCGCCAGCCAGCGGCGCGCGATCGCCAGCGGTCATGGCGACAGCACTGTCGAAGTGCTTCAGTCGCCGGTGGTCGCCAACCTTCGGCAACAGGAATCCGACGTCGCCAGGCAGGAATCCGAACTGCTCGCACGGTACCGCCCCGATCACCCCCTGGTGCGGCCGGTGCAGGACAAACTGAGCCGCGTGCGGCGTGAACTCAGCGCCGAAACCCAACGCATCCACGCGTCGGTCGCGGCCCGCGCGCAGGCATCGCAGCAGGCGTTCGGAACCGCCGATGGTTACATGCACACCCTTGCCTCGCGGCGGAGCGGCGAACTGTCGGCGTCGACCCGCCTCACCCAGATGCAGGACGACGCCAAGCTCAAACGCAAAGTCTACGAGGAATTCTCCGGGCAAATGCAGCGACAGGCCGAGCGCGCCGGCTTGCAACTCCCCGACGTCAACCTGGCATCGCCGGCCTCCCCGCCAATCCAGCCCGCGGCGCCAAAGAAAAGCTTCGTGCTGCTTCTCGCGATGCTTGGTGGGCTGATCCTCGGGTTGCTGCTGGGCCTGCTGCGCTCGGCTGCAGGCGGTTCGGCGCGGATCGTCGAAGTCAGCCGGGCACACACGCGCCGGGCATAGCCGTCACGGCTTCGCCGCGAGCACTTCGCGATAGAGCGCGACTGTCGCATTGCCCATGCGGTTGGCCGAAAAATGGCGCGCCGCCGCCTTGCAGCGCTCGGCCAATGCCATGCGCTCCTGCGCCGACATCGCGGCTATCCGATTGACTGCGTGGGCAGCGGCGGATGGATCATGCGCAGTGACGAAACCCGAGCGCGGCGCAGCCACCAGCTCGGCCGCCCCGCCGACGTCATAAGTCACGATCGGCACTCCGCAGTTCAGCGCTTCGAGGAAGCTTACCGGCATGCCTTCGTACCGGCTGGTGCACAGCAAGCAGTCAAACGCCGCAATCAATGTCCGGGCCGGAAGGCTTCCCGCCAACACCACCCGATGCGCGGCCGGGGCGGCGACAGCCTTTTCGCGGGTCGGCTCCAGCAACTCGCCATCGCCAATCATCGCCAGCGTAAAGGATCTGGCGCCATCGAGGTGATCGAGCACCGCAACCGCGCTGAAGGGGTCTTTCTGGTCCGCAAAACGCCCGACAAAGCCAATCACGAAGGCCCTTGCGTCGAGACCGAGCGCCCGTCGTGCTTCCGACCGGGGAAGCGGCGCATAAGGTTCGATACCGTTGGGAATCACGGCCAGCTTCCTCGCTGGAATGCCGATGCTTTCGGCATGATCCGCCTCAAATTGCGAAACCGCGACGATCCGGTCCGTCGCCCTGCTCAGCAGGCGCTCGACCGGCCCGACATAGAACGGCGCCTGTGCGGTCATCGTATAGAAGCCGTGGGGCGAATAGATTTGGGCGGCCCCCGGACGACGGCCAAAGGTGCGGGCAAGAGCGCCGGCTTTGGAGCTATGACTGTGGATGACGTCGAGGGCCTTGAGCGCCCGAATCCGTGCCCGCAGAGCCAGCCCGTCCCGAAAATCGTGCAAGCCCACGGCTCGCCGCATCGGGCTCGGCCACAAGCCGCAGCCGGATGCTTCCAGGCGGTCAATCAGCGCCAAATCGGCGCGATCCGGCGAATAGACAATGTCGACATCGTGGCCCTCGCCGACGGCGTGGGTGGCCAGCATTTCCATCACTCCGGCGCTTCCTCCGGACGCGGATTCGATCACATGGCAAATGTGCAGTCCCGGGCTCCCTTCCTTGAGCTGAAGCGGCTAACCTAAGCGACTATGCCCGACCAGTCCCCCCTCGCGGCTTCGCGTGCCCTGCGCTGGACGTTCGTTGCGGGCGTAATTGCCATCCCGTTCGACGCCATTCGCGGCATTCCGGCGGTCGGCGAGCTTGGGAACGAAGCATCTTTCCCGTTGTTCGCGGCGGCCATCGCAATGGGACTATTCACGGCCCTCCGCTCCGGATCGAACCGGCTATCGTCCAGCCTGGCGCTGAAGATCGGCGCGGGAATCGTCGCGGCAGTACTGCTGTCCTGGGCAGTGAATGCCGCCGCCATCGATTCAGCGATGATTCGGGAACGGTCGGGCGAAAACAAGTTCGCAACCTCGCTGCTGGTCATCCTTTACGGCGTCGGCCTGGCATGGCTGTGCGAGCAGTTCGATGCCGGCGAAGTGCGAACGGTCCTGACTCGCGCGATTTCGTGGAGCGCGGCCATTGTCGCGGCCTACGCGCTGTTTGAGCTGATCGCTCGGCAAGGGCCATTGTCGGGGCTCTTCAACCTGGTCGACGGGCTGGTCCACACCCGCCAGAACGCGATCATCAATCCGTGGGACGGAAGCGTGAACTACAAGGTCCTGTACGGCTGGGACGCGCGCCTTCGATCGGTGTCTTTCGAGCCGCCGGCATTCGGCAACTTCTGCGGGCTTGCCTGGCCGTGGCTATGGTTTGCCGCGGTGACTGCGGCTCCAGCCCGGCAACTGCGTGCATGGGCGCTGCTGGCCTTCTTCACCCTTGCCGTCATCGTCGGTCAAAGCCGCACCGGAATGCTCATCCTGGGGGTGGAGCTTGGCGGGCTGCTGTTGCTGCGCTGGGTTTATGCGGCGCGCTGGCCGACGGGTCAGGCAACGGCCGAGGCGCGGGTCTTGCTGCCGGTCATTGCCATCCTGGGGCTGGTGGCTGCAGCTCTTTTCGCAAGTACTCACGCCGATGTGATTGTCGCCGGAATAGTGTCCGGCGATTCCGTATCGGACCTGTCGCGGCTGGGCTTCCAGGCTTCCGCATTCCAGATGTTTGCCGCCCATCCGCTGCTTGGAGTGGGCCTTGGCCAGTTCGCATTTCACGCGGCGCAATATCTTCCGGACTGGGCCTACCGCAGCAGCGAGGTCGCGCCGATGCTTTATTATCCGGACGGGCCGTGGCCAGCGAGTTATTCGCTCTACGCGCGCCTTGCCGCAGAGCTTGGGCTGGCCGGGCTGATCGGCTGGATCGGGCTGTGGCTGGACCTTGCCGCAGCACTGGCGCGAAAGATTCGCGACCGGGTGCAGAACGGCGAAAGCGGCTATGGGATCGAATATCCGTTGGCGTTGACCGCCTTGGGAATCCTTGCTTCGGCGGTCGCCACCGACACCTTCCGCACCCCCATGATCTGGATCGCTCTGGGCTGCTCGGCGGCGGTGGTTCGCGGGGCCCGCGCTGCAAGGCGGGAAGCCGCTACGCCCGCTCCAGAACCTCGCGCAGCAGCCGCTCGACCCCGCTCCCGCTAATCACTGCGTTCCAGCCCATCGGCGAGGGCTCGACCGCCATATTGTCGGGCCAGTCGAGCGCTTCGGGAATGCCCGCGAACATGTCGTCGTTGACGCCCCACGCACATTCCAGGCCGTACAATGCGGCGGTCTTGCGATTCTGCGGCTGTTCGTTGGCGAGAACGCGCAAGCCCAGCGCCGCATATTCGATCAGCTTGGTCGGCGTCTGCAGCAGGTGGGGATAGTGCGTGGGGAAATAGCAGACCCCGACCCGCGCCTGCTTGAGGATTGCTGGCAGCGCGGCCTGCGGAACGGTGCCCCGGAAGCGAATATTGCGGTGCGCGGCGAAGCGCCGTTCAAGCTCGTCGTTGCGCGGGCCATAAAGATCGAAGGTCTTGGCGGCGCCGAAGCGTTTGACGAAACTGTCGAGCATCAACTCGCACCGGCGTTCGGCCAGCATGCTCCCGATGTAGACGAAATCGACCGTCGGTTCGGCGACGAGCGCTCGCTGGTCGATGAACAATTGCGGCACGCCCATCGGCAGGTAAGCCGTCGCATGGTCTTCCTGGAAGCCAAGTGCCGTTCGGATTTCCTGGTTCTGGAAGATGCGAATGTCCGGCCGGGCATTGAACTGCCGCTTCAGCCGGTCCTTGAAACGTGCCAGCCGCCCGACCGAGAGCGAGCGGTAGTCGTGAATTGTGACTGTGCAATCCAACCGGCGTGGGTAGAAGCCCATGATATGCCAACAAACCGTCTTGCGATGCTGATCGGCGACAACATCCTCCGGCCGGCAGTCGCTCGTGTCGAACCCCCGCTGCGCGAAATAGGCCTTGGTCGCCGCAATCTCGGGATAGGCGGCTTTGCCTTCGTGGACGATCTGGATCAGTGGCGGGCCGCTCATGCCGTTGCTCACTAGCCGCCTCCGGTCGCGCCTGACCAGTGGCGGATTGATCGGGCTGGTCTCGATCGGTTTGCGTGGGCTCAGTCTCGTCGGCAAGCTTGCGCTGTCCTTGTACATGGCCAAGTTCTTCACGCTGGATGAGCTTGGGCGGTACGGCCTCGCCTTCGGTGCGGTGATGCTCGCCACCGCGCTCTTCGGGTTCCGTCTCGATTATCCGCTGTCGCGCGAAGTGCTTGGGCTGAGCCCGCTTCAGTCGCGGCGCGTCGGAACCACCGTGCTGTGGATTTTCCTGATCAGCTTCGTGCTTGCGGCGCCGGTTGCTGCCTGGTTCCTGTTGACGTTTGATACACTGCCAACGGGCCTTCCATTCCTGGTCCTGGTGTACCTGGTCTGCTGCGTCGAAGCCTATGCCAATTTTCTCTACACGACGACGATCGCCCTGAAGCGCGCAATGTTGGCCAATGCGTTGTTCTTCGTTCGCTCCGGCCTGTGGACCGTGCCGGCGATGACGCTGGGTTATTTCATCCCTGCGATGCGCACGGTGAACTTCGTGCTTGGCTGGTGGCTGGCCGGCGTCAGCGTCAGCGTCGCCCTGAACCTATGGTTTGTGCGCGACCGGCTGTTCGGCTGGTTCGCGTGGCGCAATCTGGCTTGGGACACCGCCCGTTCCTATGTCGGCCGAGCACTGCTGGTATGGGTCGGATCGATCGCCCTGACGCTCGGCGCCTACATCGATCGCTTCGTGCTCGCGCGCTACATGACGCTGGCGGACGTCGGTATCGCGACCTTTTATCTGTCCTTCAGCACGTCGGTCCTGACCCTGGTCCAAAGTGCGACGACCAGCGTCACCTTTCCTCGCTTGATCGAACATTACGACCGCGGTGACCGCGACCAATATGCAAAGGAGCTGCGCACCACCGGCCTGGTTGCCGCAGCGCTCGGTGGCGCGGTGTTGGTGCCGCTGGCGGCGATCATGCCGTTCGTTGCCCGAGCGGTCGGCAAGCCCGCCCTCCTCGCATCCTATGTCGCGTTTCTCCTGGTGCTGTTGGCTACCTGGCTGCGGATCAATGCCGAGACGATCTATTACGCGCTGTTCGTCCACCGCCAGCACCGCGAAATCTGGCTTGGCAATCTGCTGTTCCTGGCCACTGCGTTCGGTCTCAACATGCTGCTGATCCCACGGCTGGGACTGACCGGGCTGGGGCTTGCCGCCACGGTCGCGGCAGCGGGGCTGCTTGGCTGGCGCGGTTACTTCGCGCTCCAGCACCACCAGGGTCAGGCCCCGCTGCCCCGATGAACATTCATGTCCTTGGCGCTGGAGCAATTGGCGGCTGGGTCGCCGCGCGCCTCGCCGCAGCCGGCCACGCGGTAACGGCGCAACATAGCAGGGGTCGCCTCGAGCGCGTCGACATCAGCGAAGGCGGCGCTCAACAGACGGTGCAATTCACCCGTTTCGATGGTTTCGCCGAACTTCTGATCGTCGCCGTGAAGGCGCCTGCCCTACCGTCAGTCGCGACCGAACTGCCGCTGCTGATCGGACCGGAAACGCTGGTCATGCCGATGCTCAACGGCGTTCCGTGGTGGTTCCTTCCGGACAAGTCGCTGCACAGCGTCGATCCCGATGGGCGGATCGCCGCCGCCATCCCAATGGCACAAGTCATCGGCTGTGTCGTTCACGCCTCCTGCTTCCGCGAAGCCGGCCGGATCATCGTCAAGCACGCCGACAAACTGATCATCGGCGAACCCGACGGCGCTGCTAGCGAGCGCCTGGCCCGGGTCCACGCATTGTTCGACAGCGCCGGGCTTCGGCCCGACCGAAGCGGCAACATCCGCCGGGCGATCTGGTACAAATTGTGGGGCAATGCGACGATCAATCCGCTGTCGGCACTGACTCGCGCGACCGCCGATCAGATCCTCGCCAATCCCGAGTGCCGGCAATGGATGCTGGAGGGCATGGCGGAGCTGGCGGCAATCGGCGCACGGATCGGCTGTCCGGTCAGCGAAAGCGGCGAAGACCGGATGCAGGTCACTGCGCGACTCGGCGCCTTCAAGACCTCCATGCTGCAAGACGTGGAAGCCGGCCGGCCGATCGAGCTTGAGGCGCTGCTTGGTGCGCCGCGTGAGATTGCCCGGAAGATTGGGCTGGCAACGCCCGCGCTCGACCGGATCTACGGCCTCACGAAACTGATGGCGGAGAGCCTCGGCCTTATGCCCGGGGAGCGCTGACCACCCGTCCGATGCATTCGCCAAAGCCGATTCGGGCCGCTCCGTCAGCTTCGCACCAGGCGCGCAAAATCAGTTCGTCGCCGTCCTCCAGGAAAGTTCGCGTTTCGCCCGTCGCCAGTTCGAGCGGCCGCTTGCCCCCCTCGCTGATCTCAAGCAACGAACCCAGCCCGGTAGGTGACGCGGTCGACAAGGTCCCGGTCCCGATCAGGTCGCCAGGCTGCAGGTTGCAGCCATTGCTGCTGTGATGCGTGACGATCTGCGCGGCGCTCCAGTACATCGCCGCGTCCGCCGATCCGCGCGACAGGATGTGCGGCGCAACGCCTCCCTGGCGCATGCGCTCGGTCGATAATGAAGCTTCGATTTGGATGCACAGCGCGCCCTGCGCCCGGTCGCCGGCATCGTCGAGGTAAGCCAGCGGCGCCGGATCCCCGGCCGGACGCGGCGGGATTGCGCTGCGGAACGGCTCAAGCGCTTGCGGGCTGACAATCCACGGACTGACGCTGGTCAGGAAATTCTTGGCCAGGAACGGTCCCAAGGGCTGGTATTCCCACGCCTGCAGATCGCGCGCCGACCAATCGTTCAGCAGGCAATAGCCCGCGATATGCTGCGCTGCCTCGCCAATCGGAATAGGCGATCCAAGGTCGTTGCCGCGCCCAATCCACAGCCCAAGTTCAAGCTCATAGTCGAGCCGCCCCGCCGGCCCGTATTCGGGCATTTCGGCGTCGGGCGCCTTGCGCTGTCCCGCCGGACGGATCACTGGCTCGCCCGATGCCCGAACCGAGCTCGCGCGGCCGTGATAGCCGATCGGCACATATTTATAATTGGGCAGCAACGGATTGTCGGGCCGGAACTGTTTGCCGACATTGGTTGCGTGATGAATGCCGACGTAGAAATCGGTATAATCGCCGACCAGGCACGGCACGTGCAGCCGTACCTCGGTTGGCACGAGCAAATTGGGCTCGACGGCATCGCGGAAATCGACATCCGACAACAATTCGGACAAGCGCATGCGGAGGTCGCGCTGGGCGTCGGGCCCCCGCGCAAGCCAGGCATTAAGAACCGGATGTTCAAAATCTCGCCGCCAATCGGGTTCGATCAGGTCCGATAATGCAGCCAGATCAAGGATGAAGTCCCCGATCGCCACGCCTGCTCGGCGCGGGCCCGAACTATCCGAGAAAATGCCGAGCGGAAGGTTCTGGATCGGGAAATCGTCATGACCATTGGCGCTCTCGCACCAGCTGACGAGCGCCGGATCATGCGTCTGGTCGGTCACGGCAGCGTGGCCTTGGGAAAGCCGGCCCAGGCTTCGTCGTAATCAGGCTGGGCGCGTTCCAGTGCAAATTCCGTCGGATAATAAGGCCAGCAGCTTTCGACCATGAAGGCCAGGGTGCCGTCGATCTTGTGCGGCTTGAGCTCCGCTTCGCTCGCCTTGCGCCAGCTTTCCGCATCGGGGCCGTGGCCACTCAGCATATTGTGCAGCGACAGGCCGCCCGGGGCGAAGCCGTCCGCCTTGGCGTCGTAAGCGCCATGGATCAGCCCCATCGCTTCGCTCATCACGTTGCGGTGAAACCATGGCGGCCGGAATGTATTTTCAGCGACCATCCAGCGCGGCGGGAAAATGACAAAGTCGGCATTGGCTCGCCCGGCGACATTGCTGGGGCTGGTGAGCACGGTGAAAATCGACGGATCGGGATGGTCGAAGCTGACCGATCCGATGGTGTTGAAGCGCGACAAATCGTAGCGGCAGGGCGCATAATTGCCGTGCCACGCAACCACATCGAGCGGCGAATGGTCGAGCGTCGTCGTCCATATCGCGCCAAGCGATTTCTGGACGACTTCGGTCGGCTCGTCCCGGTCTTCGAACCAGGCCATCGGCGTTTCGAAATCGCGCGGGTTGGCAAGTCCGTTGGCCCCGATCGGCCCAAGCTCGGGAAGGCGGAATGGAAGCCCCTGATTCTCGGCAACATAGCCGCGCGCTTCGCCATCGACTTCGACCCTGAACTTCACTCCGCGCGGCACCAGCCCGATCGACCCCGGCGCGACGTCGAGGAGCCCAAGCTCGGTGAAAATCCGCAGTGCGCCCGACTGCGGGATGATCAGCAGCTCACCGTCGGCATCGACGAATATGCGCCGCTCCATCGACCGCGTGGCGCGATACAGATGCACCGCAACCCCTTCGAGGTCGCGTGGCTCGCGATTGGCGAGCATGGTCGCCATCCCGTCCACGAAGTCGGCGTCGGCGGGCAAGTCCGTGGGCGGATCCCACCGCAGTCGGTTAGGTGCAAGCGGCTCGGCCGGCGGTCGGGCAACGAGCAGCGGCGCCCCGCCATAAGGCACGAACGGCCGATGATCCGCGGTTGGGCGCATGCGGTACAGCCAGCTGCGCCGGTTTTCGTGCCGAGGCGCGGTAAAGGCGCTGCCCGAAAGCTGTTCGGCATAGAGGCCGAACGGTGGCCGTTGCGGCGAATTGCGCCCCTCCGGCAAGGCGCCCGCGACCGCCTCGCTTTGAAAGTGCGCCCCAAACCCGGTCATGTAGCCGCTCGTCATGACCGTCGGTTAATGCCTGACGATGCCAAAAACAAACGGGCGCAGTCCCGAAGGACCACGCCCGCGCGCTGATCGGGACTCGCAGCCCGCCGGCGCCTTTCTGACCCTCTCCGGTCAGTTGTGATTGACGTTGACGTCGATCTTGTCAGGAACGGCGACCGTGGTCTTATCTCCACCGAGGCCGAGCTGGCCGCGGAACAGGAATAGCAGAACCAGGACGACAATGATCAGCAGAACGACGGCTAATACGCCACCCCCGCCACCGCCGCCGGTTTCCACAACCGTGGTGCGCTCACGCTCAACGTCGTCGTTGTCGGCCATGGATACTCTCCCTTGTTACCTGTTGTTGCTGCGAAACGAACGAAGCTGGGCCTGACCGGTTCCGAATGGAAGGAAAGCGATGAAACGGACGATTATCGGGGCCCTGACGCTGGTGCTTGCCGCCTGCGGCACAAAGCAGCAAGCGAACACCGATCGCGCCGTCCAGGCGCCCGAAGTTGCACAAGCGCCAGCGGCGCCTGCTTCGCCGGAAGCGCCAGCCGCGCCAGCCGGGCCAGCCGGGCCGCAAGTGCCTCAGGCACCACAACCGCCCGCGCCCAAGGATCGCAAGATTCTGATCGAACCCCGTGGGCCAATCGATCCCAAGAGCGTCGAAGCAGCGGGCCAGGTTGTTCAGCTTTACGGCGCGCTGGTTGAGGAGGGCCGCTCAAGCGCAGCCGAACGGCTGTGGGGCGACCGCGCGCTAGCGCGACGATTCAAGCGCGACTTGGACTCCAAGCTGCGCGAAATACACCTGGAAATCGGCGAGCTTGGCGATACCGACGGCGCTGCTGGATCGATCTACACGACCATGCCGGTCGTGTTCTACGGACGGTCAGCGAGCGGGAAGCCGCTGCGCCTACCCCGATCAATCATCCTTCGCCGGGTCAATGACGTGCCCGGATCCACCGCAGCGCAGCGGCGCTGGCACATC
Source organism: Sphingomicrobium sp. (assembly GCA_039918915.1). Lineage (GTDB taxonomy): Bacteria > Pseudomonadota > Alphaproteobacteria > Sphingomonadales > Sphingomonadaceae > Sphingomicrobium. Next base: position 15,578 of record JBDSGQ010000067.1, read on the forward strand.
GAGCGGATCGAGCTGAAACCCGATTAAAAAGCGTTCGTGAGCAACGCTGCCTGATCGGTGTCGGCGGCCGCATTGTCCGTCGGTTGCGAATCCGCGATCTGGTAGGCGAACAGCAGGATCCCGGCGGCCCAAAGCATCGCCCACCAGCGGTTTTTGAAAATGCTTGAATAGCGCACTGGAAACATCGCGCGATTATCGCGTCCGATGATTAAGGATGGGTTTCGAGCTCGCGTTGCTAGATTTCCCGCGACCTCATCCGCCACCTCTTCGTACACGCAGCGCCGGCCCGCGACGAACTCGACCCCCAGCTGGCGCTGGTCGGGGACATAAGCGAATCGGCGGATGACGCTTGCGGGCATCGCCCCCGAACGCTTCAACCGGCGTCCGGAGCCGCGACCGTCGAGCGGCTGCGCCCAAGCGCCGCCACCATCCCACCGATCGCCAGCAATGCCCCAGCGATCGTTAGTGCGGTCCAGCGGTAATTCTCGAGCCAGGTCGAGAAGGCCATGGCAATGATCGGTACCAGCGCGCTGGAATAGGCCGCTTTGGCCGGGCCGATCTTGCGCACCACCGGATAGTACAGGCTGAAAGTCAGCACCGAGGCCGGAATCGCGAGGTACACCACGCCCAGCCAGTAGCCCGGGCGCGGGTCGATCACCGGTGGCCCCGTCATCGCCAACGCGATCAGTCCGTCGAACACGGCTCCGGCCGCCATCGACCAGGTCAGCAGTCCGAACAGATCGAGGTGCCGGATTTCCGGTCGCGCCTGCATCACGTTGGCGATCGATGCGCCGAGCATTCCGACCAGGGTCAAGCCAATCCCGGTGACGATCCTGACTCCGTCGGCGGGGTTTTCCTGCAATTCGTGGACAAACAGCAGAACGATCCCCGTGACCGCGACCAGCGACGCCCAGGCGAAGCGCTTGCTTGGCCGCTGGCCGAGAAAGGCCCAGCCAAGCAGGCTGCTGGGAATCAGCAGCAGCGCGAATACGGTGGCTACGACGCCCGATGTAATGTGACGCTCGGCCAGATAGACCGCGTTGAAGTTGACGCAAAATTGCGTGAACCCGAGGAACGCCGCGGCAACCAGTCCCCGCCCGCCCAGTCGCAGGCTGTGCCCGCGAGCCAATGCCACGACCGCCATTGCCGCCGCCGCAATCACGAACCGATAAGCGACCGACCATTGCGGCGGGACGGTCCCAAGCTGGTCGCGAATGACGATCCAGGTCGATCCCCAGATCGACGTGAACGTGATGAACGGAACCACGACGGCCCTGAAATCGGACCTTTGCGCGGCGCTCACAAAGCGGCGACCGCGGCGGCGAGCCGGTCGATCGCGTCACCTTGCTGGTCCCAGCTGGTGACGAGCCGGATTTCGCCTTGCCCCCAGTCGTAAAAGTCGAAGCCTTGGCTACGCAAAGCGGCGGCTTCCGCCGGGCTTGCCCGGAGGAATATCTCGTTGGCTTCGACCGGATAGACGAGCCGGTGCGGAGCGGCCGTGGCGAGCGATTGTGCCGCCGCGTTGGCCGCACGCGCATTGTCGAGCCACAGGCCGTCCTCGATCAACGCCAGGATTTGCGCGGCCAACGACCGGCCCTTGGACAGCAGGTGCCCGGAGCGCTTGCGGCGGACCGCGATCTCGTCAGCCAGTTCGGTCCTGAACAGGATCAGCGCTTCGGCATTCAATCCGCCATTCTTGACGAAGCCGAACGACAAGGCATCGACCCCGGCGCGCCACGTGACGTCGGCCAGGCTATCGCCCGTCGTCGCCAGCGCATTGGCCAGGCGCGCCCCGTCCATGTGCAGCGCCAGGCCGCGCTGCCTCGCCAGCTGACCGAGCGCCGCGACCTCTGCCGCTCGGTATGCCAGGCCATATTCGGTCGCGTTGGTGATCGAGATCGCGGCGGGTTGGACCTGGTGAACGTCCTGGCGCACCCGGTCACAGGCTTCGGCGACGGTCGGCGCGGTGATTTTGGCGCCATCCCCGTCAAGCAGGACCAGCTTGGCGCCCCCGGTGAAAAAGCCGGGCGCCCCCGCTTCGTCATTTTCGATATGCGCGTCGCGGTGGCACAGGATGGCGCCGTACGGCGGGCACAACGCGGCCAGTGCAAGGCAGTTCGCGGCCGTTCCGGTCGCTACCCACAGGGCCCGCACCTCGGTTTCGAACATGTCCGAGAATGCGCCATCGAGCCGGCGGCTCCATTCGTCCCCGTCATAGGCGGTGTCGAGCCGGTTCGCGGCGGCAATCGCTTCGATGACCTTGGGATGCGCAGGCGCGGCATTGTCCGAAAAAAAGCGCATGATTTCGCTTCCCAAGCGGATGGCGTGTCGCAAGGCAAGCCAAAGGTGATAGCTTCGGCCAGCGAGTCACAGGAGACGCGAGTGAGCGGGAATGCGGGCGGCCATGATGAAGCCGCGATCATGGGCGGGCTCTACGGCGACGGGATCATCGCTCTGACGGGGGCCTTCGGCCGCGATTTCGCCGACACGCTGTACGAAGACATGCTGGGCCTGTTCGATGAAGCCCGCCAAATTCCCGGCGGTGTCCTGCCCCGGGGACCCGAGCGCTGGTATGTTGAGGTCCAGCCCGAGCGGATCCGGGGCTTCGTCGAGATCGCCACGCATCCGTGGTTTGTCGCCGTGTGCGAAGCCGTGCTGACCCGCGATTACCGGATCGTCGAAATCGGCTTCGACATCCCGTTTCCCGGAGCCGCCGACCAGCCCTGGCACCGGGATTTCAAGGCGCCAGCGGCGACCATCGCCGGCAGGCGGCTCAACAGCCTCGCCTTCAACCTCACCTCGGTAGACACTCGGCTTGACCACGGGCCCCTCGAAATTGCTCCGGGTACGCAATGGGATCCGATCGCGGGCGCGCGGGACAACATGTTTCCCGACAAATCCGAGTGGCCGCGTTATATCGAGCGGGCGGTGCAGAAACTGCCGCAGCGGGGCGATATTTCCGCGCGTTCGGCGCTGACGATCCACCGCGGCACCGCGAACCGCTCAGACGAGCCGCGGCCCGTGCTGGTGGTCGGAGTCGATGCGCCCGACGCCGCCAATGCCAAGCATCACGACCTCCAGGTCACGCGCGCCTACCGCGACGGCCTTCCCGCGCAGGTCCGCGACCATCTCACCTGCCGAGTGGCCGACCAGCTTGAGCCAGTCATCCAGCACCATGTGATCGAGGGGCTGCTCGCCGCCGATTATGACTGACCGCGATCGTCCTTGTTCGCTGTCGAGAGCGCTCGCTCCTGAGCTTTGCGGCGGCGCAGATTGTCCCTGAGAGCCGCAGCCAGCCGTTCGGCCTGATCGTTCTTTTCCACCACGCCTTTTCCTTGACAGTCCGGAGGGGCCATGGCCATAGGCCCGCGACTTCCCAGACAGTGCTGCCGTAGCTCAGTGGTAGAGCGCATCCTTGGTAAGGCTGAGGTCGTGAGTTCAATCCTCACCGGCAGCACCATTTGCTTTACCCTGCCCGTGGCCGGGAGCTTTCGCCAACACGCGGCGTTACGCTCGGACCAACAGGGAGTTTTCAAAATGCGTGTGATCATTCTTGCCGGCTGCGCCGCCGTGGCGCTCGCCGCCTGCAATAACACCGCCGGCAACAATGCCGCCGACGACGTCAATGCCATGTCCGTCGACAACATGATGGTCGACCAAAATGCGGCGATGAACGCCAACATGGACGCCAACGGCATGATCGCCGCGAATGGCGCCGCCGTTGACGCCAACACGCAGGAAATGATGAACAAGGACCTGCACACCAACGATCCGGACACCAATCTGGCGAACGGCCTCTAGGCTGTTCGACATTGCCGGCCGTCACCGGCACGGACCAGAAGAGAGCGCTCGCCATCCGGCGGGCGCTCTTTTTCATGCGATCGGCGCGCAGGCCTGTTTCAGCCAGGCCAAATCGTCACCGCCAAGCGTCGGTCCGATCTTGGCCAGGACGTCCGCGTGGTAGCCGTTAAGCCAGGCGAGTTCGTCCGGCGCGAGCATTTCTGAAGCGACCAGCCGCCGATCGATCGGCGCATAGGTCAGCGTCTCGAAACCCAGCATGTCCTTTTCCGCGCCGGCAATCTCGCGCTTCACGACCAGCACCAGATTTTCGATCCGGATGCCGTATTCGCCGGCCTTGTAATAGCCGGGCTCGTTGGAAATGATCATTCCCGGCGCCAGTGGCTCGTCGCCGCCGCTCTGCGAACTGCCCACCGGCGAAATGCGCTGGGGACCTTCGTGGACCGCCAGGAAACTGCCGACGCCGTGACCGGTGCCATGGGCATAATCCAGCCCAGCTTCCCACAGCGGGCGGCGGGCAAAGCTGTCGAGCTGAGTGCCGCGCGTACCCCTGGGGAACACCGCGGTCGCGATGGCGATGTGGCCTTTGAGCACCCGGGTGAAGCGGTCGCGCATCTCGGCGGTGGGTTCGCCGATTGGGACCGTGCGGGTAATGTCGGTGGTGCCATCGACATATTGCCCACCTGAATCGACCAGATAGAGCATTCCGGTTTCAAGCTTGCGGTTGGTCTTTTCGCTCGACTTGTAATGGACGATTGCGCCATTCGGCCCGGCACCCGAAATCGTGTCGAACGACAAATCGCGGATTTCCGAGCTTTCGCGGCGCAGCGCTTCCAGCTTGTCGGAGGCAATCAGTTCATCGACTCCGCCCCCCGGCGCTTCCATGTCGATCCAGCGCAGGAAGCGGGCGATTGCCCCCCCGTCGCGGGTTTGCGCCGACTTCTGGCCCGCGATTTCCGCCGAATTCTTGATTGCCTTGGGCAGGATGGTTGGGTCGCGCAGTGGCAGGGTCGTCGCGCCGGCGCGGTCGAGAGCGTCAAAGATGGCGGCCACGGCGCGTTCGGGGTCAACGACCACGGTCTTGCCGGCCAGTTCGCCAAGCGCCTGTTCGAAATCCGAGCGTTCGTGAAGGCGAACGCCGTTACCCAGGTGCTGGCGAACGTCCGGGCCGACCTTTTCCGAAGCGACAAACAGGTCGGCCGTGCCGTCGGCATGAACCACGGCAAAGGCCAAGGCGACCGGGGTTCGCGACACGTCGGCACCGCGAATGTTGAACGCCCAAGCAATGGAATCGAGCGCCGACAATATTGCCGCGTCGGCGTTGTGCGCGGTCAGCCAGTCGCCGATTTCCGTCCGCTTGTCGCCCGCGGACTGGCCGGCAAATTGATCGGGCTGAACGACCAGATGGGCCTTCGAAGCCTCGGGTCGGTCACTCCAGATTTCATCGATTGGATTGCGCTCGACCGCGACCAGTTCCGCACCGCGGGCGGCAAGCGCCTGCTTCGCTTTGATTACCCAGTCGCGAGTGTGGAGCCACGGATCGTAGCCAATCCTTCCGCCTTGCGGCGCATGGTCCTTGAGCCAGTCGGCCGCGCTGGTTTCCGGAACCGATTGATAACTCCACTCGGTGGCGGACACCTGCTGCCGGACCTGCAGCGTATAGCGCCCATCGGTGAAAATCGCCGCTTCCTCCGGAAGCACCACTGCCGATCCCGCCGAGCCCTGGAAACCGGTCAGCCACGCCAGACGCTGGGCATAGCTGCCGACATATTCGCTCATATGCTCGTCGGTCAGCGGAACGACGAAGCCGTCGAGCTTGTCGGCCTTGAGCTGTTCGCGAAGGGCTTTGAGGCGGTCGGCGTAACTGGACATGAACTAACTCCCTTGTCCTTCAGCTAAGCCAACCGGCGGCGTTCTTAAAGGGCCGCGTGCCGTGGACCGCCGGTGAAGGGCATCGGGGACGCTGTCATGCCGGCGCTGCCAGGTCGTCAACAATGCTGCCGGTAAAACGAGCGGTTGATCTCGACCGCTGCAAAGCGCTCGGCATATCGGCTAAGTGAGTGTCCCTCCACGGGAAAATCAACTGCCAACTGTCGCGGGATGGTCCACCCGGCGGTCCCGACCTTGACTTGCATAAGCGTCCCAACGCCAGGCCGGCAGCCATGGCTGCAGTCGCGTTTCCATGGTTTTGGGGCGGGCCGTGGTTCGCCGGAAAATGACGATGATTCACATACGCCATTGCAGAGTGTGGCCGATCGGGTCACTTGCGCCATATTGCCACTGAGCCCGTCGACGACGCGGCTCAATCTATCGGGGAAGAGTGGACCAGTGAGTATCGGGACAGTCGAACGCGCCTTTCAGCTGGCGCCGGAATGCAGATCAATCGACGAAATTCGCGCGAAGCTGATGAAAGAGCGCTTCACCAATATCGACGCGCACCTGCAAGGCTCGCTTCGCCGCGACCTGAGCAAGCTGCTGCAAAGCGACTGACGACCAAGCCGCACGCTATTCAGTCTTTTGCCGACGGCGACTAATAGCGCGGGATGAACAGTCCAGCCGACCTTCCCGACCCGCCCTCAGCCGAGCAGCGCGCGTACAGCTACGAACGTCACGGAGTGCGGATCGACGATCCGTGGCATTGGCTCCGCGACCCCGGATATCCCGAGGTCAAAGATCCCGATGTGCTGGCCTATCTTCATGCGGAAGGCGATTATTTCGCGGGCTGGGCAAAACAGCACCAGCCACTGCTCGACCGATTGTTCGAGGAGATGAAGGGCCGCATCAAGGAAGACGACAGCTCGGTCCCGATCCGCGATGGCGATTATCTCTATTGGTGGGCGTTCCGGGCAGGCGCGCAATATCGCACATGGTATCGGCGCGCGCTCGTCGGGGGTGATGACCAGGTCATCTTCGACGAGCCGCTGGAGGCCGAAGGCCGCGAATATTTCCGCCTCGGCGCGCTCGAAATCAGCCCCGACGGCAAGCTGGCCGCGACGCTTGCCGATTATGACGGATCGGAACGGTTCGAGCTGCGCATTCGCGACATCTTGACCGGCAAGGATATCGAAACCGTCACCGCCGTCGGCATCGGCCAGCCGGTGTGGACCAGCGACAGTGGCGGCATCGTCTTCACCGAGGTCAACGAACATTGGCGAAGCTTTCGCGCGCGCTTCCACCGCGTCGGCGCGCCACCGCAAGACGCTGAAACGCTTTACGAAGAGACCGACGAGCTTGGCTTCAGCGTCAGTGTCGGCAAATCCCAGGACGAGCGCGTGATCCTGGTTTCGACGGGCGACAATGCAACCAGCGAGGTGCGCTTTGTCGGTGCCGATGACCCGACCCGGCCGCTGACGCTGATTGCGGCGCGCCAGGCCAACCGCGAATATCATGTCGATTCCGCCCACGGGAAACTGTGGATCCTGACCAACGACGATCATGTGAACTTCCGCATTGCATCGGCGGAGCTCGAGCGGCCCGCTGACTGGCACACCGTCGTCGCCGGTTCGGAACGCGTCTATTTGACCGCGGTCACGTCCTATCGCGATCATCTGGCGATCAGCAGCCGGGTCGACGGGCTCGATCAGCTGGTGTTGCGGACCTATGCCGGTGACGAGCGCAGCATCCCCTTTGGCGAAGCGAGCTACAGCGCTTTTTTCCACGGCAATCCGCAGTTCGCGCCCGACAGCTACCGGCTTGGTTATTCGTCGATGGTGACCCCGGCCACCACTTACGATTACCACCCGGCGAGCGCCGAGCTCGAAGTCCTGAAGGTGCAGGAAATCCCGTCCGGCTATGACGCGGCGCGATATGCGACCGAGCGGCTGATGATCACCGCGCGCGATGGCGCTCGAATTCCAGTGTCGGTGGTCTATCCCGAAAACTTCGACAAGAACGGCGAAGGCAAGCTGTTCCTGTATGCCTACGGGGCTTACGGCATGGCGATTCCGCCGACGTTCAATTCCAACCGGATGAGCCTGCTCGATCGGGGCTGGGCGTGCGCCATCGCCCACATTCGCGGCGGCGACGACCTTGGCCACCAATGGTTTCTGGATGGCAAGCTGACCAAGCGCGCGAATAGCTTCAACGACTTCGTCGACGTCGCCAAAGGTCTGGTGGCCGCCAAATTTACCCGGCCGGGGCGGATCGCGATCAACGGTGGATCGGCGGGCGGCGAGCTGATGGGGGCCGTGGTCAATTCCGATCCTGCGCTGTGGGGTGCCGTGGTCGCCGATGTGCCCTTTGTCGACGTGCTGAACACGATGCTGGACGACTCGCTGCCGCTAACCCCGGGTGAGTGGCCCGAATGGGGCAATCCGATTACCGACGAAGCGGCCTTCACGCTGATCCGCGGCTATAGTCCTTACGACAATGTCGGAGCGCATGATTATCCGCCGCTGCTGATTACCGGCGGCCTGACCGATCCGCGCGTGACCTATTGGGAGCCGGCGAAGTGGGCCGCCAAGCTGCGCGCCACGAAAACCGACGCCAATATCCTGTTGCTGAAGATCAACATGGGCGCGGGCCACGGCGGCAAATCGGGGCGCTGGGAGCGACTGCACGAAGTCGCCGAGACCTACGCCTTCATGCTGACTCAGGTGCAATGACCCGTCCCAAGTTTGTCATGAGCCTGACCGCCGGGCCCGAGCACATCGACGAGCTGGGCCATGTCAACAATGCCATTTGGGTCCAGTGGATTCAGCAGGTGGCGGTGGCCCATTGGGAAGCGGTTGCCGATCCCGCTCACAAGGCGGCATTCTTCTGGGTCGTGACACGCCATGAGATCGATTATCTTCGAGCCGCGCACGACGGCGACACGATTGCCGCCGCGACCTGGGTCGGCGAGGCGCCGCAGGGCGCGCGCTTCGACCGGCTGATGGAGTTCACCGGGGCCGATGGGAAAGTTTGCGTCCGCGCCCGCACGCAATGGGCGATCATCGACAAGGCGCTTGGGCGGCCGATCCGAGTGCCTGCCGGAGTGATAGCGCCGTTCCTCGGAGCGGACTAAGCTGCGCGCATGCCCCGTCCCGTCCTGCACGACTATTTCCGATCATCCGCCGCGTATCGCGTGCGGATCGCGCTTAACTTGAAGCAGGTCGACTACGATCAGCGCCAAGTGGATTTGCGCGGCGGCGGGCAGCAGTCCGAAGCCTATCGTGCACTCAATCCGCAAGGGCTTGTGCCGATGCTGGAGATCGACGGTTTGCGGCTGACGCAAAGCCTGAGCATCATGGTCTACCTCGATCAGCGCTTTCCCGAGCCCTTGCTGATGCCGCGCGATCCGGCCGACGGCGCCCACGTCCGGGCGATGGCACTGGCGATCGCCTGTGACATCCATCCGCTCAACAATTTGCGGGTGTTGAAATATCTGAAGGCTGAGCTTGGCCAGGATCAGGCCGCGATCGATCGGTGGTACGCGCATTGGCTGAACGAAGGGCTGGCGGCGCTGGAACAGATGGCGGCACCACGGGCTGGCGCGTTCCTGTTCGGCGATCGGCCCAGCCTGGCCGACGTGTGCCTGGTTCCGCAGCTGTATAATGCCCGGCGGTTCGACGTTGCGCTCGACGCATATCCGACCTTGCTCCGCGCCGACGGGAATGCGAACCAGATCGCGGAGTTCGCCGCCGCTCACCCCGACCGGCAGGAGGTAGGCCAATGAATCGAGTCGATAGCATCAACCGCGGAATGGGCGGAATGAAGCCGCTCGATTCAGTCGAGATCCCGTCACTGCACGGCACGGTCAGCGACGAAGAATGGGCGATCCGGATCGATCTCGCCGTCGCTTACCGGATGGTGGCCTGGTACGGCTGGGACGATCTGATCTTCACCCATTTATCGGCGCGGATTCCGGGGCCGGAACATCATTTCCTGCTCAACCCGTATAATCTGATGTTCGAAGAAGTGACCGCTTCGTCGCTGGTCAAGGTCGATGTCCAGGGCAATCCGGTCGATCCGACACCGTTCATTACCAATCCGGCCGGCTTCACCATCCATTCGGCAATCCACATGGCGCGCGAGGATGCGCAGGCAGTGATGCATTTGCACACGCCCGCGGGGCAGGCGGTCGCGGCGCACGCCGACGGATTATTGCCGCTGACCCAGACGGCGATGCTGATCGGCGGCGACCTCGCCTTCCACGAATATGAAGGCGTTGCGGTCGACCTTGATGAACGGGAGCGGTTGGTCGCCGACCTCGGCGCGCGCAATGCCATGATCCTTCGCAACCACGGCACTCTGGCGGTCGGCAACACCGTCGGCGAATGCTTCGTCCGGCTCTATTTCCTGGAACGCGCGTGCCAGGCGCAAGTGATGGCCCTGGGCGCCGGCGACAAGCTCAACAATCCGCCGCAGGGAGCACCCGAAATTACCGCGCAGCAGGGACAGATCGGGGTCGCGCTCGCCGCGAACCTGCTGGCGTGGCCGGCATTGAAGCGCAAGGCGTACCGCCTCGATCCGAGCTTCGCGAACTGAATTGACGCGGCGCGCGGCAAGCATCGGCGATTATCGCGCCCTCGCGAAAGCGCGGCTGCCCCATTTCCTGTTCGAATATCTCGATGGCGGCTCCTACGACGAACAGACGCTTCGCCGGAACGTCGAGGATTTGCGCGCAGTGGCATTGCGCCAGCGCGTGCTTCGCGACGTGTCCGAAATCGACCTTTCGGCCGAGCTGTTCGGCAGGCGCTGGGCAATGCCGGTCGGGCTTGGACCCGTCGCCCTGTCCGGCCTCTATGCGCGCCGGGGCGAAGTGCAGGCCGCCAAAGCCGCTGCTGCCGCGTGCGTGCCGTTCTCGCTATCGACGCTGAGCGCGTGCGGGATCGGCGAAGTTGCGTCCGCCGAGCCCGGCTTCTGGTTCCAGCTGTATATCGTCAAGGACCGCGAATTCGTCCGTGACATGATCGCCGCGGCGAAGGCGGCGGGGTGCGGTGCGCTGCTGTTGACGGTCGATCTCGCCGTCCCTGGCACGCGCTACCGCGACTACCGTTCTGGATTGTCGGGCGGCGGCGGGACGGGACGGCTCGCTCAAGCTGTCCGCCGGCCGGCCTGGACCCTCGACGTCGCGATGCGCGGGCGCCCGCTGACGCTTGGCAACCTCGAACCGCTGCTTGGCGCTGGAGCCGCGCTTCAGGACTTGATGGGCTGGGTCGGCGCCAACTTCGATTCGAGCGTGACGTGGCAGGACGTCGAATGGGTCCGCAGCCAGTGGTCGGGGCCGCTGGCGATCAAGGGCCTACTCGACCCCGATGACGCGCGTGAAGCGGTTGCCAGCGGCGCCGACGCGCTGGTCGTGTCGAACCATGGCGGGCGACAACTGGACGGCGCGCTGTCGACGGCGCGCGCCCTGCCGCGAATTGCCGATGCGGTCGGCGGCCGGATGCCGATCCTGGCCGACGGCGGGGTCCGCTCGGGCCTGGACGTCGTCCGGATGCTGGCACTTGGCGCCGATTTCGTGCTGCTCGGCCGCGCCTGGGCTTATGCGCTGGCTGCCAGCGGCCAAGCTGGAGTGGCCCATGTCCTCCGGCTGGTCGAGGCGGAAATGCGCGTGGCGATGGCGCTGACCGGGTGCACAAGAATCGCCGACGTCGATTCAAGCGTGATCGATCAGGCGACTTCCTGAACCATCACGCGATCCTCGCGGAACAGCCGCGCGACATCATCCGCAGTCATCGGCTCGGCGAACAGAAAGCCCTGCACCGACGAACAGCCGTGCGCCCGCAGCTCCATCAGCTGGGCGGTTTCCTCGACGCCTTCAGCCGTGGTTTCGATGTTGAGCGCGTGCGCCAGCTCGGTGATTGCGCGGACGATTGCGCTCGCACCTTTCCGAGTGAGCAGATTCTGGATGAAGGTGCGGTCGATCTTGAGCTTGTCGAACGGAAAGCTCTGTAAATAACTAAGCGATGAATAGCCGGTACCAAAGTCGTCGAGCGCGATCCGCACTCCGAGCGATCGGAGCGAATGGAGCAGGCGCAAGGTCGCTTCGCCGCCGTCGAGGAAGACCGACTCGGTGATTTCCACTTCAAACCGGGTTGGAGCCAGGCCGGTTTCGGCAAGCGCGTGAAGGATGGTCTCGTTGAGCGAGTCGCGGTGAAACTGGACCGGCGAGACGTTGACTGCCACGCGGACATCTTCCGGCCACCCGGCGGCTTCGGCGCAGGCTTCGCGGATGACCCACGACCCGATCGGGACGATCAGTCCGGTTTCTTCCGCGACGGGGATGAAATCGGCGGGCGAAATCTGGCCGAGCGTTGGGTGGTTCCAGCGAATCAGCGCTTCGAACGAGCAAATGCGGTTTTCTTCGAGGTCGAACAGCGGCTGGTACAAAAGCTCAAATTGTTGCTGCTCGATCGCGATCCGAAGGTCGGTTTCAATCTGCCGACGCTGCTGGGCGCGCTGGTTCAGGCTTTCTTCGAAGAATGCGTAGGTGCCACGACCCGATTCCTTCGCCCGGTACAGTGCAAGATCCGCGTTGCGCAGCAAGTTGCCGCTGTCGCTGCCGTCATCGGGGGCGATCGCAATCCCGATGCTGGTCGACGGGACGAGTTCATGGCCTTCGACCCGCGCCGGTTGCGACATCGCTTCGAGGATTGTGCGGGCCAGCCGGTCGATTGCATCGCGGTCCTGGCCGACGGATTGCAGGACCACGAATTCGTCGCCGCCAAGCCGAGCGACGAAATGACCGCGAGCCGCGGCCTGGACCCGGCGCGCGGCCTCGACCAGCAAAGTGTCACCGGCGGGATGACCGAGCGTATCGTTGATCGCCTTGAACTGGTCGAGATCGAGGCAGTGAAGCGCAAAGCGGCTCCCGTCGCCCGCGGAAACGCGAAGCATATGTTCGAGCTGCTGCTGAAACATGCTGCGGTTGGGCAGGTTGGTGAGCACATCGTTGAATGCCAGCTGGGTAATCCGCTGTTCGCGCTCGGCGATCTTGCCGACCATTTCGTTGAAGCTGCTGGCCAGGCGGGCAAGTTCGTCGGTGCCCCTCACCCGGACCTGGACCGGTTCCCCCGACGCCAGCCGGCCGGCCGCTTCGTCGAGCCGGGCGAGCGGCTGAGTGATCCGCCGCGCGCCGCGCCAGGTGGCGATGGACACCAGCAGCAGGCCCAGCAAAGTCATCGCCGCCAACGCCCATTGCAGCAGCCGTGCGTCGGCGAGGGCCTCCGCCCGTGGATAAGCGAGCAGCAAAATGGCGCGTTCGCCGTCGGCAAATGCAGGAAGCGGCTTGACCAGCGCAATCGACGGCTGGCCGGCCACCGTCATTTCGAAACTGGACGACGTGTCAGCGTGACTCAACGCGAGTGCGGCGCTCCCTTGCCGCAGCCGCGACATGCTGCCCGAGGCCTCCGACCATTGCCGGCCGCGATACGCCAGCACGGCCGCGCGCAGCGGAATCGCCGACAAGCGCTCGAGCCCGCGCATTTCTCGCGCGTCGAGATCGGTCGCGAACACCACCCAGCCAATCAGGCTTGGCGCCATGATCGGCGCTGCGACGAGCTGGCGTGGGCGACCTTCCAGAACCGCCACGCCGCTCAGCCGGCCTTCGTCCAGCGCGGGCCATAGCGACGCCGCGTCGGCGCCGGTTACGCTGGCGTCGGTCGCGCCTGCTTCGTGGCCGTCCGCGGTGACGATGAAGGCACTGCGGACCTTCAACCGCGCCGCCGAATTGCCAAGCGCCGACTGAACCGTTGCGCGGTCGCCCGTTGCGACGGCTTCGCGGAAGCCGAAATCGCGGGCCAGCAACTGCGCCCCATTCTGCAGTTCGCCCGCCCGCTGCTGCCACAGACGGTCGTAGACCGCGCCGCTCGATTGCAGCTGGCTGGCGACCTGTCGCGCTGCGGAACCGGCGATCAGCGTCGACAGCGCAGCCGACACGACCAGCATGACCGCTGCGAACAGCAGCGCGAACTGCACCGTCAGGCGCGCGCTCAATGACCGGAAGGCGGGCATCCGTCAGTAATCCGACATGGGCATTGCCGGGGGCGGCCGAATCCGGATGGCAAAGGCCGCATTTCGCTGGTCCGCCGCGAGCGCCTGCTGGACGACCCCGCCCGGAGCGCGAAGGTAGGGGTGCCACACCGTGACTTTCCCCGGCGTGTTCGGAGCGTCGGCAAATGACGCTAATCCGCGGGCATTGGTGCGCGCCGTCCAGACGCTGTCGGTGACGACGATGTAAGCGCTCATCCGGTCATGGATGTTGCAGCCCAGTGCAATCACTCCGGGCCGGTCAAACCGCACCGTGCGCGACTGGTCGCGGGCGAACAGCTTCAATTCGAACCGCTTGGCCGGCGAAAAGGAATAGACGTGGTGCTTGGTCGGATCGAAGTTCGGAAACGACACTTGCGAGCCGATTGGAATCACGGTCAGGAAAGGGTGAAATTGCAGGTCCTTTTGGGACACTGTGAAATTGCTCCCGGCACGGGGCGCGCGCGCCGCCGATCCAGCCGGGTGCAGCGTGACCACGGCATCACGCACCGGGCGACCGGCCGAATCCGCCACGCGCACGGTAAGTGGCGATGCAACGACCGATGCGGACAGGAGAAGTCCTGCCGCGAACAGCATGAGACGACGCGCCATGAACCGAAATTAACGCGGACCGGTAAACGGCACGCTATACAAAGCTGGTTACCAGCGCATTCGCATCTGCGCCTGAAGTTGCGTGTGGTGCTGGTGCGGTTGCCCCCCCACGTCCTCCCAATCCTCGCGGGTGCTGGATACATGGAGCAATTCGACGACACCGGTCACTGGGCCCCATTCGCGCTTTCCGGCGATCATCGCCGACCAGCCTTGTTCGTCGTAACTGGAAGCAACGATGCTGCCGAGGTTGCGGGTCGCAAACGCCTCGGCGCGAGCAGCGACGCCAATTGTCCCGAAGTGGCGACCAAGCAGCACGAACGCCGAGCGAAAACGGCAATCAATCCACCGCCGTCCGTCGATCGAATATCCCATCAGCGTACGCCCGGTCATCGCTTGCGCCTTGAGCGTTGCGCCGCCGCCCAGCTGGGCAACCGCGGCGACATTGTCGAACTGTGTCCGCCAGCCCCATTCAAGGTCGGCATTGACGGCTTCCGGGTCGGCTTCATTGTCGTAATGAAAGAGGTCGATGCGAACTGGCACCGGCGGCTGCCAACTGAGCTTGGCATAATAGCCAGGGCGGCGCGCAAAGCCGGCGCCGACGTCGAGCAGCGGGTGCGTGAACGGGGCCTGGAACGAAGCGACCGATGGGCTGAGCGGCGGCAGCGGCTGGCTGGTAAACGCGAGCGTGGTGCGGTCATGAAGCGCCCAGCCGCGGAAGGTCAGCAACGTGCCTGACGTGTCGTTGCCGGCCATCAGCGCCGCGGTTGCGCGTAGCCGGTGCTGGCCGAGGTCGATGGCCACCGTCGCTTCGGCCGCGAGCGGGCGTACTTCCTCGCCGATCCAGCTGTTGATCGCAGAGGGCGTGATCGAATCCGCGACGTGCCAGTCGGCGCCTTCATGTTCGAGGCTGACGGGAGGCCACATCAGGCCGGCACGAGCGGACAATGCCGCTTTGCTTCCGCGCATCGGGCGGAACGACAAATAGGCCTCGCTGAGGCCGGCTTGGGTATGTTCGCCGCCTTGCACCGCGCCGACCACCGTGGCGGAGAGTGCCCAGCCAAATTGGGGCCGCCAAACCAGGCTGGCATTGCCTAGCTGGGGACGAAAGCGAAGATCGCCGTTGCTGCCCGAACGAAGCTTGCCGAAGCCACCGTCGAGCCAGCTGCGTTCGCCATCCACCGCGACAAGCCGCAAATCGCCAGCGATTTCGACGGTGTCAGGAGTAAAAAGCTGAATTCCCGTCCCGGCGTTCGCAGCCGCCGGACACAGCAGTGCAATCGCGCAGGCCGCACGGCCCGCGCTGCGCAACAACAGGCGTTTGGCGACGCTGGCCATGGCCGAAGGCTAACGCGACAGGGTTAACAAGCCGCTTAGACAATCGGCCGCGCGGCCCACAAAGGCGCCCGCGGACGCCTGCGCAGAAAAGTTGGTCGGGGAGAGAGGATTCGAACCTCCGGCCCCTGCCTCCCGAAGACAGTGCTCTACCAGGCTGAGCTACTCCCCGACCGGAACCCGCGATTGCGACCAGGTCGCGGCGGGAGCCAAGGCCGCGGCTAGATAGATGGGGCCCGAGGTTAGCGCAAGCATGTCCTGCCAGCGCGATTCAACGACGGATCGCTGCAAGCCAATCCGCGTGGCGCACGAATTTCTCGCGCGGGCTGCCGGGCCTGGCGTTTCCGGCCTCGGTTTCCTCGATCCGCCGCCAGTCGTGGTAATCGGTCGCCATCACCCCGCGGCTCTCAAGCAACCGCTTGAGCCCTTGGGCCCCGCTGCGCTTGTCGCCGCTGCCAGGAGGGAGATCGGCCAGAATGTGATCGGCGACTTCGTAGCCGTCGGGACGGTTGGTCCCGATCGTCCCGCTCGGTCCGCGCCGCGCCCAGCCGACCGCATAGAGCCGTTCGCCAATCCGGCCGCCATCATTGAGGAATTTGCCGCCGGCCAGGTCATGCGCGACACCCTCGATCGGCGCGGTGGAATATCCGATCGCGCTGATGACCAGTCCGGCAGGCACGGCATAGGTCTGTCCAGTACCCCGCGCGCCGCCGTTTTCATCAAGCTCGGTTCGCTCAACGATGATGCGCTCGGCCCGGCCCTCCCCTTCAATGCGGATCGGCCGCGCAAAAAAGTCGAACACCAGCCGTTTCGGCTTGGCGGGGTCCGGCACCGTCGCGGCGAAACCGCGCAGCAGCGAAATCGATTTTCGGTGCCCGGGTTCGAGCGCCGCATCGGCCTCCAACGGGGGAAAGTCGGCGACCTCCACTACCGGCGATGCGGCTTCGAGATGGCCCAGTTCACCGAGTTCCTTGGGAGTCATTGCAATCTGGTGCGGGCCGCGGCGGCCGAGGATCGTGACTGTCGCGATGCCCGACGAGTCGAGCAGGTCGAGCGCATGGTTGACGATATCCGACCCTTCGAATTCGGCGCGCGTCTTGGCCAGGATTCGCGCGCAATCGAGCGCCACGTTGCCGTTGCCGACGACGACGGCGCCAGGTCCCGCCAAGGGTGGATCAAGGTCGGCAAATTCGGGATGCCCGTTGTACCAGCCGACGAATTGCGCCGAGCCCACCACGCCGGGCAGATCGTCGCCAGGAATATTGAGCTTGCGGTCATGGGGAGCGCCAGTAGCGAGGACTACCCCGTCGTAGAGTTCAAGCAGTTCAATGATGGCGACGTCGTCCCCGACGCAGACGTTGCCAATAAAGTCGGTGCCGCCCGTCTCCACGACCTTGTCGTAACGCTTCGCCACTGCTTTCAAAGACTGATGGTCGGGTGCAACTCCGAAGCGAATCAGCCCATATGGCACTGGATAACGGTCAAGGATGTCGATCCGCGCCTGGCCGTCATAGGCCTTGGCGAGCGCTTCTGCAGTGTAAAACCCCGCCGGACCCGATCCGACCACCGCGAAATGCCGCATTCGTCGCTCCCTTGCGGCAATGCTTAGCCGTCGCGCACGACAGCGTCAGCCCTTGGTATGATCCTCCAGCAGAACGCTGCCTTTGCGTTGCAGCGCGGCCTGGATCATTCCCGAAAACATCCCCAGCATTGGCGGCAGCAGCACGCGAAGCCGGACCTTGGACTCTTCGACGTCGATGGTGGCCGCAACCTGCTGACCCATGGCGGCGACATCAAGTTTCAATTGATCGCCCGACCAGCCGCTCTGCACCTGGGCGCCACCGGGGATATGTTCCTGCAGCTTGTGGACGTTACCGGCGATTCGGCGCCGCGCTTCTTCCTTGCCAAGCTGATGCGGCAGATCGACTTCGATGGGCTGGTTCATCTGCGCGATGTCGGGCACCGCTCAGCGCTTTTCAAGCTCGGCCATGCCACTATCATTGGCGCATGGTTCATATCCTTGCCCTGCTGCTCCTGTTCATCGCCGCGCCCGCCGCCGCGCAAATCGGTGCGGCCGCACCTCCGCCAACGCCGAATGTTGCCGGGGTGTGGAACCCCGCCGCGCCCTACATCACGGTCGGACAGGACGAGCCGGGTTACCAGAACTGGTACCTGGCGACGCCCGCCCATGCCGCGCAGGTCACCATGTTCAACGATTATCTCGCCGGAGCAGGGGTGGCGGGGGTGGTCCCCACCTGGCAGCTGTTCAGGACCGCGACTTCGTGGGAAAGCTGCGGCGCGCAGCCGTTCGAAGTTCCACCGACGATCGAATGGCCCCACATCATCCAGACGCTTCGCTACATCCGCGACTACGTCGTCCCAGCAGTGGGCCCGGTTGAACCCGTTTCGGCGTATCGCAACCCGTCGCTCAACGTTTGCGCCGGCGGCGCACCGGATAGCGCCCACAAGCATTATTCCGCGATCGACCTCGTTCCGCTCCGCCCGATCTCGCGCGAAGTGCTGATGCACAACTTGTGCGGCGACCATTCCAATCACGGAGCGGCCTATGGCGCTGGCCTCGGCTTTTACGCCTTCCTTCGCTTCCACATCGACAGCACAAAATTTCGGCGCTGGAACATGGACCCGGCGGTCGCGGCCCAATGCCCGCCGCTACTTCACCTGGAAGATGCGGCAACCGTCGGCCAGCCGCTAACCGCCACGGCGCCAGGGTCTCCTCAACCGCCAGCCACGACCATTCCGCCGACGGTCACGCCGCGCTGAGCGATGTCGCGTCTCGACCTTGTGTTGCTGTAGCGCAACACCATATCGCCGGGGCATTAGAGGGGTAAGCGAATGGATCTCGAAAAGCTCACGGACCGGGCGCGCGGTTTCCTGCAGGCCGCCCAGACGATTGCCGTTCGCGAGCATCACCAGCGCATTGTCCCGGCCCATATGCTGAAGGCGTTGCTGGACGACGGCCAGGGCATGGCCGCGGGGCTGATCGGTGCCGCCGGCGGCGATGCGAAGGTCGCTCAGCGCAATGTCGATGCGCTCGTCGCGAAGGTTCCGGCGGTAACGGGCAGCGGCGCGACCCAGGCCCCGGGCCTGGACGGAGACACCATCCGCATTCTCGACCAGGCCGCGCAGATCGCCAAAAAGGCCGGCGATTCCTATGTGACGGTTGAGCGCCTGCTGCTGGCCATGGCGCTGGCCAGCAACAGCGACGTCGGCGGCGCGCTCGCCAAGGCGGGCGTTACTCCGCAAAACCTCAACGCCGCGATCGACAAGCTGCGCGGTGGCCGCAGCGCCGACACGCAGGGCGCCGAAGACCGCTACGACGCGCTCAAGAAATATGCCCGCGACCTCACGGATGCAGCCCGTGCCGGCAAGCTCGACCCGGTCATCGGCCGCGACGAAGAAATCCGCCGCACCATCCAGGTGCTAGCGCGCCGGACCAAGAACAATCCGGTGCTGATCGGCGAGCCGGGCGTCGGTAAAACCGCGATCGCCGAAGGCCTTGCGGTGCGTATTGCCAACGGCGACGTGCCCGACGGCATCAAGGACAAGCGGTTGCTGTCGCTGGACATGGGTTCGTTGATCGCGGGCGCCAAATATCGCGGCGAGTTCGAAGAGCGGCTGAAGGGCGTGCTCGACGAAGTGAAACAGGCGGCGGGCGACATCATCCTGTTTATCGATGAAATGCATACCCTGGTCGGCGCCGGCAAGGCCGAGGGCGCGATGGATGCCGGCAATTTGCTGAAGCCGTCACTGGCCCGCGGCGAACTGCACTGCATCGGCGCCACGACCCTCGCCGAATATCGCAAATATATCGAAAAGGACGCCGCGCTCGAACGGCGCTTCCAACCGGTGTTCGTTGGCGAGCCGACGGTGCCCGACACCATTTCGATCCTGCGCGGGCTCAAGGAGAAGTACGAGCTTCACCACGGCGTCCGGATCACCGACGCGGCGATCGTCGCGGCCGCGACCTTGTCGAACCGCTACATCGCCGATCGCTTTCTGCCGGACAAGGCAATCGACCTGATGGACGAAGCCGCAAGCCGAATCCGGATGGAGGTCGAATCCAAGCCCGAGGAAATCGAGAACCTCGACCGCCGCATCATGCAGCTCAAAATAGAGCGCGAAGCCCTGAAGAAAGAGCAAGATGACGCGTCGGCGGACCGGTTGGTCCGAATTGAGGACGAACTTGCCAACCTCGAGCAGCAGTCGGCCGAGCTGACTCAGCGGTGGCAGGCGGAAAAGGACAAGATCGCCGGTGAGGCGAAGATCAAGGAGCAGCTCGATGGCGCTCGGCTGGAACTCGAGCAGGCCCAGCGGGGCGGCGATCTCGCCCGCGCTGGCGAGCTTCAATATGGCACCATCCCTGCCCTCGAACAGCAGCTGGACGACGCCCAGGCGGCGACGCAAGGGGCCATGCTGCGCGAAGAAGTGACCGACCAGGACATCGCCGGGGTCGTTGCCCGGTGGACCGGCATTCCGGTCGAACGGATGCTTGAGGGCGAGCGCGACAAGCTGCTTCAGATGGAAGCGACGATCGGCGCGCGAGTCATTGGCCAGGAAGATGCGGTCAAGGCGGTATCAGCGGCCGTGCGCCGGGCCCGGGCCGGCCTCCAGGATCCCAACCGCCCGCTCGGCTCGTTCCTGTTCCTCGGCCCCACGGGCGTAGGCAAGACCGAGCTGACCAAGGCGCTTGCCGAATTCCTGTTCGACGATCCGGCGGCAATGGTTCGCATCGACATGAGCGAATTTATGGAAAAGCATGCGGTGGCGCGGCTGATCGGCGCTCCGCCGGGCTATGTCGGCTATGAAGAGGGCGGCGTGCTGACCGAAGCCGTGCGCCGGCGCCCCTATCAGGTGGTGCTGTTCGACGAAGTGGAAAAGGCCCACGGCGACGTCTTCAACGTGCTTTTGCAAGTGCTTGACGACGGCCGGCTAACCGACGGCCAGGGCCGCACCGTCGATTTCACCAACACGATCATCATTCTGACGTCCAACCTCGGCTCGCAATATCTCGCCGGGCTTGGCGAGGACGAGCCGGTCGAGAAGGTGGAACTCCAGGTGATGGAAGTGGTTCGCGGCCACTTTCGGCCCGAATTCCTCAATCGCCTCGACGAAGTGATCCTGTTCCACCGACTGTCGGCGGGCCACATGGGCCCAATCGTCGACATCCAGCTCCAGCGTCTTCAAAAGCTGCTCGAAGACCGCAAGATCCGGCTTGAGCTTAGCGATGCCGCACGGGCGTGGCTCGGGCGCGTGGGATATGATCCAGTCTACGGCGCCCGGCCCCTCAAGCGCGCCGTGCAGAAATACCTGCAGGACCCGTTAGCCGACGCCATCCTGGCAGGCACGGTCAGCGATGGGCAGACGGTGCAAGTCGACGAGGGCGACGGCCAGTTGGTGCTAAAGCCCGCCGCATAGCAACGGCAAACTCATCGCCGGTGCTGGGGTGTTCCCCGCGCGCCAGTCTTGCGGCGTGAACTTCGTGGCGCGATTTCTAACTCAATTCAAAGGAAAGGGCCGCCCCACCGAAGTGGAGCGGCCCTTCCTTTCTTTGATCGGCCTGGACCTAAATCCAGACTGACTGCCTTACTGGCCGCGCTCACCGCGCTCCACCGGCGCCGGCGGCGGCGGCGGGGGCGGGGGAACCGGGCACATTGCGTCGGCTGCGATCATCGACCCATCCGGGCACGTCTGCATCGCAGGCGGCGGCGGCGGAGGCGGAAGCACAGCTTCAACGACCGGCGGCAGAGCAGGCGAACCACCCCACATCAGGTCGAGGCCGAGACGCACGTGCCGCGGGGGCTGGTACGACAGCGGCGTATTATACGTCGGGTTCGGAATGTAGTCACCGACGTCGCAAGTCGGGGTGGTCGTGGTGCATTGACCGGTAACCGACTCAACATACCTCTGCCGCACAGCGTGCGAGTTGAACACGTTGAACACGTCGGCACGCAAAGTCAGGCGCTGATTATCACTGCGTCCAAGCGGAATATTGTACCGCGCAGACAGGTCGAGCTGCTTGATCCAGTCGCCACGCGGACCAATGCCGCGCCCGCCCGGAACGATCGATGCGTAGGGGTAATTCCCCTTGGCCGTCAGTACGCCCGTCGGGCAGTAGAAGCTCGACGCGCCATAGCCGGCCGCAAAGTCGTTCGTCGGATGGATGCTCTGGCACGAGCCATGCCCCCCCGACTGAACAAACACGTTGGCACCTAGCGTCAAGGCGCGCGTCGCGTGAAGTGCGCCGTACAGCTTGAACGTCCAGCGCCGATCGTTCGGCAGCAGGCCGTAGTTGTAGTCGTCAAGCCCGGTGTAATCGAAGTCCTGGGTTGCGCCCGAACCATCCTGCGCACCGTTTCCGGCGTCAGACTTGACCGTGCCTTCGGTGCTGCCGATCGACTTCGACCAGGTAACCGAGCCCGCTCCGAACCACAGACCGTCGTCGGCGCGGCTGAAGTCGAACACGACCGCGGTGTAAGTCCGCC
>JBDSGQ010000068.1:0-9341 GCA_039918915.1 Sphingomicrobium sp.
GCAAGTCAATTAGCCTTGATCGCGGATTGGGGATGCGATCTTTATCAGGGTTTTTACGGAGCAGGTGCACTCGGCCGTGATGAACTTCTGCGGTTCGTCGCAACGGCCGAAATCCAGGCCGCCTAAGCCGCCTCTTTTTTCTCGCCCGCCGCCGCCACTCGGGCCAGGCCGCGGGACAACTGCAACGCTCCTGCCAGCCGCGCTTCCGGCGTCGACCAATCGCGCGCGACCACCATCTTGCTGTCGGGGCGGAGCTTGGCTGCTCCGTTGAGCCGGTCGATATAAGCCAGCAGGCCCGCAAGGTCGCTGAACCCGCCGTCGGCGAAGGTCACCACGGCTCCCTTGGCGCCGATGTCGAGCTTGGCCACGCTTGCTTCGCGGCAGTTGAGCTTGACCTCGACGATCTTCATCAAATTCGCGGTCTCCTGGGGCAGCGACCCAAAGCGATCGATCAACTCGGCCGCGAAGGCTTCGATCGCATTGCGGTCCTCAAGGTCGCCGAGGCGCCGATAGAGGCCCATCCGGAGGTCGAGATCGGGGACATAGCGCTCCGGAATCATGATCGGTGCGTCGAGGCTGATCTGCGGCGAAAATTCGTCGCGCTGCGGGATTCCCCCCGCGCGAGTTTCGATGATCGCGTCCTCGAGCATCGACTGGTAGAGTTCGAAACCCACTTCCTTGATGTGGCCCGATTGTTCGTCGCCAAGCAAATTGCCGGCGCCGCGAATGTCGAGGTCGTGGCTGGCAAGCTGGAAACCGGCGCCGAGGCTGTCGAGATCGGCCAGCACTTGCAATCGCTTGTCGGCGGCTTCGCTAATCACGCGATCGGCGGGCATGGTGAGATAGGCGTAGGCGCGGGTCTTCGAGCGCCCGACACGTCCTCGCAGCTGATAAAGCTGGGCGAGACCGAAGCGGTCGGACCGATAGACGATCAAGGTATTGGCGCTCGGGATATCGAGTCCGCTTTCGACGATCGTGGTCGACAGCAGCACGTCATATTTGCGATCGTAGAAAGCGCTCATCCGCAGTTCGACTTCGGTCGCGCTCATCTGGCCGTGGGCAGTGAC
Organism: Sphingomicrobium sp.; assembly: GCA_039918915.1. Classification (GTDB taxonomy): domain Bacteria; phylum Pseudomonadota; class Alphaproteobacteria; order Sphingomonadales; family Sphingomonadaceae; genus Sphingomicrobium. Next base: position 1,068 of record JBDSGQ010000068.1, read on the forward strand.
GAACTTCACTTCGGGCACCTGCTCGCGGAGCCACTCCTCGATGGTTGGCAGATCGGCGAGGCGAGGGACGACGAAAAAGCTCTGGCCGCCGCGATAATGTTCGCGCAGCAGTGCTTCTCGCAGCACCACGCCGTCAAACGGCGTGACGTAGGTACGCACGGCGAGGCGATCGACCGGCGGCGTCTGAATCACGGATAAATCGCGAAGGCCGGACATTGCCATCTGCAGCGTGCGCGGGATCGGCGTGGCGGTCAGGGTCAGCACATGGACGTCCGCCTTAAGGCCTTTCAGCCGTTCCTTATGCGCCACTCCGAAATGCTGCTCCTCGTCGACGATGACGAGGCCAAGCCGTTTGAAGTTGATGCTTTTGGCCAACAATGCGTGGGTGCCGATGACGATGTCGACAATGCCCTTTTCAAGGCCTTCCTTGGTTTTCTTGACCTCGGCCGCGGGTACCAGCCGTGACAGCCGCCCAACCTCGATCGGAAAACCATTGAACCGTTCGGTGAAGTTGGTGAAATGCTGGCGAGCGAGCAGCGTGGTCGGACAAATCAGCGCCACCTGCCGCCCAGTCATCGCCATCACGAATGCCGCCCGAAGCGCGACTTCGGTCTTGCCGAAGCCAACGTCGCCACACACCAGCCGGTCCATCGGCTTGCCCGATTCAAGGTCGCCCAGAACATCGGCGATGGCCCGTTCCTGGTCGTCGGTCTCTTCGTAAGGGAAGCGATCGACGAAGCGCGGATAGCTGGCGTCGGCTTCGGCGATCACACCGGGGCGCGTGGCGCGCAGCGCGGCGGTCTTGATCAGCTCGCCGGCAATGGCGCGGATGCGCTCCTTCATCCGCGCCTTGCGCCGTTGCCACGCTTCGCCGCCGAGGCTGTCGAGCGTCGCGCCCTCGCTCTCGCTGCCGTAACGGGTCAGCAGCTCGATATTCTCGACCGGTACGTACAGCTTGTTGCCGCGCGCATATTCCAGCGCGACGCAATCGTGCGGCACCTTGCTGACCGGGATCTGAGTCAGCCCTTCGTAACGGCCGATACCGTGATCGGCGTGGACCACGAGGTCGCCGGGTGACAGGGTTGCCAGCTGGTCGAGGAAGGCCGCGGTTCCCTTGCGCTTCTTGCGCCGGCGGACGAGGCGGTCGCCAAGCATGTCCTGCTCGGTGAGAACCGCGATATCCGGTGTCGTGAAGCCATGTTCCAGCGGCAGGACAAGCAGCGCGGGCTGAGTCTTCGAACCCAGCGCTTCCTGCCAGGTGTCGGCAAGCTTGTGCGCTTTGAGCCCATGATCCTCGAGCAAGCCGGCCAGGCGGTCGCGGGCGCCCCTGGTATAGCTCGCGAGAACGACCTTGTGGCCGCTCTTGCGCAACGCCGCGACTTGCTCGGTTACGGCTTCATAGACGTTGGCTTGCTGCGCGCGTTCCGGCGCGAAATCGCGGGCGGCCTCGACTCCGAAGTCGATCGTCTTTGGCGACTCTGGCTCAGGGAACGGCGAGGCAAGGTGGATCGGCCGAGCGGCGACGAAGCCGTCCCACTCGGCCTTGGTCAGATAGAGCGAAGCAGGGTCGAGCGGGCGATAGCTACCCGGCTCGGACTGCATCGCCCGGACGCGGTTGTCGAAATAGTCCTGGATCGCTTCACGCCGCGCCTCGAGCGCCTTGTCGGCACTGGAATCGCGCACAATCAGATCGTTCTCGCCGAGATGGTCGAACACAGTTGCCAGCCGGTCCTCTAACAGCGGCAACCAATGCTCCATGCCGCTCATCCGGCGCCCTTCGGACAAGGCTTGGTACAGTGGGTCCTGCGTTGCCGTCGCGCCGAACTTTTCGCGATAGCCCGAACGGAAGCGCTTGACCGCTTCGTCGTCGAGCAAGGATTCGGACGCGGGCATCAGCGTGAAGCCGTCGGCCTTGTCGGTCGAGCGCTGATCCGCCGGGTCGAAGCGCCTTATGCTATCGATCTCGTCGCCGAAAAAATCGATCCGGAGAGCCATTGCTTCGCCCGCTGGAAACACATCGATGAGCGAGCCCCGCACCGCATATTCGCCATGCTCGGCGACGGTATCGCTGCGCTGATAGCCAAGCGCGCTTAGCTGAACGACCAGCGCTTCACGCTCGATCCGCTCGCCCTCGGCAATGCGGCGGGTGAGCTGGCGCACCCGGAATGGGCTCAACAGCCGCTGCGTGGCCGCGCTCGCGGTCGCGATCAGCAGCTGCGGCTTGTCGCGCTTGGCTTGCAGAGCATTGAGCGTCGCAAGCCGCTCCGCCATCACCCGCAGCGCGGGCGAAGTGCGATCGTAGGGCAGGCAGTCCCAGCCCGGCAGGGTGAGCACCTCGACTTCCGGTGCGAACAACGGCGCGGTCTCGGCCAAGGCGCGCATGGCGGCTTCATCGGCAACGATCGCCACAGCACGGCCGCTGCTGCCGTGCACCGCTCGCGCCAGGTCTGCCGCAAGCCATGGCAGGAATCCCGCGGGGACGCCGGCGAGGGTCAGGGGCTGCTGGGCGTGAAGGACCCGGTGAAGCGGCTCGCTCATTGCTCAATCCGAATGTAGTCGAGCTTCTTCAGAGCATCGATCATGGGCCCCTGGAAGCGGTCGGGCGGAACGGCGGTTCCGACCGCCCAGGCCATGATATCGACGTCCTGTTCCTCCATCATCGCATCGAACAATGCGCACTCGCGCGAATCCCACGCCGAGTGGTGGGCATCGAAGAATCCACCGACCAGCATATCGGCTTCCTTGGTGCCGCGGTGGTGCGCGCGCCACGCCAGGCGCTTGAGTTCGGCTTCGGAAGGCATGCGGGGCAGATAGGGATGGCAGCTTTTGCTGTCACCCCGGCACCGCTAACAAGCCGCGATGCGCCCGGAAATCCTCAATCCGCTGTTTGCCGAAGTCGAGGCGATAAAGGGCGTTGGACCGCAGGTTGCAAAGCAGCTGAAGAAGCTGGGGCTGACCCGAGCGGTCGACCTGCTCTATCATTTGCCCACCGGATCGATCGAACGCGTCCATGCGCCAGCCGCCAACGCGTCCTTGCTGGGCTGCATCGTGATCCTGGAGCTGACGCCGTTCGAGGTGCGCGAAACTCGTTCGGGCCGCGGGCCGACGCGGATCTTCGCTTCCGATTCCGCCGGCAACACGATCAGCCTCATTTATTTCAACAACCCCGGCTGGGCGAAGCGCGCGCTGCCCCTTGGTGAAATGCGGATCATATCGGGCAAGCTCGAGGCCTACGGCGACGAATGGCAGATCATTCATCCGGAAGTTGCAGAGCCAGGGCAGGGGCCGCCACCGGCCCTTCGCGAGGCGGTTTATCCGTTGACCGAAGGGCTGACCAATCGCCGCCTGGGAGAACTCGCCCGTTCGGCGCTGGAGCGCGCGCCGGAGCTTGCCGAATGGATCGAGCCAAGTCTGCTGGCGCGTGAGCATTGGCCCGACTGGCTCGCGGCGCTGGCTCGGGCGCATGGCGAACCCGGAGCAAGCGAAGCGCGAAGGCGGCTGGCCTATGACGAAATCTTCGCGAATCAGCTGGCGCTGCTGCTGATCCGCCAATCGCAGCGGCGGCGGCGCACGACGCCGCTGGCCGGGACCGGTGAACTGATCGACAAGCTTCGGCTGCCCTATCAACTGACCGGAGCGCAGCGGCGCGTGGTCGAAGAGATTCGCGGCGATCTGACACAATCCGCACCAATGCTCCGATTGCTTCAGGGCGATGTCGGTTCGGGCAAGACGCTGGTTGCTCTGATGGCGATGCTTAGCGCTATCGAATCGGGGGCCCAGGCAGCGCTGCTCGCACCGACCGAGATCCTTGCCCGACAGCATTATTTGACCTTGCTCGGCCAGCTCGACAGCTTGGGCGTCCGGGTGGCGATCCTGACCGGGCGGGACAAAGGCAAGGCGCGCGAAAGCATCCTGATGGGCCTTGCCGATGGCTCGATCGATATTCTGGTCGGCACGCACGCGATTTTCCAGGAAAAGGTCAGCTACAAGAACCTTGGGCTTGCGGTCATCGACGAGCAGCATCGATTTGGCGTGTCGCAGCGGTTGCTGCTGTCGGCCAAGGCCGAGCGGCCACCGCATTTGCTGGTCATGACCGCGACGCCGATCCCGCGGACCCTGACGCTCACTCAATATGGCGAGATGGACGTCAGCCGAATCGACGAAATGCCGCCAGGCCGAATGCCCATCGAAACGCGCGTGATCAGCGAAGACCGGTTGGGCGAAGTGATCGACGGGATCGGCCGCCACATCGATGCTGACGGCCAGGGCTATTGGGTTTGCCCGCTAGTTGAAGAAAGCGAAAAGACCGATGCCGCCGCCGCCGAGGAACGGGCCCGGATTCTTCGCCAGCGGTTTGGCGGCGATCGGGTGGGACTGGTCCACGGACGAATGAAGGGCGCGGAGAAAGATGCCGTCATGGCGTCATTTGCCAGCGGCGAACTGGCGGTGCTGGTCGCGACGACGGTGATCGAAGTCGGGGTCGACGTGCCCAATGCCACGTTGATGGTGGTCGAGGGCGCCGAACGCTTCGGCCTCGCCCAATTGCATCAGTTGCGCGGGCGCGTCGGGCGCGGCGCGGGCAAGAGCATTTGCCTGCTGATCCGCGGGCAGAACCTAACCGAAGTCGGCCGCGCGCGCCTGGCACTGATGCGCGAAAGCAATGACGGGTTCCGCCTGGCCGAAGAGGATCTGCGGTTGCGCGGGCCCGGCGAGATCCTCGGCACCCGCCAATCGGGCGAGGAGGCGTTCCGCGTAGCCACGGCGGAGGACGTGGACAGCCTCGCGCCGATTGCGCAGAGCGACGCTCAGCTGCTGCTCGAGCGCGATGGCGGGCTTTCAGGCTCCCGGGGGCAGGCGGCGCGGACGTGCCTTTATCTGTTTGAGCGCGACCAGGCGGTGGCGCTGATCCGCTCGGGCTAGGCGCGTTGTAAGCGCCGACGCCGCGGCTAAGCGATTAGCAGGCCGTGCTTCTTCTTGCCGAGACTGAGCTTGATCGGCTCGGCAGCCGCAACGAGCGGCAGAGCAGGGTCGTTAACGATCACATCGCCGAGGCGGACGGCGCCCTCAGCCACCTTGCGTTTGGCCTCGCCGTTTGAAGCGGTGAAGCCCAGTGCGGTGAGCGCCTGGGCAATGGTCATGCCCTCACCTATCGAGACCGTCGGCAAATTCTCTCCGCTACCGCCGCTGGCAAAGGTGTCGGCTGCGGTGCGCTCGGCCGAGTCGGCCGCATCGCGCCCGTGAAGCATCGCGGTTGCTTCGGTTGCGAGGACAACTTTCGCTTGGTTGATCTTCGCCCCGCCGAGCGCTTCGAGGCGCTCGACCTCGTCCAGCGGCAAGTCGGTGAAGCGGCGCAGGAACGCGCCGACGTTGCTGTCGTCGGTGTTCCGCCAGAACTGCCAGTAATCATACGGGCTGAGCAGGTCGGCATTGAGCCACACTGCGCCGCGCGCTGTCTTGCCCATTTTCGATCCGTCGGGGTTGGTGATCAGCGGCGTCGTCACCCCGAACAGCTCGGCACCATCAATGCGGCGGCCAAGCTCGATCCCGTTGATGATGTTGCCCCATTGATCGGACCCGCCGAGCTGCAGCCGGCAACCCGAGCGGCGCGACAATTCCAAGAAGTCGTATGCCTGCAGGATCATGTAGTTGAATTCGAGGAAAGTCAGCGGCTGTTCGCGCTCCAAACGCAGCTGGACGCTGTCGAAAGTCAGCATGCGATTGATCGTGAAATGCCGCCCGACCTCGCGCAAAAAGGAAATATATTCGAGGCGGTCGAGCCACTCGGCGTTGTTGACGATAATTGCGTCGGTCGGTCCGTCGCCGAACGTCAGGAAGCGCTCGAAAGCCTTGCGGATGCCCGCGATATTGGCGGCGATGTCGTCGTCGCTAAGCAGCTTGCGTGCTTCGTCCTTGCCGGTCGGATCGCCGACCTTGGTGGTGCCGCCGCCCATCAGGACTATCGGCTTGTGCCCCGCCTGCTGGAGCCGCCGCAAAAGCATGATCTGGACCAGGCTTCCGACATGAAGGCTGGAAGCGGTTGCGTCGAAACCGATATAGCCGGTGACGACTTCGGTTTCGGCCAGCCGGTCGAGCCCTTCGGCATCGGTCAGCTGATGGATGTAGCCGCGCTCATCGAGCAGCTTGAGCAGGGACGAACGGTAAGCGGTCATGGCTCGCGCTTACCCAACTCGTCACGCGGGCGAAAGCGCGATAGTCCTGCACGGGTGCAGTTCAACCTGATCCCCCATCCGGCAACGCCGCCGTCGCGGCCGTTCGATGTCTGGGTCGGCGTCGATCATGCCGGCGCCTTCGGCGCGACCGCGACGACCAATTTGTGGTTCTGCATGGCCGCGCCGATGCAGCAATTCGTCATTCGGGAGAGCGAGGCGCCGGGACGGCGCGACGAACTGTGGCAGTCGACCTGCTTCGAAGCGTTCCTGAAAGGGTCGAACGGCGATTATCGCGAGTGGAATTTCGCGGCCAGCGGCGATTGGGCGGCCTATGATTTCACCGGCTACCGCGAGGGCATGGCACTCGCCGAAATCGAGTCGCCGCCCTATCTCCGCACAGAGGACAATCTTACCTGGTGGGCCGTTGGCGCAACCTTCACCGGCCCGGCGGGCGTGGCGTTGAACCTGGGTCTTTCCGCGGTGCTTGAAGAAACCAACGGCACCAAGTCTTACTGGGCGCTGGCGCATGGCGCCGACAAGCCCGATTTCCACGACGCTGGTTGCTTCACCGCGCGCCTCGCTTAAGCAGCGGCCATGACCCTGTTTGGAATCGACCGGCTGCTTGCCGAACCTGAACTGCGCGCCGCTCTCATGGGCAAACGCGTGGCGTTGCTGGCCCACCCGGCTTCCGTGACCGCGGACCTCACGCATTCGCTGGATGCGCTGGCGGGCGCGGGACTGAACATGACGGCGGTATTCGGGCCCCAACACGGCGTTCGCGGCGACCTTCAGGACAATATGATGGAGTCCCCGGATTTCACCGATCCGACTTACGGCATCCCGGTGTTCAGCCTGTACGGCGAAGTCCGCCGGCCGACGGGGCAATCGCTGGGTACGTTCGACACCATCCTGATCGACCTTCAGGACCTCGGCTGTCGCATCTACACCTACGTCACGACCCTGCTGTACATGCTTGAGGCAGCAGCCGAGCACGGCAAGAGCGTATGGGTTCTGGATCGCCCGAACCCGGCGGGACGCCCGGTCGAAGGGCTGACACTGCGCGAGGGCTGGGAAAGCTTCGTCGGCGCCGGGCCGCTGCCGATGCGTCACGGCCTGACGCTCGGCGAGCTGGGCAGCTGGTTCATCGAGAAGTTCAAGCTCAACGTCGATTATCGCGTGGTCACGATGGCGCAGTGGCAGCCAGACCAAGCGCCGGGGTTCGGCTGGCCGGCCGATCGGGTGTGGATCAACCCCAGTCCCAATGCGGCGAACGTCAACATGGCGCGGGCCTATGCCGGCACGGTGATGCTCGAAGGAACCACACTGAGCGAGGGCCGGGGCACGACTCGTCCGTTGGAACTGTTCGGCGCGCCCGACATCGATCCGCGCCAGGTGGCCGACGCAATGGAACACATCGCGCCGGAGTGGCTCCGGGGATGCCGCCTGCGCGCAACCTGTTTTCAGCCGACATTCCACAAGCACGCCGGCGCGCTTTGCCAAGGGCTGTTCATCCATGCCGAAGGGCCGTGGTACGATCACCGGCAGTTCCAGCCGTGGCGGCTACAAGCGCTCGCGTTCAAGGCCATTCGCGCGGTCTATCCCGATTACGGCTTGTGGCGCGATTTTCCCTACGAATATGAATATGACAAGCTTGCCATCGACGTCATCAACGGTTCGCCGTTGCTGCGCGAGTGGGTGGATGACCCAGCTGCCGAGGCCGGCGACCTCGACCGGCTGGCATCGCCCGACGAAGCCGCCTGGGAGGCCGACCGCGCGTCGCACCTGCTCTACTGACGCGGGGCCGTGGTTAACGAAGAAGTAGGAGGTTCCCGCCTATCCCGCACCCTCGAATTGAGGGGAGCGCGCCTTTCATGGCCACGCAGGGTATCGAGGAAGTCACCGAAAATGCGATCCGCGCGGTGGCGCGCGATTGCGGCTCGTTGTCGATGGAATGCAGCGACGTTGCAGGCTACGTGACCGGCGTTTCGCAGCGCATTGCCGAACATATGAAGATGCTCGACGGGCTTGAGGATGTGACCGACCGATTGCTTGGCGACCAGGCCCGAGTGAGCGATTCCACCGATGAAGCCCGGCTGTTGGCGGA
>JBDSGQ010000069.1:0-12697 GCA_039918915.1 Sphingomicrobium sp.
GCCGCAGCGATCGAAATGGGACAGGCGTTCACGCGCGCCAACAAATATGTGCTGACCCGCGGGGCGGGCGAGCTGGGCTGGTCCAACAGCCACCGGCTCGGCAGCATCGAGGAGCTTCGCGCAGTGAAGGAAGGCGAGGGTCCCGACCTGCTGATCCAGGGCAGCAGCACGCTGTATCCCGAATTGATCCAGGAAGGGTTGCTCGACCGCCTCACCCTGATGATTTTCCCGGTCGTTCTAGGAGGCGGCAAGAAGCTGTTCGGGGAAGGCACGCCGGCCGAGGCCTTGCGCATGGTCGAGCACCAGGTGACTCGGTCGGGGGCGGTGATCGCGACCTATGAGCCCGCCGGCAAGGTCGAGCATGGCTGGGCGGGTCCGCAATCGACCAGCGAGCGCGAGCAAGCGCGGCAGGCGGCCATGGCGGAGGGCCGCTGGTGACTCTCCAGCTCTTCGCCCACCCGTTCAGCAGCTATTGCCAGAAAGTCCTCATCGCGCTGTGGGCCGACGACACGCCATTCGAGTATCGGCTGCTGGAGCAGGATCATCCCGAAAACTCGGCGGAGCTCATCAGGCGCTGGCCGTTCGGGCTGTTCCCGCTGTTGGTCGACGGCGATGAAACCGTGGTCGAAACCAGCGTCATCATCGAACATCTGCAGGCCAAGCACCCTGGGCCCAATCGCTGGATTCCCGATGGCGACCTCGGCCGGAAGGTGCGGTTCCTCGACCGCTTCTTCGACCTTTACGTGATGACCAACTTGAACGCTCCGGTGGCCGACAAACTCCGGCCCGAAGAATCGCGTGATCCCTATGGCGTGGCCAAGGCGCTGGGCCGGTTGCGCACCGCGTACGACTGGCTTGAAGCCAATCTGGGTGACGGGCCGTGGGCCGCCGGCGACCAGTTCACGATGGCCGATTGTGCTGCCGCGCCATCGTTGTTCTACGCCGACTGGGTGGAGGAGATCGGTCCGCAGCGGCCGCGCCTGGCGGCATATCGAGCGCGGCTACTGGCCCACCCAGCGGTTGCCCGAGCAGTCGACGAAGGTCGGCCTTACCGGCACTATTTTCCGCTCGGCGCGCCCGACCGCGATTAAGCGAAGGCCGCCGATTTGCGCAGTAGCTGATAGGCTTCGATGACCGCGCTCAGCCGCGCTTCGTGCGACCGGTCGCCGCCATTCTTGTCGGGGTGATAGCGGCGAACGAGCACGGAGTAGGTCTGCCGCAGCGTGGCGCGATCGACGTCGTCGCCGAGGCCGAGCACCGACAGCGCCTGGCGTTCGGGCTTGCTGAACCGCGACGGCGAGCCAGCCTCGCGGATGCGGCCGAAGCGGGTCGCGATCGCATCGAGCGGATCGGAAAAATCGCTCCAGCGCGGCGGCGGATCGGCGCCGTTGGCGGCAAACGGATGGCTCGCCCGCTCCCATCCGGCGAGCGGCGACTGGGCAAGGCTGATCTCGTCCGGGCTCATGCCATCGAAGAAATTATATTTCGAATTGTGCTGGCGAACGTGGTCGAGGCACAGAAAGCGCCACGCTCCCGGACCGTCGAAATTCGACGGCTGCAACGGCGCCTTGAATTCGCCGGGCGCGGGGCATCCGGGGACTGCGCATTGCGCCTGCGCTCCCTCGACCCGCCCATGGAACCGTGCTTGTTTCGTCGCCATCGAACCGCTCTATATAATGGCCATGAACGCCCATGAAACCGGACCGGTCGCAACCGAGATGCTAAGGCGGCTGGAAGTGCTCGGCCCAAGCCGAATCGAATTGATCGACGATAGCGAGGCCCATCGCGGGCATGGCGGCCATAATCCGGCCGGCGAAAGCCACTTTAGCCTGAACATCGAAAGCGCCGCCTTCGCCGGCAAGTCGCGGGTGGAGCGCCAGCGGCTGGTTTATGCGGCGCTTGGCGACCTGATGGTGGAGCGCGTCCACGCTTTGTCGATTCGCGCTTCGGCACCGGGAGATTAAGCTTGGCCAGCATCGACAATGGCGTTGTCCAGACCATCGCGCCGGTCACTCACGATCTCGGCGGGTTCAAGGTTCACCGGGTCTTGCCGAGCCGCGAGCGGACGATGGTTGGCCCATTCATCTTCGTCGATGAATTCGGGCCGGCGCGGCTGCCCGCCGGGCAGGGGATGGATGTCCGGCCGCATCCGCACATCAACCTTGCCACGGTCACCTATCTGTTCGACGGCGCGATCGAACACCGCGACAGCATCGGCTCGCACCAGGTGATCGAGCCCGGCGCGATCAACCTGATGACCGCGGGCAGCGGCATCGTTCATTCCGAGCGCTCGCCCGCGGCGGTGCGGGCCGAGGGCCCGAGCATGTACGGCATGCAGACCTGGCTGGCGCTTCCCGATGGGGGTGAGGAGGTTGCCCCCGCGTTCGATCACGTCCCCGGGGACGGCTTGCCGTTCGTCGCGGACGGGGCGACGCGGGCCCGGGTGCTGATGGGCACGCTGTGGGGAGCAACCGCGGCAACGCCGTGCCATTCGCCGACAATCTATGCCGACATCGAACTTGGGATTGGCGGGTCGCTGCCGGTCGATGCCGAGGCGGACGAGCGGGCGGTCATGCTGGTCGGCGGCGAAGCCTCGCTCGACGGCCAGCCGCTCGCACCGTTCACGCTGTACGTCCTTCGCCCCGGTCACTCGGCGCGGCTGGCAAGCGCCGGCGGCGGGCGGGCAATGCTGATGGGCGGTCAGGCGTTTCATTCGCCGCGCTTCGTGTTCTGGAATTTCGTGTCGTCGTCGCGCGACCGCATCAACCAGGCGAAGGACGACTGGAAGGCACTGCGCTTCCCGCTGATTCCCGGCGACGACGCGGAATTCATCCCGTTGCCCGAGGTTCCCAAGACCGTCAGCTATCCGTGACACCCTTCCGCCGCCGGAACCGCGCAGCTAGGGGGTTGCCGACATGAGCCAGACGCGCAGCCGTTCCCGATCCGCCGCCCGCCTTGCCGCGGTCCAGGCCCTGTACCAGCAGGACATGGAAGGCACGCCGCTGCCTCGCCTGCTCAAGGAATTTCACGACCACCGGCTGGGCGCGACCATCGAAGACGCCGAATATCATGCCGCCGAGCGCGACTTTTTCGACGACCTGGTCGCCGGTGCGGATGCGCGCCGGGCGGAGATCGACACGCTCATCGGCCAGCGGCTGGCACAAGGGTGGACGCTCGAACGCCTCGATCGGCCGATGCGCGCGATTCTTCGCGCCGGGGCCTATGAATTGATCGCCCGGCCCGATGTTCCGGTGGGCTCGGTCATTTCCGAATATGTCGATGTCGCCCATGCGTTTTACGACAAGCGCGAAAGCGGCTTCGTCAACGGCCTGCTCGACGCCATCGCCAAGCAGGCGCGGCCCGCGCCGGCCTAGATGCGCGAAGCCGAGGTCATTGCCCGGCTGCGGCGGATTGCGACGGCTCCTGAAGCGCGCGGCCTGATGGACGATGTCGCGGTAATCGGCGGGCTGGTCATCACTCACGACAGTATTGCCGAAGGTGTTCACTTCCTGCCCGGCGATCCGCCCGCAAGCGTCGGCTGGAAGCTGGTCGCGGTCAATCTGTCGGACCTGGCCGCGAAGGGCGCCGAGCCGGCGGGCGCACTGCTGTCGCTCACGCTTGCCGGAAGCGGCGAGTGGGAGGCGCAATTCCTCGACGGCGTCGAAGCCGCGTGTGAAACCTTTGGCCTGCCGCTGATCGGCGGCGATACGCTGGCGCTTCCGCCGGGCGCTCCGCGAGTGCTTGGAATGACCGTGATCGGCAATGCCGGCGAGCGCGTCCCCGACCGCAGCGGCGGCGAGCCCGGCGACGTGCTGTGGCTGGTTGGAATGCTGGGCGATTCGGCGGCCGGCCTGGCCCAACTGCAAGGCGATCCGGCGGCCGGCGGTGTGCTGGTCGAAGCTTATCGCCGGCCGATCCCGCTGCTTGTCGCAGGGCGGGCGCTGGCTCCGCTGGCCCGGGCAATGATGGACGTTTCCGACGGGCTTCTGCTCGACGCGTCGCGAATGGCGGATGCGAGCGCGTGCACGATCGCGATCGAACTCGACGCGCTGCCGCTGTCGAACGCGTTCATCGAGGAACGCGGGGCGAGCCGGGACGCACGCCTGTTCGCGGCGACCGGCGGCGATGATTATGCTTTGCTTGCGGCGCTGGACCCGGGATTCGACCCGGCAACGCTTTGTTTACCAACGGGGACGATGATCACCCGCATCGGCAGGCTTGAGCCCGGCGCTGGTCGAGTGACCATCAGCTGGCGTTCAGAGCCGGTCGAATTGCCTGAAAGGCTCGGCTTTGAACATCATGGTGCACAGCGTCCCGGCCCGCCTCACTCGCCAGTGGCTGATCGCCATTAGCGGGCTGGTCGCGGGAATGACGCTTGCTCTCCTGATCCACTGAACCGTTCCATTCGCGCGGTTGCCAGCCGCCCAAACGCCTCCTAAAGCTGCGCCGTCTTTCGGGCAGCGCCGCTCGGCCGCATTCGCACGCCCAGTCAACAGGGGACGCACCAACCCATGAATCTGCTTTATATCGCCATCATCTGCGGCGTGATCGCCCTCCTTTACGGTCTCGTCACCAGCCGCCAGGTGCTTGCCGCTTCGCCCGGCAATGCCCGCATGATCGAAGTTGCGGGAGCAATCCAGGAAGGCGCCCGCGCCTATCTTCGCCGCCAGTACACCACCATCCTGATGGTCGGCGTCGTCGTTGCCGCGCTGGTATTCTTCTTCCTTGGAGCGCTTTCGGCCGGCGCTTTCGTGCTCGGCGCAGTGCTGTCAGGCGCGACCGGTTTCGTCGGCATGAACATCTCGGTGCGGGCCAACGTGCGGACCGCCGAGGCCGCGAGCAAGGGGCTGCAGCAGGGGCTGACCATGGCGTTCCGCGCCGGAGCGATTACCGGCATGCTAGTCGCGGGTCTCGCGCTGCTCGCGATTTCCACCTTCTTTTATTATCTCGTCGGCATTGCCGGCCATGCGCCCAACGACCGAATCGTCATCGACGCGCTGGTCGCCTTGGCCTTTGGCGCCTCGCTGATTTCGATCTTCGCGCGGCTTGGCGGCGGAATCTTCACCAAGGCCGCCGACGTCGGCGCCGATTTGGTCGGCAAGGTCGAAGCCGGAATTCCCGAGGACGACCCACGCAACCCGGCGGTGATTGCCGATAACGTTGGCGACAATGTCGGCGATTGCGCCGGCATGGCCGCCGATTTGTTCGAAACCTATGTCGTCACGGTCGGCGCGACGATGGTTCTCACCGCTTTGCTGGTCAAAACCTCAGGCGCGGATCTGCTGCTGCACCTGATGAGCCTGCCGCTGCTGGTTGGCGGCGTGTGCGTCGTGGCATCGATCATCGGCACCTATTTCGTCCGCCTCGGCAAAAGCGGAAGCATCATGGGCGCAATGTACAAGGGCTTTGTCGTGACGGCCTTGCTGTCGGCGGTCGCGATCTACTTTGCCGCGCAGTTCGCCCTTGGCGACCTTGACGTGGCAATCACCGCCGGGCGCACGACGTTCACGGGCATGGATCTCGTGTGGTGCATGCTGCTTGGACTGGTGATCACCGGCCTGATCATCTGGATCACCGAATATTATACCGGGACGAACTATCGCCCGGTCCGCTCGGTCGCCAAGGCGTCGGAGACCGGCCACGGCACCAACGTCATCCAGGGCCTCGCGGTCAGCCTTGAATCGACGGCGTTGCCGACTTTGGTCATCTGCGCCGGGATCATCATCGCCTACAGCCTGGCGGGATTGATGGGCATCGCCTTTGCCGCGACCAGCATGCTTGCGCTGGCCGGGATGGTCGTTGCGCTCGACGCTTATGGGCCGGTTACCGACAATGCCGGTGGCATTGCCGAAATGGCCGGGCTCGACGAAAGCGTCCGCGCCAAAACCGATGCGCTCGACGCCGTCGGCAACACCACCAAGGCCGTGACCAAGGGCTATGCGATCGGTTCGGCGGGCCTTGCCGCGTTGGTCCTGTTCGCCGCCTACACGACCGATCTTCGCGAATTCTTCCCTGGGCTGACGGTCGATTTCAGCCTTGAGAATCCGTTCGTGATCGTCGGCCTGCTGCTTGGCGCGCTGCTGCCCTATCTGTTCGGTGCGATGGGCATGACCGCGGTTGGCCGCGCAGCGGGCGATGTGGTCAAGGACGTGCGCGAGCAGTTCCGCTCCAATCCGGGGATTATGGACGGTTCGTCGCGGCCCGATTACGCGCGCACGGTCGATCTCGTAACTCGGGCGGCGATCAAGGAAATGATCATTCCGTCGCTGTTGCCCGTGCTCGCGCCGATTGCCGTTTATTTTGTCATCACGGCGGTTGCGGGTCAGTCGCAGGGCTTTGCGGCGCTCGGCGCGCTGCTTCTCGGAGTGATCGTGTCCGGACTGTTCGTCGCGATTTCGATGACTTCCGGCGGCGGTGCCTGGGACAATGCCAAAAAGTATATCGAAGACGGCAATTATGGCGGCAAGGGGTCCGAAGCCCACAAGGCCGCGGTGACTGGCGACACGGTCGGCGATCCGTACAAAGATACCGCCGGGCCGGCCGTCAATCCGATGATCAAGATCACCAACATCGTCGCTTTGCTGCTGCTTGCGGCGCTGGCGGCGCACGCGGCGCACTAAGCGCCGTCGAAACCACTCAAAGCCCCGCCCGGCTCTGTCGCGGCGGGGCTTTTCTTTTACCGCGGAAGGGACTTGAAGCCCCCGGCATGACTCACGCCATTCAAATTCGTCAAACCGGCGGCCCCGACGTCCTGCAATGGGAAGCGGTCGAAGTGGGCGATCCCGGCCCGGGGCAGGTTCGCCTTCGCCAGGAAGCAGCGGGCCTCAATTTCATCGACGTCTATCACCGCACCGGCCTTTATCCGCAGCCGCTGCCCTTCATTCCCGGAGTGGAGGGAGCGGGCGTGATCGATGCGGTCGGCGCGGACGTCGGCAATGTGAAACAAGGCGATCGGGTCGCTTATGCCGGCCCGCTTGGCGGCTATGCCGAACAACGGCTGATCGATGCCGACCGCGTGGTGAAACTGCCCAAGGGCATCACTTCCGACCAGGCGGCGGGGATGATGCTTCAGGGAATGACCGCGCAGATGCTGCTGCGGTCGGTGTTCCCGGTGCAGCGGGGCGACACCATCCTGGTCCATGCGGCCGCGGGCGGTGTCGGGCTGATCATGTGCCAATGGGCAGCGGCGCTGGGTGCAACCGTGATCGGCACCGTCGGCACCGAGGAAAAGGCCGAGCTCGCCCGGGCGCACGGCTGCACGCATCCAATCGTCTATTCGAAGCAGGATTTCGTCGCCGAAGTGAAGCGGATCACCAACGGCGACAAATTGCCGGTGGTGTATGATTCGGTCGGCCGCGACACCTTCCTGAAGTCGCTCGACTGCCTCAAACAGCGCGGCCTGATGGTCAGTTTCGGCAATGCGTCGGGACCGCCCGCGCCCTTCGCCCCGGCGCTGCTCGCCCAGAAAGGGTCGCTTTACCTGACCCGGCCGACGCTGTTTCACTATATCGCAACGCGCGATCAGCTTGAACAAAGCGCGCGCGAACTGTTCGAGGTTGTTGGCAGCGGCAAGGTCAAGATCGAGGTCAAGCAACGCTTCGCGCTGAGCGACGCGGCCGAGGCCCACCGCGAGCTCGAAGCGCGGCGGACCAGCGGGTCGACCGTGCTCACGATCTAGCCCGCCTTCACATTTGCCGAACGCCCTTGTAAGCCACCGCGACTTTTCACCGATAGAAAGAGGATTGGCTTGGCCAAGGAAGAACTGCTCGAGATGCGCGGGAAGGTAGTCGAGTTGCTGCCCAATGCGATGTTCCGCGTCGAGCTTGAAAACGGCCACGAAATCCTCGGCCACACCGCCGGCAAGATGCGCAAGAACCGCATCCGGGTGCTGACCGGCGACGAAGTGCTGGTCGAACTGACCCCGTACGACCTGACCAAGGGGCGCATCACTTACCGCTTCATGCCCGGCCGCGGAGGCCCGCCCGGCTATACGGGCTAGGCGGGACAAATGCGGCTGATCCTCGCTTCGGCGAGCCCACGCCGCCTCGCCCTTCTGGCGCGTATCGGGGTAGTGCCCGACGCCATCGTCCCAGCCGACATCGACGAAAGCATTCCGGCGGGCGAGCTGCCGCGGGTGCATGCCGTGCGCCTGGCGCGGGAGAAGGCGGCGGCGGTCGCCGCAACACAACCCGGCGCGCTGGTGCTTGCAGCCGACACGGTGGTCGCGGTCGGGCGGCGAATCCTGCCCAAGGTCGAGGATGAAGCAACGCTGCGGGCCTGCATGAAGCTGTTGTCGGGCCGTCGGCATCGGGTTCTCACCGGCGTTGCGCTCGCCATCCCCGGCGGGGCGGTTCGCGAACGACTGGTCGAAACGACGATCGCGATGAAGCGACTGTCCGACGAAGAAATCGACTTTTACGCCAGCCACGGCGAATGGCGCGGCAAGGCCGGCGGCTACGCGCTGCAAGGCTATGGCGAAGTTTATGTCCGCCACATCGCCGGCAGCTATTCCAACGTCGTCGGGCTGCCCTTGGCCGAAACGCGCGTGCTGTTGCAAAGCGCCGGCTTCCCCCTTGCCTGAGTGGCTGATCGAGCGCGGCATCGGCGAGACGCGGTGCATTGCGTTGGAAGGCGAGGAAATCGTCGAAGCGCGCATTTTGCTGGACGGCATGGCCCGTGCCGGCGCGGCGTTTTCGGCAAAGCTGAAATCCACGCGAAGTCCGGCGCTAGCGGTCGCCGGAGGGGAGGAATATCTGCTGCCCAAGGGTGCCGGAGCAGCGACCGAGGGATCGAGCGTCGTGATCCAGGTCACGCGCGAGCGCATCCCCGGCGCCGAGCCGTGGAAGCGGCCGCTCGCTCGTGTCGGTGAAACCGAGCGCGCTGACGGCGATCCCTTGGCGGACGGCGAGACAATGGTGTTTCCGGCCCCGTCAGATCGTTTCGGCGCGGCGGGGTGGGACGCGTTGATCGACCAGGCGCGAACCGGGGTGGTGGCCTTCACCGGCGGCGAACTGCGCATTTCACCGACGCCGGCGATGACCTTGATCGACGTCGACGGTTACCTGCCGGCCGCGGAGCTGGCAGTGCGTGGCGCGGGCGCGGCCGCCAAAGCAATCCGCAGGCTCGGCATCGGTGGCTCGATCGGCATCGATTTGCCGACCATTGCCGGCAAGGCGGCGCGGCAGGCAGCAGCGGCGGCGATCGACGAATATCTGCCGCAGCCGTTCGAACGCACGGCGGTCAACGGCTTCGGCTTCGTTCAGATCGTCCGCCCGCGTGAACGGGCGTCGCTGGTCGAGCTGGCGCAGGACCGCGCCGCGTTCGAAGCGCGCGCGCTGCTTCGCCGAGCGGCGCTGGAGCGTGCCGGAGCTCGCACCCTCGTCGCGGGCCCGGCGGTGATTGCAGTGCTGGAGACGCATCGCCCGTGGCTCGACGCCTTGTCCGCGCAGCTTGGCGGCCCGGTCGGCTTGCGCCCCGACGCCGCGCTTCCCATTTCGGCTGGCTATGCCGCTTAAAGCCAAGGCCTGCCCGGTTTGCCGGAAGCCCGAATCGCCCGATCACGCGCCGTTTTGCGGGGCTGGCTGCAGGGACCGCGATCTGTTGAAATGGCTTGGCGACGGCTATCGGATTCCGGGCCCGCCGGCGGACCCCGACAGGGTGGACAGCGAAGAGGCCGACAGTTAGGGAGCGCTCGCTCGATCCGGGTCCACCGGCCCGACGCGAATGCCCCAGAATCGTGGGCCCAGGTAGCTCAGTTGGTAGAGCACGTGACTGAAAATCACGGTGTCGGCGGTTCGATCCCGTCCCTGGGCACCATCCTCCGCCGCATGCGGTTTTCGCAAGGAGGAGGTCGTCGATGCCAGCCAAATCCGTCGCCCAGCAGAAAGCCGCGGCGCCGCTTTGTCGGCTAAGCGCGGCGACACCCACCGTGGCCCAGAGAGCTAAAGCTTCTCGGTCAGCTCCGGCAGGATCTTGAACAGGTCGCCGACGAGGCCGATGTCCGCGACCTGGAAAATCGGCGCTTCCTCGTCCTTGTTGATGGCGACGATGACCTTTGAATCCTTCATCCCCGCAAGGTGCTGGATCGCGCCGGAAATGCCGATCGCGATATAGACCTGGGGGGCGACGATCTTGCCCGTCTGGCCGACCTGGTAATCGTTGGGCGCATAGCCGGCATCGACCGCCGCGCGCGATGCCCCGACGGCGGCGCCAAGCTTGTCGGCAAGCGGATCGATCAGTGCGTGGAACTGCTCCGCCGACCCCAGTGCCCGGCCGCCCGAAACGATCACTTGAGCGCTGGTCAGTTCGGGCCGCTCACTGGCCGAAGCTTCGAGACCGACGAAACTGCTGGTGCCCGGATCGCCGGCGGCTTCGACCTGCTCGACCAATCCCGACCCGCCCTCCGCCGCGGCATTGTCGAACGCGGTCGCGCGCACGGTGATGACTTTTTTCGAATCGCTCGACTTGACCGTTGCAATCGCGTTGCCGGCGTAGATCGGCCGCGTAAACGTGTCAGAGCCTTCGACCGAAAGGATGTCGCTGACCTGCATCACGTCGAGCAAAGCGGCGACGCGCGGCGCGATGTTCTTGCCGGTGGTGGTGGCCGGCGCGAGGAAGGCGTCGTGGCCGTCCATCAGTTTCGCCGCGATCGGCGCGACCGCCTCGGCCAGTTGATGTTCGAGCGCGGGAGCGTCGGCGGCATAGACCTTGGCGACGCCCGCGATCTTGCCCGCGGTCGCAGCGACGGCAGCGATATTGTGACCGACCACGAGGGCATGGACTTCGCCAAGCTTGGCGGCGGCGGTGACGGTGGACAAGGTCGCATCCTTGATCGCGACGCCGTCATGTTCGACCAGAACCAGAACGCTCATTTCGCAATCCTTGTCATTTCGCGATTCCCAGGCCCTTGAGCTTTTCGACCAGTTCGTCGACGCTGCCGACCTTGATCCCGGCCTCGCGCTTGCCCGGTTCGACGACCTTGAGGACTTCCAGCCGGCGCGTGACATCGACGCCGTAATCGCCCGGCGATTTGGTCGCGAAGGGCTTCGACTTGGCCTTCATGATATTGGGCAAGGAAGCATAGCGCGGCTCGTTGAGGCGAAGGTCGGTGGTGACCACCGCCGGAAGCTTGAGCTTGACCGTTTCGAGGCCGCCGTCGACTTCGCGAGTGACGGTGACGTCGTCCGCAATCTCGACCTTCGAAGCGAAGGTGCCCTGCGGCCAGGCAAGCAGCGCGGCAAGCATTTGCCCGGTCGCATTATTGTCGTCGTCGATGGCCTGCTTGCCGAGTACGATCAGCTGCGGCTCCTCCTCCTCGGCGATCTTGGCCAGGATCTTGGCAACGCCCAGGGGTTCGACCTCTTCGTCGGTCTGGACCAGGATTGCGCGGTCGGCGCCCATCGCCAACGCGGTGCGCAGCGTTTCCTGCGCCTTGGCCGGGCCGATCGACACCGCGACGATCTCGGTCGCGACGCCCTGTTCCTTGAGCCGGATGGCTTCCTCGACCGCGATTTCGTCGAACGGGTTCATGCTCATCTTGACGTTGGCGAGATCGACTCCCGAGCCGTCCATCTTGACCCGCGGTTTGACGTTGTAATCGATCACCCGTTTGACGGCGACGAGCAGTTTCATTTCAAACTCTTCCTCTGCTGCGCCGGCTAGGCGGGAACGGCCTGCTTCACTTGGGCGACAATCTTCCTGGCGGCATCGCCGAGGTCATCGGCGGAAATGATCGGCAGCCCACTTCCGGCAAGGATGTCCTTGCCTTGCTGAACGTTGGTGCCTTCGAGCCGAACGACCAGCGGCACGTTCAAGTTCACTTCGCGCGCCGCCGCGACGATTCCGTCGGCGATGATGTCGCACTTCATGATGCCGCCGAAGATGTTGACCAATATGCCTTCGACCGCGGGATCGCTCAGGATGATCTTGAACGCCGCAGCGACCTTTTCCTTGGACGCGCCGCCGCCGACATCGAGGAAGTTGGCGGGCTCGCCCCCTTCCAGCTGGATGATGTCCATCGTCGCCATGGCAAGGCCGGCGCCGTTGACCATGCAGCCGATGTTGCCGTCGAGCTTGATGTAGGCGAGGTCGAATTTCGACGCTTCGATCTCCATCGGATCTTCTTCCGAAAGATCGCGCAGCGCATCGAGGTCGGGGTGGCGAAATTCCGCATTGTTGTCGAAGCCGACCTTGGCGTCGAGCACCAGCAGTTCGCCCTTGTCGCTGACCGCGAGCGGATTGATCTCGATCTGCGAAGCATCGGTGCCGACGAACGTCTCGTAAAGCTTGGCGAGGACCTTGGCCGCCTGCTTCGCCTGATCGCCGCGAAGCCCCAGGGTCGCCGCAACGTCGCGGCCGTGATGCGGCATCAGCCCGGTTGCCGGATCAATGGTGAAGGTGGCGATCTTGTCGGGCGTGTCGTGCGCGACCGCTTCGATATCCATCCCGCCTTCGGTCGAAGCGACGATCGCGATTCGGCCGGTTTCGCGGTCAACCAGCAAAGCGACGTAGAATTCCTTGGCGATGTCGACGCCATCGGTGATGTACAGGCGCTGGACCTGCTTGCCCGCAGGCCCGGTCTGCACCGTGACCAGGGTATTGCCGAACATTTCGGCGGCATGCTCGCGCACCTCGTCGATCGAATGGGCAAGGCGGACGCCGCCCTTGGAGCCTTCCGCAAGCTCGGTGAACTTGCCCT
>JBDSGQ010000070.1:0-44817 GCA_039918915.1 Sphingomicrobium sp.
GCGCGGCTCGCGAAGGTCGATTGCTCCGCGCCCGCGATTCCGGAGAAACTGGAAATGGCCCATTGATTGTTGACCACCGCGAGAATGACGGGGGCTTGATAAACCGCGGCGAAGGTCATCGCCGAATGGAAATCGCCTTCGGCGGTTGCGCCGTCGCCGATCCAGCCCATCGCGATGCGGCTGTCGCCCTTGATCGCGCTGGCCATCGCCCAGCCGACGGCCTGTGGATATTGGGTGCCGAGGTTGCCCGAGATCGAGAAGAAACCGTGGGCCTTGTCCGAATACATGATCGGCAACTGCCGGCCGTGCAGCGGATCGCCGCGATTGGAATAGATTTGGCACATCATCGTCACCAGCGGATAGCCGCGGGCGACCAGCAGGCCCTGCTGGCGATAGGTCGGGAAATGCATGTCCTCGGGGTCCATGGCCGCGGCAGCCGAGACGGCGATCGCTTCTTCGCCCGTGCACTTCATGTAAAAGCTGGTCTTGCCCTGCCGCTGGGCGCGATACATGCGGTCGTCGAACACCCGGACCGTCTTCATGTCGCGCAGCATCTTGCGCAACGTATCGGGGTCGAGCCGCGGATCCCATGGCCCCACGGCCTTGCCGTCATCATCGAGTACACGGACGAGGTGAGTGCACAGCGGGAAGGTCGCCTCGGCCTTGGCCGCAACATCGGGGCGCGGCGCAGCCCCTGCGGGGGGCACGGCAATGGAGGAAAAGTCCGGCGCGTCCCCGGGCCGAAACGCCGGCTCGGGAACGTGCAGCGCAAGCGCCGGGCGATTGGCGCGGGATGATGGCGGCTTGGTCATTGCCGACGGCGCTTAGTGGCGGGCGTCCCGGCGAGCAACCTGTTGTCTGGCGCAGCTTACCTTTGCAAGCGGCCGCGCGGAGCGAAATTGGCGCGCCTGATTTCGTGAATGTTGCCATCACGGCCCTGACGACCCTCGACCAGCTCGTATCCCATGAGGCCGAACAGGCGGTCGCCAATGAAGATCGGCCGCGCATTGCCATACCAATCGACACAGCTCGCCTTGCACGAATCGTCGACCGCGCCGCGGCCGTCCGAATCCAGCCGACCAGCCATTCCAAACACACGGTTCTGGCGCTTCAGGAACAGGACGGACGCAGCGCTCCCGAGGAAGCGGGCATATTGCGCTTCCAGTTGCCGCGCGATGGGGAGCCCCAGCATGCCGGACGAGCCGTCCGCGTTGTCGGCGCGATAGAAGAATGCCTGGCTGCGATTCTCGCCCTGTTGAGCGTTTGGAAAGGTAAACATATTGCCCAGTCGAGCGCGGGGCTGGCGCAGGTCGATCGCGGTGAACGCCAGACCCCGCCTTGGATCGCTGCCGATGGCCACGCCATCCACGCCCATTTGGTCGAGCCGTTCGACGGCGTGCGCAAGGGGCAGTTGGACCACCGGTCCGCCGCGCAGTGCCGCTGCAACGAGCGTGGATTGCTCGCCGCCGCGATAACCATGGCCGCCGTACAGGACGTGACTGCCGACGAAGCGGTTCTGGAAATTCCACGACTCGTCGCTGATCGAGGGCAGCCTGCGATAACGCGAGCGGGGTGCCATCCGGCCGCCGTCGCCCATCCACGCCAGCGGGACCGACAGCAGGGCCACTCCGCCGCTCGACGACTCGGCGTTCCACATCGAGTCGCCGCCACCATCCTGGCGAAGCAGCACATCGACGAGACCAAGCCGTGGGTCTTCGCGGAAACTGAACTGGTTTGACGGTTGGCCCAACGTGCCGATCGCGGACGGCGCTTCGCCGCGGTTGAAGGGCAGGCGATAGAGCCAGCTCTGAGCGATCTGCCGCCGGTTCGCGCGCCAATGCCGTGCGTCGCTGACCCACAGATAAACCGCGCTTCCGCTAACGTAGAACGTGCGGCTGGCGGGGCCGAGGACGGCGGTTGCGTTGCAATCGAGAACGGGGGCGGTGAGGTCGCAATCGATCACGCTGTGGAGCGTGTCGAGCACGGCCTCGTCATCGTCGCGCTGGGTGGGAACGACGAAGACATTGCGGGCCGGTGCGATGCGGCGAAAGACCGGGTCGCGGCCGGACCAGCGGCTGATCGCCGGAAAGCTGTCGAACGGGCTGTCACCCGTTTGGTCGAGGTATAGCGGCGTGTAATAAATGAGGTGGTTTCCAACGAGGCGGGACGCATAATTTTCGGCTGAATAATAATCGTTGGAGCGCAAGTGGTAGCCGTCTTCGAACCGCAGGCGGCCATCCTTCGCCAAGCGGAAGCGATTCACCTCGGTGCCGCCGCGCGCATAGCTGTAGCCGATCACAATCACCCGATCGCCGCTGATCAGCATTTCGTCGTACCAATCGCCGCCGCCGCTGACCCCCGGTGGATAGGCGTCGATATGGTCAATCGGGCGCATTCCGCCGCCGGCAATCGAGACTGTGAACAGACGCCCGCGCCGGAGCACGATCAACAGGTCCCCGCGCTTCTTGACGATTCCCCCTTCGTCGACATTCGCTTCCTGCGTGTTGGTAATCTTGTCAGTCGCAAGCCGGCTGCCAGTGACAATGATACTCGAATCCGCCGTTGCGGCCTCGGCCACCGGGGAGGGGGGTGGTGGCGGCGGCGCCGGGACACCGTTCGGCACCGTTGGCGCGGAGTCCTTCCGCCGCTGCGCCGCGGCGCGCTTCTTGAGGAAGGCGAGCAACTCAGCGTCGGAACCGAAGGATGCAAGCCTTCCGCCGGCGTGCGGACCCGCCATAGCCGGAACAGCGGCCTGAGCGCTTGCGCGGCCGGCGCCACCGTCATCAGCCAGTCCCAAGGCCCCAATCAGGCCGAGCGAAGCAGCGCCGCCGATCATGAAATATTTGAAACCTTTCACCGCCCGTGCTCCCGCCAAGGTGATAACATCACATCGAAGAATTCGGGCGGAGTCAATGTGCGGCGTCATCGTGGACCGCTCAGTCCGCGTCGGGGGTGCCGACGGTCGCGCCTGCGGTAAAGGCGCCGCCGGCTTCCTCCTGGAACCAGAAGGGCCTGAAGCCACCCGTCCCGCCGGCCACCACCCGCAGGTTCGAATCGTACAGCTTGCCCCCGACCATAGTCATCGCGACCGAATCCGAGTTGCGGATATTGTCGAGCGGGTTGGCATCGAGCACCACCAGATCGGCCAGCTTGCCCGGTTCGAGGCTCCCCAAATCCTTGTCGAGGCCGAGAGCGCGGGCCGGATTGATTGTACCGGCCTTGAGCGATTCCATCGGGGTCATCCCGCCGAGCACGAAGCTCCACATATCCCAATGCGCGCCAAGTCCCTCGCGTTGGCCATGGGCGCCGATCGACACGGGCACGCCGAGGTCCGAAATCCTCTTTGCGGTGATGGCATTGGCGATCAGATTATCTTCTTCAGGCGGGTTCATCACGCGGCGGCGGGATCGGGCGTCGAGCAAGGGGCGCGGGACCCAGCGCGACAGGATTGGCTCCTTCCACACGTCGGTGTGCTGATACCAATAATTCTCGCCGAACGGGCCACCATAAGTCACCACCATGGTGGGCGTGTACGCCGTGCCCGAACCTTTCCAGAATTGCAGCACGTCGTCATAGATTTTCGCCACGGGCAGCGAATGTTCGATCGTGGTGTGGCCGTCGGCGATCAGGGTCATGTTCATCTCGAACAGCGACCCGCCTTCCGGCACCACTTCCATGCCGAGCTGACGGGCGGCTTCGATGATCATCTGGCGCTGCTCGCGGCGCGGCTGGTTATAGCTTTTGACCGACCATGCCCCCGAGCGCTGCAACCGCCGCAAGTGAGAGAGCGCGTCGTCGAGCGTTTTGATTTCGACGGTGAAGGGAGTCGTCGCGCCATAGAGGATCGTGCCGGTCGAGAAGATGCGCGGCGCATTTATCAATCCCGCCTTCTGATATTCCGAAGCGGCGAAGATTTCCTTGGTCTCGTTGGAGGGATCATGGACCGTCGTGACCCCATAAGCGAGGCCGGCGGCGTGGACCCAATTCTGCTTGGGAATGACGAGGTCACTGCCCATCGGCCCGTGCCAGTGAGCGTCGATCAGGCCCGGAATCACCGTCTTGCCAGAAAGGTCGATATTGCGCGTGCCAGCCGGATAGCTGATTGCAGCGGTAGGGCCCAACGCGCTGATCCGGTCCCCGTCGATCAGGATCGTGCCGCCCTCGATCACTTCGTCGCCGTGCATGGTGACGATCCGCGCGTTGGTCAGCGCGAGCAGGCCCTTTGGCTGCTCGGCCGCCGCCGGGAATCCGAGGTGGGAGTAGACGGACGCGGTCGCCTGCTTGCCGCCGGCAAACGCACCCGCTGCATTCATATTGAGCGAAT
Source organism: Sphingomicrobium sp. (assembly GCA_039918915.1). GTDB lineage: Bacteria > Pseudomonadota > Alphaproteobacteria > Sphingomonadales > Sphingomonadaceae > Sphingomicrobium. Next base: position 4,325 of record JBDSGQ010000070.1, read on the forward strand.
AGAGGTCGGGCCCCTGGGTCCAGAACAAGCTGCGCCCGTTGCCCGACCAGTGCAGCCAGTCCCCTGCGTCCGCCGAGACACGCGACTGCGGAAGCGCTTTACCGTCAGGCGCGATATCGATCGAACGGCCCGACCGAACGAACGGCATGACATAGGCCTGATAGCGCTCCACCCAGGCGACATATTGCTCGTCGGGTGATAGCGCGAACTCCGCGGCATTTTGCGAAACCAGGTGCGTGACTTCCTCCCCGCCGGTCAGATTGACCGACTTCAGCAGGCGTTTTTCCTCTTCCCCGCGAGCGGTGAAGAAAATCCGGTCGCCGGTCGCGCCGAACTGCGGCTGCTCCCCAGACTTGGAGACGCGCTTCGGGGTGCCACCGCGCGTTGGCACAATGTAGATGCCGGTATCGCGGCCCCATTGCGCGGTCGTGAGATAGCCGTCCGACGTCTTGCGATAAGCGACCGTGCTGCCGTCGGGGGAAAATGCTGGCTCGACATAATGACCAGGTTCCGGCGTGACGTTGCGCGCCTCCCCGCCATTGGCGCCGACGATCTTGATCCGGCCGGCTTTCTCATCGTCCCACGAGACGAAGGCGATCTGGTGCCCGTCGCGCGACCAAGTGGGATAGGATTCGAAATCGGTTGATTTGGTCAGGCGGCGCGGAGCGCCGTTGGCGTTCTTGATCCACAAATGGCCAAGCGCCTCGAACACCACCTGCCCGCCGTTAGGGCTGGCATGGGCGAAGCGCGTCATCTTCACGTCGAACGAAACAGGCGCGACATCTTTCTGCTGGCGCACCGCATTTTCGACGAAACGGGAGCCGGTCACATGAAACGGGATATCCGTAACTGCATGGCTGCCAACATCGATGCGTTTGATCCCGCCGCCGGCGTAGAACACAATCGACCTGTTGTCCGGAGTCCAGGCCATGCCGGGATAGACTCCGTGAACCGCCCACGTCTCCTGCATGTCGCGGTCAAGGATGTCGGTTAACGGGGTGATGCGACCGGACGCAATGTCCATTAGCATCAGGGTCGATTTGTAGCGGACCCGGCGGATGAAGGCCAAGCTCTTGCCGTCGGGTGACGGCGTCGGGCGGATCGCCCCGCCCGGGCCATCGATGAAGGTCTCGATATCTCCGGTCTGTCGGTCGAGCCGCTGGATGACGTAAATCTGGCCATTGACGTCCTTGGAATATTCGAACGTGTCGCCGGGCGTCGCGTCATCGGAGAAATAGAGATAGCGGCCGTCGGGCGAGAAAGCGGGTTCGTTGGTGTCCTTCTGCTTGGTCCGCGCTTTCGTCATTTGAACCCCGGCCCCGCCGCCCGAGCGGTGGTAAAGCCACATCTCGCCAGCGCCGAGCGAGCGCGACGAGGTGAAATGCTTGCGCGCGACGATGTAATTGCCGTCGGGCGTCCAGTCGGCCTGGTTCAACAGGCGGAAGTCTTCCTTGGTGATCTGCCTCAGATTCCCGCCATTGCGGTCCATCACCCAGATATTGTCTCCGCCGCCGCGATCCGAGGTGAAGGCGATCTCGCTGCCATTCGGACTGTAGCGCGGCTGCATTTCCCAAGCATTGCCGCTGAGCAAGGGCCGCGCCTCGCCGCCGGTGATGGGAACCGAATAAATGTCGCCGAGCAGGTCGAATGCGACCTCGCGACCATCCGGCGAAACGTCCAGGCTCATCCAGGTGCCGCTGCGGGTGTCGATCGGCACATCGCGGCCCGGCGCATGACGCGCGCTCACGTCCCACTTGGCGTCTGTCTTGGTGGCATCCTCCTTCGGGGAGGGCGCAATGTTGGCGGGCCGCGACTGAGTCATTGGCTCTGCGGCGCCGGGTTGCGGGGGCGGCGACGCGACGGGCGGAGTTGGCGTTTGCGCGGCGGCGAGGCTGGCGAGTGAACTGGCTGCGAGAAATAGGCTGAAGCGGCGCATGATATCTTCCCCCGGGGCGTTCGGCGGACATTGGCGAGCGGGGAACGGGATGGCAATGCGCAGGCTCCCCCGTTCGTCGAAGCGAGGTGCGCGTTGACGAGGAGGGGAGGGCAGCGCTACGCACTCGGGCCATGACCGACGAAACCGATGAAACCGCAGTTCCCGCGCTTCCGGACCGCCTTAGCCTCGACCCGCGAAGCCCTCATTTCGACCAGGAGGTTTTGTCCCGCGGCGTCGGCATTCGCTTCAACGGCGACGAAAAGACCAACGTCGAGGAATATAGCGTGTCGGAAGGCTGGATACGCGTCGCCGCCGGCCGCAGCCGCGACCGCTTCGGCAACCCGATGACCGTCAAGCTAAAGGGCGCGGTCGAGCCCTATTTCCAGGAAAGTTCGACGGCGGACGATGCGTCCGCCGTCCATCCTTCCTAGAGCCCGGTCCTTAAGCGCCGGGCGTCACGTCAGTCGGGAAGCTCGGCGAGCGGCCCGATTGGCGGCGATCGTAGAACTTCTTCGCCGCCCAGCCAGCACCGAGTGCCAGGCCCAGCGGGCCCAGGCCGCGCCGAGCGATCGCCGCCACGCCCGCGCCAAGTAAAGCACCTTTCAAGCCCGATTGGCCGCCCGCGACGCTGTTGCCGATGAAGGCTCCTGCAAGTTTTCCAAACATCCTTAGTCCCTCCGAATATTAGCTGCTGCGAAAGCGCCTGTCGCCACGCTTCGTTCCAACATGAACAGTTGGTCAGCTTTCCCAACTGCTGGTGGGAATTTCCGCCACATCCGCCGGATTGAGCCGCGTTTGACATAAAAATTCTCGGTAATCCGGGATTGGCACGGCTCTTGAATAGTAATTGGCATGGGCCGCCGGAAATCGGAGGGCGGGTCAAAAAGGGAGAATGACAAATGTTTGGATCGAACCTTCAGCGTAATCTGGTTGCCGCTTTCGCGGCAGTCCTGATGAGCACGGTCGCGGTCGGGGCGGCAGTTGGCCCGGCGGCGCAGGTTGCAAGCACGGCGGTGACCGTCAGTGCATAATCTTGAACCGATCGAGGCCAAGGTGCCGACCCGCACTCAGCGGATGTCCGCCGACCGGCCGGAGCAAGTGACCGAAACGGTTCGCTTCGCACCGCTCGCCGGCCTGCTCGCCGGCCCGATCTTTTCCCGTACACGGGACATCATAGCGGCAAATGTCACGGAATTGCTCGACCGGTCGGAAGACCCGGCGCGGATGATCCGGATGATCATTGTCGAAATGGAAGAGACATTGGTCGAAGTCCGGGCGACAGCCGCCCGCTCGATCGCCGACATGAAGGAAATGCGGCGCGCAATCGAACGGCTCGACGGCATCCAGTCCAACTGGACCGGCAAGGCACAGTTGGCCCTGGAAAAGGGTCGCGAGGACCTTGCCCGCGCCGCGCTCGGCGAAAAGCAGAAGGCGGGCGAAATGGCCGCCGGCTTGAACGAGGAAGTGGCTCAGATCGAGGCAGTCCTGCGCGGTTATGAAGCGGACATCGCCCGGTTGCAGTCGAAGCTGGCCGAAGCCCGCGCCCGCCAGAACAGCATTGCCAACCGGCTGGAAAGCGCGGTGTGCCGCGCCAAGGCCAGCGAAATGCTCCACGGCAGCCGCACCGAGGACGCCTTCTCGCGCTTCGAGATACTCGAGCGCCGCGCCGACTTCGCGGAAGGCCGCGCCGACGCGCTCGGAATGACCGGGCCGAAAAGCCTCGAGGAAGAAATCGCCGAGCTTCGCGCCGCCGACCAGGTCGATGCCGAACTGGAAGAACTCAAAGCCGCGCTCGGCGCCAAATATTAAGGGAAGGGAACAGGGGATATGTCACCGCGCTACTCACTCGATCGCCGCGACAAGAAGATCGCTGGCATCTGCTCGACCATTGGCGACATCTTCAATGTCGATCCGACGTTCGTGCGCATCGGCTTCGTTGCGATCGCGATCCTGGTCAGCTGGAAGCTTGCTCTGATCGCCTACATCGCGGGCGGCATATACTTCCGGAGCCAGAAGAACCGGGCGCAGAGGTTCGGCGAACGCAAGTCCGATTTCGAGCGCATGGATCAGGTCGGAAAAGTTCGCCCGTCGGTCCACGCCATGCGCACCGAGCTGGATGAGACGGACCGCCGCATGATGGCGATCGATCACCACATCGCATCTCAGCGTGACCACGAGCTGGCACGGGAGATCGAAGCATTACGGGAGGGCAAGTGATGGTTGACCCACTTTCCGCGGGACTGATCGCCGCCAGCGTGATGTTCGCCATCGGGATCGCCGCATTGGCAACGCTCAAGGGTTGGCAGGGCTGGCTCGAACTGAAGCGAATGGAGTTGGTCAGCGGCCGCGCCGAGGCAAGCATGCCACCGACCGGCGGCGGACGGATAGAACTTGCCGATTTGAAAGAGCGCGTCCGCAAGCTTGAGGCAATCGCAGCGGGCATTGATCTCTAGGGGCAACGCGAAGACAAGCCGGCGGCACGCTTTGCCACCTGCCGCGCCCGAGCGGTCCGGAGCCTTGCCTTCCGGGCCGCTTTTTCTTGGGCTCCGCAAGCGCTTGAGGCTCGGCCCGCGCTTGACCGATGAGGAGCGGGCGTTATCCGAACGGGATGACCGCCGGCCACCACCACGCCCCCGGGCATGACCACGGGGCACCCGGCAGCTTCAGTTCAGCCTTCGTGATTGGGATCTTGCTCAACCTCAGCTTCGTGGCGGTCGAGGCGGTCTACGGGTTCGCGGCCAATTCGATGGCCCTGCTGGCGGATGCCGGCCATAATCTGTCCGATGTCCTGGGGCTGGTGGTCGCCTTTGGCGGTGCGCTGCTGGTCAAGCGTCGCCCGAGCCCGCGATTCACTTATGGCCTCAAGAAAAGCTCGATCCTCGCCGCCTTGATCAATGCCTTGCTGCTGCTGGTCGCGGTTGGCGCGATCATCGCCGAAGCGATCCGCCGGCTGGTCGATCCCGAGCCGTCCAACGGATCGACGGTTATGATGGTTGCTGCGGTCGGGATCGTGGTCAATGGAGTCACGGCCTGGCTGTTTGCCCGGGGCCGGCACCACGATATCAATGTGCGCGGAGCGTTTCTTCACATGGCCGCCGATGCCGCGGTCTCCGCTGCGGTGGTTATCGCCGGTTTCCTGATGCTTCGCACCGGGCAAACATGGATCGACCCGGCGGTAAGCCTGATCGTCGCAGGCGTAATATTGACCGGGACGTGGGGACTGCTCGCGGAATCGGCATCGATGACGCTTGCTGGAACGCCGAAGTCGGTCGAGCCCGATCAGGTCGCCGCCGCGCTTGAGAAATTGCCCGGGGTGACCGGGACTCATCATCTCCACATCTGGTCGCTATCGACGACCGAAACCGCACTCACCGTCCATTTGCAGGTCGGTGGTGACGTCGACCGGGACCTGATCCTCCGCCAGGCCAATGCCTATGTGCATCAGATGTTCGGGATCGACCATTCGACCATCCAGGTCGAGCGGGCCAATGCGTCCGCGGGCGACGACTGCCACGACGACGATTGCGGGCACCAATAGATGTATATGACCCACCTCGAATGCTCACTGACCGGCGAACTTTATCCGGCCAGCCAGCTGCACAATCTTTCGAAAGCCGGAAAGCCGCTCCTCGCCCGTTACGATCTCGAAACGGTTGCTAAGGTACTGACTCGCGAGGTCTTGCTTTCGCGGCCGGCAGGGATGTGGAAATGGCGCGAATTGCTGCCGCTGCCGGACGGCGCGGAGCCGGTGAGTCTGGGTGAGCCTGAAACACCACTTGTCGCGCTCGATGGGGTTGGCCGGCATCAAGGCACGCGCGCCCCGCTGGTCAAGGACGAGGGGCGGCTGCCGACCGGATCGTTCAAGGCGCGGGGCCTCGCGATGGCCGTCAGCATGGCCAAGCATTTCGGAGTGACGCGAATCGCGATGCCGACCAATGGCAACGCCGGGGCTGCGCTGGCGGCTTATGGTGCGCGAGCGGGGATCGAGACGATCGTCATTTGTCCCGCCGAGACGCCCGAAATCAACATCACCGAGACCGCGGCTTATGGCGCGAAAGTCTATGTCGCCGACGGGCAGATCGACGAGTGCGGCGCACTAGTCGGCAAAGGTGCCGCAGAAGGACGGTGGTTCGACTGCTCGACCCTGAAAGAGCCGTACCGGATCGAGGGCAAGAAGGTGATGGGCCTCGAGCTTGCCGAGCAGCTTGGGTGGCAATTGCCCGACGCAATCTTCTACCCGACGGGCGGCGGCACCGGGCTGATCGGGATGTGGAAGGCGTTCGACGAACTGGAGGCGATCGGGCTCATCGGCGCTGGGCGCCCACGCATGTTCGCCATCCAGGCGGAGGGGTGCGCGCCGATTGTCCGCGCGTTCGAGGCCGGCGAGGAGTTTGCGGCGCGGTGGGAAGGCGCGGCGACGATGGCGACCGGCATCCGCGTGCCAAAGGCGGTTGGCGATTTCCTCATCCTCCGTGCGGTCCGGGACAGCAAGGGCGCGGCACTGGCGGTGCCCGAGGAAGCGATCATGGATGCGGTTCGTGATGCTGCGGAGCAGGATGGCTTCCTGCTCTGCCCGGAAGGGGGCGCGGTCCTTGCCGGATGGCGGATGGCATTGGCGCGAGGACTAATTGGGGCAGACGAACAGGTGGTCCTGTTCAACTGCGCCAACGGCAATAAATATCCACTCGCCGATCGGTCCCGGCGGATCGAGCTAGCCAACGTCCAGCCAATATCGCTCTAAGAGAGGCTGTGGCATCGCCGTCACAATTTTGGATATTTTGCGGCGGCGCGGTGAAGCTGGGAACCGTTCCCCGATTCGAGGTTTACGCGTGAGGGGAGGGTAACCGCGAAGTTGCGTTCGGCCACCCCTGCGGAGGTCGAGTGAACAAGCAAATCTCACGGTCGGAATTCGGCGTGTCGCGCCGGCAATTGATCACCGCATTGCGCAAATTGCGCCGTGGCGACTTCAGCGTCCGGCTCAACGAAGAAGGCGATGACGAGGACAGCGAGATCGCGGTCCTGTTCAGCGAAGTCGTCGGCCTTAACCAGCAGATCACGGACGAGTTCGACCGTCTGTCGAAAGTGGTCGGCAAGGAAGGCAAGATCGACCACCGCGCCAAAGTGCGCGGCGCGACCGGCGGCTGGGAAAGCAAGCTGCGCGCCGTCAACGAACTGATCGACGACATGGTCCAGCCGACCACTGAGGTCGCGCGGGTCATCGGCTCGGTCGCCAAGGGCGATCTGTCGCAAAAAATGGCGGTCGAGATCGAGGGCCGTCCGCTGCGCGGCGAATTCCTGCGCATCGGCAAGGTCGTCAACACCATGGTCGATCAACTGGGTTCGTTCGCATCTGAAGTGACGCGCGTGGCGCGCGAAGTCGGAACCGAGGGCAAGCTCGGTGGTCAGGCCAATGTGAAGGGCGTCGCCGGCACGTGGAAGGATCTGACCGAGAACGTCAATCTGATGGCGGCCAACTTGACCGGGCAGGTTCGAAACATCGCCGAAGTGACCACCGCGGTGGCGCTGGGCGATCTTTCCAAGAAGATCACCGTCGACGTGAAGGGCGAAATCCTCGAGCTGAAGAACACCATCAACACGATGGTCGATCAGCTCAACGGCTTCGCGTCGGAGGTCACGCGCGTTGCGCGCGAGGTCGGCACCGAAGGCAAGCTCGGCGGGCAGGCGCAAGTGCCGGGCGTCGCGGGGACCTGGGCCGATCTCACCGACAACGTCAATTTGATGGCGGCGAACCTCACCGGCCAGGTGCGCAACATCGCCGAAGTCACCACCGCGGTTGCCCGGGGCGATCTGTCGAAGAAGATCACGGTCGACGTGAAGGGCGAAATCCTGGAGCTGAAAAACACCATCAACGTGATGGTCGATCAGCTTAACGGCTTCGCTTCGGAAGTGACCCGCGTGGCGCGCGAAGTCGGCACCGACGGCAAGCTTGGCGGACAGGCCCAGGTCGAAGGCGTCGCCGGCACCTGGGCCGATCTGACCGACAGCGTGAATTTGATGGCCGGCAATCTGACCGGCCAGGTCCGCAACATCGCCGAAGTGACCACCGCCGTTGCCAGGGGCGATCTGTCGAAGAAGATCACCGTCGACGTGAAGGGCGAGATCCTGGAGCTGAAGGACACCATCAACGTGATGGTCGATCAGCTTAACGGTTTCGCCAGCGAAGTGACTCGCGTGGCGCGCGAAGTCGGCACCGAGGGCAAGCTTGGCGGGCAGGCGCAGGTGCCGGGCGTCGGCGGGACGTGGAAGGATTTGACCGACAATGTGAACACCCTGGCCGCGAACCTCACCGGCCAGGTGCGCAACATCGCCGAAGTGACCACCGCGGTGGCTTCGGGCGATTTGTCGAAGAAGATCACGGTCGACGTGAAGGGCGAAATTCTCGAGCTCAAGAACACCATCAACACCATGGTCGACCAGCTCAATTCGTTCGCTTCGGAAGTGACTCGCGTGGCGCGTGAAGTCGGCACCGAAGGCAAGCTTGGCGGACAGGCGCAGGTGCGCGGTGTCGCCGGAACGTGGAAGGATCTGACCGACAACGTCAATCTGATGGCCGAAAATCTGACCGGCCAGGTGCGCAACATCGCCGACGTGACGACCGCGGTCGCCAAGGGCGATTTGTCGAAGAAGATTACGGTCGATGTGAAGGGCGAAATCCTGGCCCTCAAAAACACCATCAACACCATGGTCGATCAGCTCAATGCGTTCGCCAGCGAAGTGACTCGCGTGGCGCGCGAAGTCGGCACCGAAGGCAAGCTCGGCGGACAGGCGCAGGTGCCGGGCGTCGGCGGAACGTGGAAAGATTTGACCGACAATGTGAACCTGATGGCGACCAACCTCACCAACCAGGTGCGCGGCATCGCCGAAGTTGTGACCGCGGTTGCGCAGGGCAACCTCAAGCGCAAGCTGACGGTCGACGCCAAGGGCGAAATCGCGGCGCTTGCCGACACCATCAACTTCATGATCGATACGCTGTCGACGTTCGGCGACCAGGTCACCAACATGGCCCGCGAAGTCGGCATCGAAGGCAAATTGGGCGGGCAGGCGCGGGTGCCGGGAGCGGCCGGCCTGTGGCGCGACCTGACCGACAACGTCAACCAGCTGGCGGCCAACCTGACCAACCAGGTGCGTTCGATCGCCGAAGTCGCGACCGCAGTGACCAAGGGCGATCTCACCCGCTCGATCGCGGTCGAAGCGTCGGGCGAAATGGCGGCGCTGAAGGACACGATCAACGAGATGATCTCGAACCTGAAAGAACAGACGCTGAAGAATGCCGAGCAGGATTGGCTCAAGACCAACCTCGCCCGCTTCAGCCGAATGCTTCAGGGCGAACGCGATCTGGCGACGGTGTCGAACCTCATCATGTCCGAGCTCGCGCCGCTGGTGAACGCGCAATATGGCGTGTTTTACGTCACCAACCGCGACGAGGAGGAGACCAAGCTCGAGCTGGTGGCGAGTTACGGCGCCGACAGCCCCGATCAGCTCAAGCAGCAATTCCACCTGCGCGAAGGCCTCGTCGGGCAAGCCGCGGCGGACCGCCGGCCGATCCTGCTCAAGGACGTGCCGCCCGACTTCATTCGCGTCGGTTCCGGGCTTGGCCATGCGGCGCCGGCCAACGTCAACATCCTGCCCGCGCTGTTCGAGGACGAAGTGAAGGCGGTGATCGAGCTCGCCTCGTTCAACGAGTTCAACGAAACCCACCAAAGCTTCCTCGACCAGCTGATGGAATCGGTCGGGATCGTGCTCAACACGATTGCCGCGACGATGCGCACGGAAGGGCTGCTCAAGCAGTCGCAGCTGCTGACGACCGAGCTTCAGGCGCGGCAGACCGAACTGACCCGCAAGCAGCAGGAGCTGCATGCCACCAACGAGGAGCTTCAGGAAAAGGCGCAGCTGCTCGAAAACGAGAAGCGTCAGGTGGAAGCCAAGAACCTTGAAATCGAAATGGCGCGCCGGGCGCTTGAGGAAAAGGCCGAACAGCTGGCGCTGACGTCGAAGTACAAGTCGGAGTTCCTGGCCAATATGAGCCACGAACTGCGGACCCCGCTCAACTCGCTGCTGATCCTGTCGAAGCTGCTCGCCGATAACGGGCAGGGCAACCTCAACGACAAGCAGGTCGAATTCGCGCGGACCATCAATTCGGCGGGTTCGGACCTGCTCAACCTGATCAACGACATTCTCGATCTGTCGAAGATCGAATCCGGAACGGTGGCGATCGAAGTCGGCGACATGCCGCTGCAGAACCTCAAGCAGCACATGGAACGCACTTTCCGCCAGCTGGCCGCCGACAAGGACCTCGATTTCAAGGTCAAGTTCGACGGCAAGCTGCCCGATGCCATCCGCACCGACGAAAAGCGGCTTCAGCAGATTGTGCTCAACCTGCTGTCGAACGCCTTCAAGTTCACGTCGAAGGGCGGAGTGACGCTGCACGTCGGGTGCGCGACCTCGGGCTGGAGTTCGAGCCACCCAGTGCTCAAGAGCGGGGACAAAGCGGTTGAAATCATGGTCACCGACACCGGCATCGGCATCCCCGAAGACAAACAGAAACTGATCTTCGAGGCGTTCCAGCAAGCCGATGGCACGACCAGCCGCAAATATGGCGGAACCGGCCTTGGCCTGTCGATCAGCCGTGAAATCGCGCGCTTGCTGGGGGGTGAGCTGCAAGTCCGCTCGACCCCGGGCGAAGGATCAACCTTCACGCTCTACGTGCCGTTGGAAGCAGCCGACGCGGTGATGTCGCCCGTTCCGGGCACTTCGGCGCGCTACGACAATAGCGGAGCGATCGTTCCGTCGGCGCTGCCGTCGGGGTTCGAAGTCAGCGACGACCGCGACGAGCTTGGCAAGGAACCGTTCGTGCTGATCGTCGAGGACGATCCCACGTTCGCTGCGATCCTGCTCGACGCGGCGCGCGAAGCCGGGTTGAAGGGGGTGGTTTCGACCGCCGGCGCCGGCACCCTGGCAATGGCGCGCAAGCTCCAGCCCAGCGCGATCACGCTCGACCTGGGCCTGTCCGACATCGACGGCTTCGTCCTGCTCGACCTGCTGAAGCACGATCCGGATACGCGCGACGTGCCGATCCACGTCGTTTCGGGCGCTGACCGCAGCAGCGCGGTGCTGGCGATGGGCGCGCATGGAGTGACCGAGAAACCCGCCGAACGCGACGATTTGCTAACTGTCTTCACCGCGCTTCGGGAACAGTTTGCCAAGGACAAGCCGGCCCGCCGCAAGTCGCGGTCGAAAATTGCTTCAGCGCCGGTCGCGCGGTCGGTGCCCGAGCTTGCCGGAGCCAAGGTGCTGATCGTCGACGACGATATCCGCAACATCTTTTCGCTGACGAGCGTTCTTGAAAGCTATGACGTCGAAGTGCTTCATGCGGAGCGCGGGAAGGACGGAATCCTGATCCTTGAACAAACCGCCGGAATGGATGTCGCGCTGATCGACATCATGATGCCCGACATGGATGGTTATGAAACGATGCGGCAGATCCGCAAGCGGCCGCAACTGGCCGACCTGCCGCTGGTGGCGGTGACCGCCAAGGCGATGAAGGGCGACCGCCAGAAGTGCCTCGATGCGGGTGCTTCCGACTATATCGCCAAGCCGGTCGACATCGAACTGCTGCTGGCGCTGTTGCGCGTGTGGGTCGCGCGCGGCCGCGAAGCGGCGGCTGCGGCGGCGCTGCCGGTTCCGCTGGAGGCCGCGGAATAATCGTGAATCGTCCCGTTGGAGAAATACCGGTGTCGGCGCGCACGACCGACGACGCCGCGGACGTGCCCAGGGAGGACGGGGCGCGAGTGCTCCTCGTCGACGACGACGAGCGCAACCTGCTGGCGGTTGCGACCGTGCTCGAGGATCTTGGCGAAGTGGTTTTGGCGCGGTCGGGCGAGGAAGCGCTTCGCCACCTGCTGAAGGGCGAATTCGCGGTCATCCTGCTCGACGTCTACATGCCCGGGATGGACGGTTACGAGACCGCCCAGATCATCCGCAACCGCGAACAATCCAAGGGCATTCCGATCGTCTTTCTATCGGCCGTCAACAAGGAGGCCGAGCATCTGCTGCGCGGCTATTCGATGGGCGCGGTCGATTATGTGTTCAAGCCGGTCGACCCGATCGTCCTGCGGTCCAAGGTCGCGGTATTCGTCGATTTGTTCGAAAAGACCAAGGAGATCGAGCGCAAGGCGCGCAAGGAGCAGGCGTTGCTGGACGCCAATCTGCGCGCCAATGCCGAACGGTTGCATGCCGAACAGGAATTGCGCCGCGCCGAACAGCGCCAGGCGGCAATCATCCAGTCGCTGCCGATGGTGCTGTACCTGGAGCCGTTCGAGGCGAGCCAGCGGTTTCCGCATTACGTCAGCGGCGATCTGGAGGCGATTACCGGTTACAGCCACGAGGACGTCGAAAAGTGGCCAGAAATCTGGGCCGAGCGGCTTCATCCCGAAGACAAGGATCGCGTGCTCGCCGGAATTGTCGCGCGGCGCGAAAGCGGCCGGTCGTCGCTCGAATACCGCTGGCAATGCGCGGGCGGCGACTACAAGCATTTCCTCGACCAGGCGGTGCTGCTTCGCGACGGTGACGGCAAGCCGGTCGAATTTGCCGGCACGCTGACCGACATCAGCGAACAGCGAAACCTCGAAAACCAGCTGATCCAGGCGCAGAAGATGGACGCGATCGGCAAGCTTACCGGCGGCATCGCGCACGATTTCAACAATCTGCTGGCGGCCGTGATCGGCGGACTTGGGCTGCTTCAGCGGCGGGCGGTGCTGGACGAGGACCAGCAGCGGATCCTGACGATGACCAAGCGCGCCGCCGAACAGGGCAGCGAATTGGTGCGGCGCCTGCTTGCTTTTGCTCGCCGGCAGAAGCTCGAGCCGCGGGCGATCGAATTGGCCGCGCTGCGCGACGCGGTCGCCGACCTGCTGACCCACACGCTTGGCGGACTGGTGCAGATATCGTGGCAGATCGACGATGGCCTGTGGCAACCGTTCGCCGACCAGGCCCAGCTCGAACTGGCGCTGATCAACCTCATCATCAATGCCCGCGATGCCATGCCGACCGGTGGCTCGGTGACAATTTGCGCTCAAAACGCGTCGATCGGGCGCGGGGACCTGTCCGGGCTGGCGGCGGGCGATTACGTGCGGATCGCAGTGACCGACGATGGCACCGGGATTGCGCCCGACGTGCTCGACAAGGTGCTTGAGCCGTTCTTTACGACCAAGGAGCAGGGCAAGGGCAGCGGGCTTGGGCTAAGCATGGTCTATGGTTTCGCAAAACAGTCGAACGGGGTCTTTCAAATCGACAGCGAAGTCGGGACAGGCACCACTGCGGCACTGTGGCTGCCGCGCTCTCCGGCTGGCGAGAAAACCGTCGGCGAAGCGCCGGCCGAGGCGGCCGCGGGCCATACCGCGCCCGGCATTCGCGTACTTCTGGTCGATGACCATGCCGAAGTGCGGGAGACCACGGCCGCGGTGCTGGAGGAGTTCGGCCATGTCGTCGAACAGGCCTCGAGCGGCATCGAAGCGCTCAAAGCGCTGAAGTCCGATCATTGCCGCTGCGACCTGGTCATCAGCGATTATGCGATGCCCAATTTGTCCGGCACCGACTTCCTTCGCGCGGTGCGCGAACATTGTCCCGGAATCCCGGCGCTGATGATTACCGGCTATGCGGAAAAGGACTCGATTCTCGACGGGCTGCCCGACGTCGAAGTGCTGTTGAAGCCGTTCACGCCGACCGCATTGGAAGCCGCGATCGCGCGTATTTATCAGCCTCAACCCGAACCGGTTGAGCCAAAATAAACCGCCAAAATTAGCCAAAAACTGTCGCGATGATGGAACTAACCCAAGTTAAAAAGGGTTAAGCCAGCATTCTCCATCATCGAAAGATTTACCGACCGTGCCCACCATGGACGATTCGCAGGATTGGAAGGTCCGGGACGCCAATGCCCGGCTCGATCAGGGACTGCGCGCGTGCCGCTCGGTGCTCAACGATTATCGCGCGGTTCTGACCGCCGACGGGGCGGAAAAGCCCGGCGAAAGCAGCGAACCGTTGAGCCCGCCCGCCAAAGCCGAATAGCGGCGTCGTTCGCCGCCAGATAAGGGAGCGTGCATTGCGCCCGCTCCCCTGCATCCCGTGGACGCCCGCTACCGATTGACGATGCGGCCCAGGCCGCCGTGCGTTTGACGTCGCTCGCCGCCAGGCGCGTGCCGCCGACGGCCCGATCGCCATCCTCGATTTCCTTGAGCTCGAGCCAGGTCACCGGCCGCATTGCTTCGCCTTCGGCCGCCACGCCCACCGCATGCATCGGCGGCACCGCCGTTCGTCGAACGCTGCCGCTTTCAGTCGACGACGGCGCCTCCTCCGTCGAATTCGGCATTTCCTCATCTTCTGCTCATGCCAGCCGGAAGCAATCACGCGAAGGTCGGGCGGCAGCTTGCGCTGCTCACGATCCCGTTAACCCGTCGTCACCGCACTGGATTGCCCATGACCTGCAGCCGCTTTTTCGCCACGGCCTCCACCCTGTCGCTTGCCCTGACCCTGAATGCGCCCCTCGCCTTTGCGCAGACCGCGCCCGCAGCGCCTTCGGCCAAGCCGCAACAACCGCCGCAATCCGGCCCGATCACCGTCACCGGCATCCGCCGCGATGTCACCACCACCGCCGACCGGGTCAGTTTCAGCGTGGCCAACGATCTACAGGTGCGAACCGGCACTCTTGCCGATGCGCTGCGGTCGGTCCCCGGGGTCGATGTCGACGTCAATGGCCAGGTCAGCCTGCGCGGCGATTCGAGCGTCAAGATCCTGATCGACGGGCGGCCGTCGGCAATGTTGCAGGGCGAAGGCCGCGACACGGCGGTTCTGACAATGCCGTCTGGACAGATCGAACGGGTCGAGGTGATCACCAATCCCTCGGCCGCGATGAGTCCCGAAGGGGGCGGAGTTATCAACCTGGTCATGAAAAAAAGCCGCCCGAACACGCGCTCCGCAACGATCAAGGCCAACGTCGGCGGGCGTGGCCGGCAGACGGTCGGCCTCAACGCCACCACCTCGGGCTCGAAGCTGACCGCAACGGTCGACGCCAATTATCGACGGTTCAACGGCGACAACCAGCTGACCCAACGCGGCACCTTCACCGACCCCGCCACCGGCGCTGAAACGGTCGTCGACCGCGTCAACGATCTCGATTTCAGCACCAACGGCGGCACTTTGCGGGCGTCGATCGACTATGATGCCGACAAGTCAGACCGCCTCAGCACCGAAGGCAATTACTTCAGTTTCGACAATGCATTGCGCGGCGACGAGCGGGTCGAGAGCAGCGGCAGCGGCGTGCTTGGCAGCTACGCTCGCATCGGTGACACCGACGTCTCGGTGCACGGCAAAAGCGGCAAGCTGTCGTGGCGCCACACCTTTCCCGGCCGCGAGCATGAACTGGTCAGCGAAGCGGAAATCGGGGACGGCGGCTTCCGCCGTTCGGTCGATGCCGTGACCGTGCCCGACATCGGCAGCCCGATGTCCGAACGGTTTGCGAACGACAACCGATGGAAACAGAAGAGCGTAAAAGTCGAATATAAGCGGCCGTTCGGCGCCGACACCCTGAACGTCGGCTACAATGGCGACTTCAACCGCTACGATTTCAACTCGCGCGGCGCCCGCGGGCCGACCTTCGACAATCTGACCGAGCTGGCCGCCTTCACCAACCGCTTCGGCTATGATGAGACCATCCATGCCGGATTCGCAACGTACGATTTCACGGTCGGCAAGCTTGAGAGCGATGTCGGACTGAGGGTCGAGCAAGTGCTGCTCGACATCGAGCAATTCACCGACGGATCACGGTTCGAGAACGACTATTTGCGGTTCTACCCGACGCTTCATTTGTCCTACGCGGTCGACGACAGCGATTCGCTGCGCGCCAGCTACAGCCGCCGGATCCAGCGCCCGCAGTCCCAGGACTTGAACCCCTACCTGCTCTACATCGACCCGCTCAATCAGCGGCAGGGCAATCCGCTGCTCAAGCCCGAGACCACCGACTCGGTTGAGCTTGGCTGGCAGCACCGCAAGAAGTCCGCCTTCTATTCGCTGACCGCCTTCTATCGCAATTCGAAGGACGGGGTGACCGACGTTTTCAGCCTGCTGGGCGACGGCGTCGTCCTGACCACCCGCGCCAATTTGGCCAAGGCCAGGCGCGTCGGAGCGGAAGCGATCG
Source organism: Sphingomicrobium sp. (assembly GCA_039918915.1). Lineage (GTDB taxonomy): Bacteria > Pseudomonadota > Alphaproteobacteria > Sphingomonadales > Sphingomonadaceae > Sphingomicrobium. The sequence continues at coordinate 20,470 of JBDSGQ010000070.1, forward strand.
CCAACGGCAAGTTGACCAAAACCCTGACCTACAATGCCTCGGCAAGCTATTACTGGAACCAGATTGATCCCAATGTCGGCGCGCTGTCGCGATCGCGGTCGGGAACGACGGGAACGGTTCGCGGCAGCATGAACTGGCAGCCGACGGCGAAGGACTTCTTTCAGCTAAGTGCCAATTATTCGGGTCGCCAGCTGCTGCCCCAGGGCTATCGCAACGGCGGCGGCCTCATCAACCTGGGGTATCGCCGCAAGGTCAACGACAAGTTCAGCCTGGTCGCCACGGCGCAGGACGTCTTCGCCACCCAGAAGCAGACGACCTTCTTTGAAACGCCCAACGGCGAGCAGCGCACAACCCAACGCGGCGTGGGCCGGATATTGATGGCCGGCCTCACCTACACCTTCGGCGCTCAGCGCGCGACCAAGGGCAAGGAAGGGTTCGACTTCCAGCAGCCGGCCGGCGGGGATTCCGCGGGCTGACCGCAGCAGGCCACATCTCGGTCGGTTCGCGACCATGTCGCTGCCCACCACTTGCCTGCTGGGTTAATTGTGGCGCACCCGACAGGATTCGAACCTGTGACCTACGCCTTCGGAGGGCGCCACTCTATCCAGCTGAGCTACGGGTGCGTCGGGGCGACTTAGCGACGGCGGCTTTCAGCGGCAAGGCGCGAGGAAGTCTTTTAGCAGGTCGTGCAGCCGGGTCCGCGCCGAACCCACCACCATTCCGACATGGCCGGCCGCGATTTCGGCCGATGGCCCCGGGGGCGCGGTGGCGGCGGGCGCGATCCGGTCGCGCGCGGCCAGCAGGTGGAACGCCGGGACGCCAGGATCGGCAGTGACCGCCGCGCCGCCGACGATCCATTCGCCGCGCCCCGGCAAGTCGCGCCCGAACATCGCTTCGATCAGCTCCGCGGCCGCGGGGTAGGGCAGCGGTTCGCCTTCGTTGGCCCAATCTTCAAGCTCGATGAACCGCGCCGCCTTGCCGCTGGCCGGATCGACGCGGGCGAAGCCGGCGAACTTGCGGACCGTCCGCTCGGGCTCAAGCGACCAGAACGCCGCTTGCAGCACTTCCATCGGCAAGGCCTGAAGGGCCTGCGCCGGCCCCTTCGAATGCGCCCACATGTCGAGCAGCGCCGAGCGCGAGGATTCGGGATAGCGCGAGAAATGCCATGGCGCGGCGAGCGTGACGATGCGCTCGCATGGCGCCCGACTGGCGGCGGCCAGCGCCATGGTCCCGCCCAGGCAATAGCCGATGAGGGCCGCCGGTTCGCCGATCGCTCCGAGTAATGGCAGCAGGAGCTGCTCGATATGCTCGGCGACCGACAAATTGGCGCGGGCGCCGGCGCTGCCCCAGTCGAGCAGCAGCGCGCGCCGGCCCATGCTCGACACCGCGGCGGCAAGCGAGACGTCCTTGTCGAGGTCGAGAATTCGCGGCGGGTTGATCAGCGACGGGATGAGCATTGCGGGCGGTCCGTCGCCGCCATGATCGTGCAGCGTTGCCCCCCCGACCTGCGCGATGATCGGCTTGGCGGGTGCGACCGGCGGACGCGGCGCGCTGGCGTAGGCGCGAAGCCCGGCGAGCGCGTCGTGGGCGAGGTCCGGGTCGCGTTCCGACACTTCACGAAGCAGCTCCAGGAACAGCGGCAACGGGCGCGGGGCGTGGTGCAGCGGATGCTTATGTTGCACCGCACTATCAACCGGTAGTAAGCCGTCGCGCGCATCGGGAGTGCGGTTCATGGCAAAGTCTTCGGGTAAGGTGACAATCAAGAAATATGCGAACCGGCGTCTGTATGACACCGAAAGCTCAGCTTACATCACGCTCGACCGGCTTGCGCAAATGGTGCGTGAAGGCCGCGAGTTCGAAGTGGTCGATGCGAAGAGCGGCGATGACATTACGCGCCAGGTGCTGACCCAGATCATCGTCGATGAAGAAGCGCGCGGAAGCACGATGCTGCCGCTCAATTTTCTCAAGCAGCTGATTGGCCTGTACGGCAATTCGATGCAGACCTTCGTGCCGCAATATCTGGAAGCGGCAATGGACGCCTTTCAGCGCAACCAGAGCGCAGCGCGCGAAGCTTTTGGCGGCAACAATGTCCTCGCCGATTTGGCCAAGCGCAACATGGATATGCTGGGCGGTGCGGCACAGGTGTTCACCGGCGCCGCCGCCGCTGGTTCCGCGGGACGGGCTGGGCCAGCCGCCAAGCCGAGCAATGGCGAGGTTGACGAGCTTCGCGCCGCGCTTGCCGAGCTGCAGGCCAAAGTCGATCGCATGGGCCGCTGACACCGATGCTATTTTTTCACTTGGCCACAGCGCTTGCACTGCCCGCCGCTGTATCACTGTCCGCCCAACCGAGCTCGCCGGCAATTGCCGACCAGGCCCAGACGATTCCGATCGGCGGAACCTGGACTTACGCGGCCGGCGGCGGCAGCAGCGAGGCCAGTTTCACCGACGGCAACGGGCACGCGCAATTGCGGCTGACGTGCACCCGCGTGACCCGCCGCGTGACCTTGTCGAAGCCCGCCAACCTGGCTTCGCCGACGCTGGCGGTGTGGACCAGCACCCAGTCGCGCAATGTCGCTGCCGGGTTTGACGCCGCGACCGCCCGGCTCAGCGCGCAATTCGCCAATTGGGATCCGCTGCTCGACGCCATAGCCTTCAGCCGCGGGCGCTTCGCAGTCAGCGCCAGCGGGCAGCCGGCGCTGGTCGTCCCGTCCTGGGGTGACATCTCGCGCGTTGTTGAAGATTGCCGCGTTTAAGGCCCATCCGGCCACCGCGAAGTCGAAGATAATTGCCGAATGTTCACCACATTACAAGTCTTGTGTTTGGGCAATTTAGGACTCATCTTCACCTTGGCTTTAACGCAGCGAAAGGAGGTGATCCGATGTCTCATGGTTCAGCAGGCAGGTCGGAGGAGGGTGTTCGTAAAGCGTAGGCGCTGACGGACGGCCACATCTCCGGCCGCTGACCATGTCGAAGGGCATCGCTGCGCCAGGCAGCGGTGCCCTTTCACATATGTGGAATCTCCGTCGACTTGGCCCGTCGGTCGGGAACCGTTACGGCAGTTAAGCGATTTTGACGTGACAGGGAGATCAAAGCGATGGCTAAATCCACACGCAAGAAATCGAGCAAATCAGCATCGAGCGCGACCACGGTCGACAAGCTGGCGAAGGCAGCGATGAGCAAGGAAATGCTCGGTGCGGGCCTGGCGGCGGCAGCCGCCGCAATCAGCGCCAGCCCGGCAGCGCGGCGCAAGATTCGCGACGCCGGCCTCGACGCCGCCGATACCGCATCTCAGGCCGCAACCAGCATGATGTCGAGCGCGACCAGGCTCGGTTCGATCATCGCCGAAGCCGTTGCCGATGCCGCGCAACGCGTGATGTCGGGCAAGTGGGGCGAGGACGATTCACCGTCGCGCACCAGTTCCAGTTCGTCCGGCGCGGCGCGTAAATCGGCGAGCGCCAAAGCGCCCAAAGCGCGCTCGAAGTCGACTGCGGCCCGCAAGAAGACGACCGGCACGGCAAGCCGCGCGACCGCCGCCAAGCGTACCGCGACGAAAAGTTCGGCAGCAACCAAGCCAGCGGCGGCAAAAACTCGCAAGGCACCGGCGCGAAAGACCGCAACCCGCCGGTCGACGACTGCTTCGCGCGGCGGCCGCGGCGGTTCTTCGCCCCGCGGCGGCGGCACCGGCGGCAGTTCCAGCCAGGGCTGATCAGGCGGCGCGGTCTTCGAACTGAAGCCGCGCCAGCCGCGCATAAAGGCCGCCGCGCGCATTGAGCGTCGCGTGCGTGCCTTCCTCGACGATTCGGCCGCCGTCCATCACGACGATGCGGTCGGCTGCGCGAACGGTCGCAAGGCGGTGGGCGATGACCACCGTCGTGCGGTCTGCCATCAGCCGGTCCAGCGCATCCTGGACCAGCCGCTCGCTTTCGGCGTCGAGCGCCGATGTGGCTTCGTCGAGCAGCAGCAGCGGCGCGTCGCGGAGCAGGGCGCGGGCAATCGCGATGCGCTGCCGCTGCCCGCCTGACAAGCGCGCTCCGCCTTCGCCCATGAACGTGTCGAGGCCCTCGGGAAGCTTGTTCAGAAATTCCTCGGCATTGGCGTCGCGCGCCGCCTTCCAGATCTGGTCGTCGGTCGCATCCCACTTGCCGTAACGAAGATTGTCGCGGATCGAGGCGGCGAACATCACCACCTCCTGCGGCACCATCGCGATCCGTTCGCGGATGTCGGCGGGGTCGGCCTGGGTCACATCGACGCCGTCGATCAGGACGCGGCCGAGCTGCGGGTCGTAGAACCGCTCGGCCAGCTGGAACAGGGTGGTTTTGCCGGCCCCGGACGGACCCACCACCGCCAGCCGTTCGCGCGACCGCACGCTTAGCGAAAACTGTTCGAGCGCCGATACGTCCGGGCGCGTCGGATAATGGAACGTCACCTGGTCGAAGACGAGCTCGCCGCGCGCCGGATCGGGCAGTGCAACCGGGCTTGCCGGCGCCTTGATGGCGGGCTGTGCATCGAGCAGCTCGGACAATCGCTCGGACGCTCCGGCGGCGCGCAACAGGTCGCCATAGACTTCCGACAGCGCTCCGAACGCCCCGGCAAGAAGCCCGCCGTAAAGCACGAACGCGGCGATCGTGCCGCCGCTGATCCGGCCGGCGGCGACGTCCAGCGCGCCCTGCCAGATGATCGAGGTAATCGCGGTGAACAGGATGAAGATGACAATTGCAGTCATCAATGCGCGCAAGGCGATGCGCTTGCGCGCGGTTGCGAACACGCGCTCGACCGAAGCGGCGAAGCGGCTGGTTTCACGGCTCTGCTGATTGAACGCCTGGACGATCTTCATTGCGCCCAGCACTTCGCTGGTGACCGCGCCGACATCGGCAATCCGGTCCTGGCTGCGCGTCGAGACAATGCGCACCTGGCGTCCAAGCAGGACGATTGGAATGATCACCAGCGGAACCCCAAGTAGCATCATCGCCGCCAGCTTCGGGGCCAGCGCGAACAGGATCGCGGCGCAGGCGATACCCAGCACCAGGTTGCGCAGCGCGACCGAGACGGTGGTTCCGACGACCTGTTCGATGATCGTCGTATCGACCGTGATCCGCGACGTGATCTCGGCCGGCCGGTTCTCCTCGAAGAAGCCGGGGGACTGGCGCAACAGGTTGCGGTGCACCGCCAGCCGGATGTCGGCGACGGTCCGCTCGCCAAGCCACGATACGAAGTAAAACCGCACTGCGGTCGCAACCGCCATGACCGATACCAGCAACAGCAGATATTCGAACCAGCGGCCGATGTCCTGGGTGCTTCCGGCGCCCGCGCCGAAGCCCTTGTCGATGATCAGCTTGAACGCATAAGGCACGCCCGATGTCGCCGCGGCGGCAAACAGCAGCGCCAGCGCGGCAATCGCGATGTGGCCGGGATAACGGGTGGCGAAGTGCCACACCATGCCAAGGTTGCGGATCGACCGCCCCTTGGGACGACTGGCGGGGGTGGTGGCCATGACCGGCCTCTATCAGCGCAACCGCACGGCCTCAAATGCCAAGCGGCGAAGGGCGATCGCCGGATCGCGGCTCAGCGTGGCAAGTAAGGCGGCACGTTCAGCGCAATCGTCCGGAATTCGGCGGGGGTCAGCGGCACCTTCGCCTTGAATATGGCCCAGGATTCCTTGGGTGGTGGGTTCGATCCGACGGGCAAGTCGGATCCGAAGAAGATGCGCTTGACGCCGACGCGGCGGATCGCCTGTGCGATCTTCGCACCTTCCTCGGGCGTCGATTCCGCCCAGGCAACGCTGCACTGATCGAAATAGAGATTGCGGGTGCGCGGGTCGTGGCGTTCGATGGCGCTGGCGAAAACATTGAACGCGGCCTCGGCATCGGCCTGAAAGCCGGGCCCAGCGCCCGCCAGATGTGCAACCTGGACGACGACGTCGGGAGCGCTGGGCAGCAGTTTGTCGAGGAACAGCTCGGCATCCCGCGGGGTGTAAATGGTGTCGCTGCGCGATTTCATGTGGATGACGAGCGCCGCGTGCCTCGCATTCGCAGTGGCGAACACCCGCTGAAGTCGCGCCACGTGGTCGGCCTTGGCAAGCGAAACCCCCGAATTGCCGAAGTGCAGCTTGACCCCGACCATCCCCGGCAAGCGCAGGCAGCGGTCGATTTCGGCCACTGCCGCGTCGCGCAGGGGGTTCACTCCGCAAAAACCGAACAGCCGGCCATGCGACTGGACCATCTGCGCGGAGGTCCAGTCGTTTTCCTGCGCGGTCTGCGCGTCCGGGTTGGGCAGCTTCTTGCGCTCGTCGGCGAAACTGTAGCCCATCGACAGGACCACGCCGCGCCCAATCCCTGCTTCGTCCATCAGCTTGATCAAGGCGGCTCCGTCGAGCACTGGCTGATGCAACACCTCGGTCGAGAAAGCGGGACTGATCAGATGCTGATGCGCCGCGACCAGGGGCGGGGGCACGGTGACGGCGGCGAGCGTCAGCGGCAATGGCGAGCAGGACGCGGCTAACACGGAGCAGGTCAGGAGCACGGTTTTCATGCGGTTCTTGTAACGCAATTTTGGCCCTTGTCTTGGACAGTTCGAAAGCCGCTCGCTGCCGCCAGGCCAGCTCCAATTGCACCGATTCGGGCGTTTGGCGTCACATTATTTGGGCTCGGCCCTTCGGAAATTTTGCGCAGCGGCAGATGCCCGCTACAGAGGGCGCGAAGCGTTTATTTCAAAATCGCCGCCGATTCGCCGCCCCGAGCGGTGCCGAATTGCGTCCGGCGCTGATGCCAAACGGCGGGCAGAAGAGAGGAATTTGATGACATTGATTCAAATGTACACCGATCGGGCGGCAGCGTGCCGGCGCGAGGCCGAGGCCGCGACCCTGGTCAATGTCCGCGACCGCTGCCTGGGCGCGGCGATGGCGTGGGAAAGCATGGCTCACCGAGCGCGCGAAACCGAGACCTATCGGGCGAACGAAGTGCTGCGCAAAGCCGAACAGAACGCCGTTCCGATCGAGAACTAAAATTCCCGGCCGAAGGGTCGACTTCTCCACAGATCCTTGCTGCGGCGCAACAATTCGCCTTGCAAGCGGTTACCTTGCTTGCCACACCCGCTGGCCGCAAGAGGAAGAGACCAAGCGCGATGCTTTACGACGCATATGAAGTGCAGCGCTCCTTTCTCGCAGGTGCGAGCAAGCTTGCCGGCCTCGGCGCCGGCTGGCTCAGCAATCCGGCCAATCCCTGGGGTTACAGCTCGATGGGCCCGATGGTCGGGGCCAGCCTCGAAGTGTTCGCGCATGCCGCCGCGCCGCGCGGCAAGCCGGAATTCGGGCTGACCACCACGCAGGTCGGCCGCAAGCGGGTTGCGGTCCACGAGGAAATCCTGCTGCGCAAGCCGTTCGGCCAGCTCAAGCATTTCGCCCGTGAGGGGGTTACGGCGGGACCCAGTCTGCTGATCGTCGCCCCGATGTCGGGCCATTATGCAACGCTTTTGCGCGGGACCGTCGAGCGGCTTTTGCCTGGCTTCGACGTCTACATCACCGATTGGCGCGACGCGAAGCTGGTGCCGCTATCCGACGGGTCGTTCAACCTCGACGATTATATCGATTATCTGATCGAGTTTTTGGAACTGATCGGGGAGAAGACGGGCGCTCGGCCGCATATGCTGGCGGTGTGCCAGCCGTCGGTGCCGGCGTTCGCCGCGACCGCGCTGATGGCCGAGGACAAGCATCGCTGGCGGCCGCGTTCGCTGACGCTGATGGGCGGGCCGATCGACACCCGCGAAGCGCCGACGGCGGTCAACACGCTGGCGACCCAGCGGCCGTTCAGCTGGTTCGAACAAAATGTCATTGCGACGATTCCGATGGTCTACCCCGGCGCTGGGCGGAAGGTTTATCCGGGCTTTCTCCAGCTCGCCGGCTTCATGACCATGAACCTGGGTTCGCACCTCATCAGTCACTGGGAGATGTTCAAGCATCTGGTGGTCGGCGACGACGACAGCGCCAGCTCGACCCAGAAGTTTTATGAAGAATATCGCTCGGTGTGCGACATGACCGCCGAATTCTACCTGCAGACCGTCGACGTGGTGTTCCAGCAGCATCTGCTACCCAAGGGCGAGCTTGAGCATCGCGGGCGCCGGGTCGATCCGGCCGCGATCCGCGATACCGCGCTGCTGGCGATCGAGGGCGAGCGCGACGACATTTCAGGACTTGGCCAGACCAAGGCCGCGCTCGACATCGCCACTCGGCTGCCCAAGGCCGACAAGCAATATTTCATGGCCAAGGATGTCGGACATTACGGCATTTTCAACGGCCGCAAGTGGCGCGACCGGATCGCTCCAGTGGTCGAGAAGTTCATCGCCGCCCACGCCTGACAGGCTAGGATGGCGCCTTCATCCGCACTCCGCCGAGCATTGACAGCGCCACGAGCCCGCCACCCGCGGCGACTACCGCCGACGCCACCATCGCGCCGTGGAAGCCCGCAAACAGCTGTCGCCCTTCGCTCGCGAGAACCGAGCCGAGCAGTGCCGTGGCGATCAGCCCCCCGGTGCGGGCGACCGCGCTGTTGAAGCCCGAAGCCATCGCCACATGCTGTTCCTCCACCGAGCCGAGCACCGATGCGGTGAGTGGCGCCACCGCGATGGTCATTCCCACCGCCATCACCAGGATCGTTGGGAACGTCCCCGCCCAGTAACTGGCGTCCGCTGTGATCCGATAGGACAGCATCATTCCCGCGGCGATGATCAACGGGCCGACGGTCAGCGGGATGCGCGGCCCGAGCCGCGCTGCAACGCCGCCCATCGTCGGCGACAGGCTGGTCATCAAAATCGGCAGCGGAAGCATTGCGAGCCCGGCCTCGACCGGCGAATAGCCGCCGCTGGAAATCAGCACGTAAGGGATCAGCAGCATCGCCGCGGCAAATGCTCCGTAGAGCAGGAACGTGAGCAGGTTCAGGCCGCTGAAACAGCGGTTGGCAAGCAGGTTCAGCGGCATCATCGCGCGTGGGCCGCGGCGATGTTCGACCCACAGGAAAACGGCCAGCAGGACGATTCCGGCGGCCAGTGCGATCACGGTGCGGCCGGTGAACCGTCCGTCCGCCGACCACAAGGTCAGTGCATACGTCAACCCGCCCAGCCCCGCCGTCGCGAGCAGTGCGCCAGCATAGTCGGTGCGGCCGGACCCTTCCTCCCGGCTTTCGGCGACGAAGCGCATTGCCAGCAGGATCGCGCCGAGCGCCAGCGGCAGGTTGATGTAGAAAATCGCCGGCCAGCCGACGTTGGCGACGAGCCACCCGCCAATCAGCGGCGCGACCGCCGCCGCAGCGGCTCCGGCAGCGGCCCAGATGCCGACCGCGCGGCCGCGTTTTTCGCCCGCGTAAGCGTGGTTGAGGAGCGCCAGGCTGTTGGGCAGCAGCAGGGCCGCGCCAATGCCCTGGGCGGCACGCGCGGCAAGCAGCAGTTCGAGGCTTGGGGCAAGCGCGCAGACCAGCGACGTCATCGCGAAAATGACCGTGCCGGTGATCAACAGGCGCTTGCGCCCGAAGTGATCGCCGAGTGCTCCGCCAAGCAGCAGCAGCGCCGACAGCGGCAGCAGATAGGCGTTGACCACCCACTGCACGTCCTGGGCACCCGCACCGTAAGTGCCGCGGATCGCGGGCAGTGCGACGCTGAGCACCGAGCCTTCGACGAAACTGAGGCTGGAGGCGAGAATGCACGCGAACAAGGTCCAGCGCGGGTCCGCCGTTTGGGCGCGGCCTGCGGTGGCGCGGGCGTGGGCTCGGGAGTGGGCGGGGGGGCTCAATCGACCTGCTGTTCGAGCGCCGCCTCGACCATCGCCCGCCACATATCCGCATCGCCCGCCCGGGCCATTCCGTGATCGGGTTCGCGAGCGGTATGAAGCACCGCCAGCGCCGCGTTCACATGTTCATGCCAGACGAGGTCGACCTTATGCCCGGCGGACGGATCGCTGCCCTCGGCATTGCTGCTGTGGGCTTCCCCGGCGAGCACTCGGGCAATGCGTTCGATCAGGGGCGTGTCGGATATGGGCATGTCATGACTCCTGGCTATTTCCGTTCAACCCGTTGCCGGCGCCGGGGTTCAAGCACGCGTTTCAACAGGCGCCTTGCCGCCATCACCAGCCACAGCGAAATCAGGACCAGGATCAGCGCAATGAGGCCCGCGGCAATCGGATTGGTCATCGCGAGCGCAAGCAGGCCGACGGTGCCGACGTCTTCGGTGGTCGAGACGAGAATGTTCGAGAAGGGTTCGGGACTGGCGTTGACCATCGCCCGGGCGCCAGCCTTGCCGGCGTGGGCGAGGAAGGCGGCGCCGCCACCGAGCAGGAAACTTGCGACCTGCCACGACGGATCGCCGGAATCGATGATCGCCATGCTCAACAACGCGCCGCCAATCGGCCGGACAACCGAGTGGACCGTGTCCCACAGGCTATCGACCCAGGCGATCTTGTCGGCGAAGAACTCGGCGAGCGCGCCGACGCCCGCGATCCCCAGGATCCAGTTGTTCGTCAGCACGTCGAGTGCATGGAGCTGGTCGGGCAAGGCGATCCAGCCGAACCGCATCGCCAGGCCGACGACGAAAGTGACCAGGTAGAGCCGCCAGCCGGCAAGCAGGCTGACGGTCGACGCGAGCGCGATCAGCTGCACCGCGCCCATCCGCTCAAAGCACCTCGAACAGGCCGGCGGCGCCCATTCCGCCGCCGACGCACATGGTGACGACGACATGCTTCACGCCGCGGCGCTTGCCTTCGATCAGGGCGTGGCCGACCAGCCGGGCGCCGCTCATGCCATAGGGGTGGCCGATGGCGATTGCGCCGCCGTCGACGTTGAGCCGATCTTCCGGGATACCGAGCCTGTCCATGCAATAGAGGACCTGCACCGCGAACGCTTCGTTGAGTTCCCACAGGCCGATGTCGTCGACCTTCAGGTCGAACCGCTTGAGCAGCTTGGGCACCGCGAACACCGGACCGATGCCCATTTCCTCCGGCGCGGTGCCGGCGACTGCCATGCCCATGTACCGGCCGAGCGGTTGAAGGCCCCGTTTTTCCGCCAGCGCTGCTTCCATGACGACGCTGACCGAAGCGCCGTCGGACAGCTGGCTGGCATTGCCCGCGGTGATGATCTTTTCCGGCCCGCGCACCGGTTCCAGCTGCGCCAGTCCGTCGAGCGTGGTTTCGGGCCGGTTGCCCTCGTCCTTGTCGAGGGTGACTTCGCGCATCGAGACTTCGCCGGTCGCCTTATCCTTGACCGCCATGGTCGCGGTAACGGCGATGATTTCGTCAGCGAAGCGGCCGGCCTGTTGCGCCTGGGCGGTGCGCTGTTGTGACCGCAGCGCATATTCGTCGCAGCGTTCGCGGCTGATGCCGTAGCGGTCGCCGACGACTTCGGCGGTATCGATCATGGGCATGTAGACGCCGTTGTGCATGCTCAGCAGTTCAGGATCGGGCCCAAGCCGCATTTCACCGGTCTGGACCAGGCTGATGCTTTCGACGCCGCCGGCCACGATGATGTCCATGCGGTCGACAATGACTTGCTTGGCGGCGGTGGCGATCGCCATCAGCCCCGACGCGCACTGGCGGTCGATCGACATGCCGGCAACTTCGACCGGGAGCCCGGCGCGAAGCGCGGCGGTGCGGCCGATCGTGGTCTGCACGCCCTGCTGCAAAGCCGCGCCCATGATCACGTCGTCGACCTCCGCCGGTTCAACCCCGGCGCGCTCGATCGCGGCGCGGATCGGATGCGCGGCAAGGGTCGGCGAAGGCGTTGCGTTGAACGCCCCGCGATAGGCTTTGCCGATGCCCGTCCGGGCAGTGGCAACGATCACGGCATCACGCATTCGAACCTCCTTGAACTAACATCAGGGCCAGCCAAATGGCAGCAAGGGCCGGCTTTTCCACACCTTCGATTTCAACGGTTACGCCGTGACGCACCAGCAGTTGGCCGGGCGCTTTCTCCTCGACCGAGTCAAGCACGAAGCGGCCGCGCACTCGGCTTCCCGACCGCACCGGCGCAAGGAAGCGGACGCGGTCGACGCCGTAGTTGATCACCATCGTGAGGCCGCTCGGGGCAAGCACGGCATCGGCGGCCATGCGCGACAACAGCGACAAGGTGAGAAAGCCGTGCGCGACCGTGCCGCCAAAGGGGGTGGCGGCCGCTGCCACCGGATCGACATGGATGAACTGGCGGTCCTCGGTGGCCGCGGCGAATAAGTCGATCCGCGGCTGGTCGATTTCGATCCACGACGAAACGCCGACTTCCTCGCCGATCCGGGCGTTCAACGAATCCAGGCTGGCGGTGCGCATCAATCGGGCTTGGGGCTCGTCGCGTACGGCATGATCATGGTCCCGTCGGGCGCGGCGGTCATGGTAGTCTGGGTCGGATAAGCGAATTCGAGGCCATGCTGGGCGAAGGACCGGAGCAACGCCAGCGCGACCGCGGTGCGGTCGGCGGCGGTTCGGTTGGGATCGACCCGGCGCGATTCGAAGATGAATTCGAAATCGATGCTGGAACTTCCGAACGCCGTAATTCCGCAGCGAACGAAGCGGCAGCCCTTGCGCGATTCGGCCGCTCCCTTCGCGAGTGAGGACACTTTTTCCAGCTGGTCGGCGGACGTTTGATAAATCAGCCCGAACGGCAGCGACGAGCGGCGACTGCGGCCTCCGGCGAAATTGTGAATTTCGCGTTCAAGCAGCTTGGTGTTGGCCATTACCACCAATTCTCCCGTCAGGGAGCGCACGCGCGTGGTTTTGAGGCCGATCCGTTCAACGGTCCCGGTGGTCTGATCGAACTGGATCGTGTCGCCGCGGCGGAACGGCTTGTCGAACAGGATGGCAAGCGCCGCGAACAGGTCGGAAAAGATGCCCTGAGCGGCCAGCCCGATGGCGATTCCGCCAACTCCGAGCCCGGCCACCAGGGCCGTGACGTTCACTCCGAGATTGTCGAGGATGAGGATGATGGCAAGCGCGAACAGCGCGACGCTGACCAGCACGCGGATTACCGAAATGGCGTTGCCGACGGCGGTTTCGGACGGATCCTCGCCGGCTTTTCGCCCGATTACGCCAAGGATCAGTTCGCGCGCCCAAATCGCGCCCTGGAAGGCGAAGGTGACGGTGAACAGGACGTCGACCAAATGTGCGATCCGCGTCGGCACCGCGGCATAAGTGGCGACGATGTCGAGCGCCGTGGCGACCATGAACACGATCGAAGTCTTCGCCAGCACGCGCCCGATCACGCCCCGCCAGCGAAGGCATTGCGGATCGGCCGCAACCAGGCGCGATCCGGCCCAGCGCAGGCCGAGCATCACCAGCACGATGCCCGCGGCGACGGCCAAACCGATGGGAAGGACGGCGCGGTTCGCTGCGAACCAGTCGATCAGCGATTGCACGCCGTCGCGGCCGCCGCTCAGCGCATCGCCCGCATTGCCAGGAATTCCCATCGGAGGCCTAATCGCGCTTGTCGGCGCGCCAATCAAGTTTGCGCGCTTTGCGCTATTTTCTTGCGCGTTGTGCGGCGGCGTTTGCCGGTGGCGGCCAGGTAGGCGAGCAAACCGACCTCGGCCGACGACAGCCGCTTGCGCGCCCGCGGCCGATCCATGCCGTCCAGCGGATCGCGCGCGTCATCCTTGACGGCTTCAAGCAACCTCGGGTGGACATAGGATTTGCGGCTGATTGCCGGGGTATTGCCAAGGGCTTCGGCGACGGGCTCGATCACGGTCTTGATGCTGATGCGCGCGTGCTCGGCCTTTTTCAGCAACTGGTCGAAGGCGATCACGCTCGCCCCCCAGGTGCGGAAGTGCTTGGCGGTAAAGTCGCCCGCGGTCGCTTCGCGAATATAATCGTTGACGTCGCCGGAGGTGATCGAGCGCGGGTCGCCATCACCGTTAAGATACTGGAACAGCATTTGGCCCGGCAGTTCCTGGCAGCGCTTGCAGATCCGCTTCAAATTGGAATCGGTGACTTTGAGTTCGTGGACAATGCCGTGCTTGCCGCTGAAGCGCATCACCATCTGCTGCCCCTTGCGGCGGAGGTGGCGGGTGCGCAGCGTCGTCGCTCCGAAGCTTTTGTTGTCGCGTGCATATTGTTCGTTGCCGATCCGGATATGTTCGGTATCGAGCAGTCGAACCACGGCGGCCAGCACCGTTTCACGGCCAAGACTGCGCCGCTTCAAATCCTGTTCGACGCGGCGGCGCAGCTTGGGCAATGCCTTGCCGAATTCCAGCAGCCCTTCGTATTTTGCGCTTTCCCGTTTCTCGCGAAAACCGGCGTGATAGCGATATTGCTTGCGGCCGCGGGCATCCACGCCAGTGGCCTGCATATGGCCGTCGGGGTCCGCGCAGAACCAGGCCTCGATATAGGCCGGCGGAAGGCCGATCGCGTGGAGCCGGTCGATCTCGTCCCGGTCGGTGATTCGCGCGCCCGTGGCGTCGTAATAGGCCCACGACCGCCCGGTTCGCTTGCGAGTGATTCCCGGCTCGGCATCGCTGCTATGCCTCAGCACGTCGCATTCAGTTTCAATTTGCTCATGGCGAGGCCTAAGCGAGCAGCGAGCGGACGGGTTCCGAGAGCGGCGAGAGAGAGGAGCAATATGCCACAATTGTCTAAGGCCCGGATCCTGATCATGGCCACCGACGGGTTCGAGGAATCCGAGCTGTTCGGGCCCCGCGCAATCCTCCAGCAGCGCGGCGCCGAGGTGCGCCTCGCCGCACTTACGGAACATCCGATCCAGGCGACGGTGCACGACGATCCCGGCAAGACGATCCGGCCGGACATGATTATCGACCAGGCGCGCGCCGGCGATTTCGACGCGCTGATCCTGCCCGGCGGAGTGCGCAATCCCGACCAGTTGCGAATGCACGCCAACGCCATCGCGCTCATTCGCGCATTCGCCGAGGCCAACAAGCCGATTGCCGCCATTTGCCACGGTCCGTGGCTGCTGGTCGAAGCCGGGCTGGTCGACGGGCGCACCGTGACCAGCTGGCCGTCGATCCGGACCGATCTGCGCAATGCTGGCGGGGAAGTCGTCGACCGGGCCGCAGTCACCGACGGCAATATCGTCACCAGCCGCAATCCGGACGATGTCGAAGCTTTCACCGAAGCGCTGATCGCGCTGGTCGAAGGCGCTCCCGAAACCCGCCAGGAAGCACGGGCCAGGCCGGTTTCGGCGTGACCCCGGTCGCCCTAACCCGATAGTAGGGTTTTGCCGCTAAGCCCGACGGCATGGGCGAGGCCATTGCATCGAAAATCGAAACCGGCGTGGCATTCGCCGCGTCCAGCCTATTTGCTGGCGCGGTTGGCTTCGCCACGCTTGAACTCGCGCATGTCTCCGCTGCGGGCGCGAGTGCGGTCGGCGTCGCCGGCGTGTGTTTGCTCGGCGGCTACGGGTGGTTTGCCCGCAGCGGGGGCTTGGTGGCGAAGTTCAGCGCGAGACCGTTGGTCTTCGAAGCCGTCAAGGATCTCGAAGCGGTGGGCCCCGAGCCGCTGCTCCTGCAGGATGTGCTGGCCGAGATCGAACCGGACAGCCGCGTCGTTCGCCTGTTCGATGCTGCGGCGATGCCGACTCCGAGCGCGCTTAAGCAACGGATCGACCAGCATCTGCAACCGGGCCAAAGTCTGCAACCGGGCCAAAGTCTGCAAGCGGGCCAAAGTCTGCAAGCGGGCCAAAGTCTGCAAACGGGCACGCCGGCAACGGGCGATGCATCGCGAGCGCTGGTCGATGCACTGACGGAGCTTCGCCGCTCGCTGCGCTAATCGGCGGCGATGGTCAGTGCTTCAATCGTTATGCCGGTCGAGCCGTCGGCATTACTGACGGGCTCACCGACGATTGCGATATCCGCTACCAGGATCGCGGGGATCGAAAATTTGGCATCGGCGAGGCCCGAACACAATCGCTCCGCAACCATCGCGGACCATGGTCCGGCGATCCGCAGCTCAATCAAATGACGTTCGCCGGCGAAGGTCAGCGACTGCCATTCAACCGAGCGAATCCCGCTTAGCAAAATCCTATCCCGCTCAACGCCGGCGCGGCCGACCAACGCTCGCAGCAGCCCGGAAGCAGCCGTCGACATCGGCAGGCGAGTCACGAATTGCCTCCATTCAGATAGCCACGGACTCGATCAACGGTCTGTGGGCGGGGATCGCGGCCGTTGCGCAAAAATCGTAAACAAATCGAGGATCGCCAACCGCTTCGCGTCCGAAACGGGTTGCAGATGTGTCATTGTGGCGTAGAAACTTTTCGATCTCTCGGAGTAAGTGCACGGATTATTCCTTATGTATTTATCGTGCGACTCGGCTGCCGGTTTAATTCCAATCCAATTCCTACTTGTCTAGGCATTTACCTATGCTAAGGATTTTCCAACATGCTCGATCCGCGTGCTGCTCTTGAACGCTTGTGCACTGAGCGCGGGGAGGACTTCGCCAGCCTGTCGCGCATGCTCGGCCGCAATCCGGCCTATATTCAGCAGTTCGTCCGGCGGGGCGTACCCAAGCGCCTGAAGGAAGAGGAACGGCGCAAGCTTGCCCGCTATTTCTCCGTTTCCGAAGCAATGCTCGGCGGTCCTCCCGATGAGCCGGGAAGCGCCGACGGGCTGGTCAACGTCAGGCGGCATCCGGTGTTGGTTTCGGCTGGGCCGGGGTCGATTGCCTGGCGCGAGCAGGGCAAACCCTATTTCGGCTTCGACGAGCGGTGGCTGAAACGGCTGACGCCGACGCCGCCGTCGCGCTTGTCGATCGTCCGCGTGGAAGGCGATTCAATGGCTCCGACGCTGAATCCCGGCGACGACATCCTGGTCGATCTCGACGATTGCGGGGACCGCCTGCGCGACGGCATTTATGTCCTTCGCGTCGACGAGGCGCTGATCGTCAAGCGCCTGGCGCTCAATCCGGTGGTCCGGCGAGTGACCATCCAGTCGGATAATCCGGCCTATCCCGACTGGCCCGATTGCGGGCTTGAGGAAGTCACCTGCATCGGCCGGGTAATCTGGTCGGGCCGCAAGATCGTCTAGCGTTTCCGCCGATCGATCAGCCACACTGCAACGGCGAGCGCAATGCCGACGCCAGTCCCGATGAGGACGCCTTGCATCGGGTTGGCGAGGCCCAGGCCAAGCACGAATCCGGCGAGGATAAAGACCGTGAGGAAACATCCTCCGGCCAGTGGGTTGCGGGCGGTCATCGCCGCGCCCTTGGCACAGGCGAACCCCCGGCGCCAATGGTCAACGCGCTGTTCACCGCAATCATAGGCAGTCGTGAAACGGCCGGGCGGGTAGGACGAGATCATGGATTCGCTGTTCATCCCCGGCCGTTCGGCGCTTGACGACGCGGCGGCCCTGATCGCGCACTATGGCGACAAGGCCGGGCCCGAAGCCGCGGCGCGCGCCGGCCACTGCCGCGATCTCGGCAACGTCCTGCGCTTTTGCCACTGGCGGCAGATCGAGCGCATGATTACTGCGCTGGCGAGCGAAGAAGTCCTCGGCACGGTTCACTAAACGCCTGATTCTACTGCGCGGCATTCAGACTGGCGTGGTTCAGGAGCGGCGGTTAAGGCTCGCTCTGGATGAGTGGGTGGGGATCAGCGGGAAAGGCCGCGCGGCTGCTGTGCGCGGGCGCCAGCGCTGCCGTGACGAGCGCTGCCGTCGCGGCTCAGGCCCTTCCGCCGCCACCACCGATTCCGCAGCCGGTGCCCGATGCCGGTGACCTCGATCCCAATGCGCCGCTGGCGCCGCTGCCCGGCCTTGGCGTCGACTGGCCCGATCTGCAGGCTGCCGACGGGCCGGCCCCGGCTGGCACCGCGGAACCGGCACCATCCGACCTGGCGAGCAGCGACATTCGCTACGACGTTGCCGTCGAGGGGCTCGATGGCCTGGCGGATTCGGCGCAACTGCTCGAATCATTCCGGCAGCAATCGGTGCTGGTGGCACAGCGCAAACGGGTCGCGAACGCGGCGCAAATTGCCCGGCGATCGCGCACCGATGCCGATTTGCTTGGCCAGATCCTGAGGTCGCAGGGCTATTACGACGCGCTGGTCGAACCGCGAACCGAGCGCGTAGGTGGGGGCCTTCAAGTCGTTCTGACGGCCGAGCCGGGCAGCCTTTACCGCTTCGCCTCGGTCGAACTTCCCGGGCTTCAGGGCGCCGGCAGTGAAGCCGAGGCATTGCGTTCGGCGTTCGCGGTCAAGCCGGGCGATCCGGTCGTTGCCGATCAAGTCATTGCCGGCGGCGCGGCCCTCAAGACGGCGCTTGGCGAACTCGGCTTCGCTCAGGCGACGATCGGCGATCAGGACATCGTCGTCGATCACGGCACCCACCGCGCGACCTTGAACCTGCCGGTCAATCCGGGCCCGGTCGCCCGGTTCGGTGCGATCCGGGTGACCGGACGGCCACCGTTCGACGCCCGCCACCTCGGGGTCATCGCCAGGTTTCGGGCGGGTGACCGGTTCGAACAGTCCAAGCTCGACGATCTACGCCGCGCGCTGATTGCGACCAGCCTGGTGGCCGATGCCGAAGTGCGGCTGATTCCGATCGACGGCGGGCGGACGGTCGACGTCGCCGTGAAGCTCGAACCCGCGCCGACGCACACCATTGCCGGCGAACTGGGTTACGGTACCGGTGAGGGCGCGCGCGTCGAAGCGAGCTGGACCGACCGCAATTTCTTCAACCCCGAAGGCGCGCTGACCCTTCGCGGAGTGCTTGGGACCAGCGAGCAATTGGCCGCGGTGCAATTGCGGCGAAGCAATTTCCGGCAACGCGACCAGCTGTTGAACCTGCAATTTTCCGTCTCGCACCGTCGCTATGATGCGTATGAAGCACGGACCGTGCTGCTGGCGGCCAACATCGAACGCCAAAGCAACTTCATCTGGCACAAGCGGTGGACGTGGAGTTACGGCGCGGAGCTTCTCGCGACCGACGAACACGGCGCGTTCAGCGATTCCGGTTTAAAGGATACGCGCACCTTCCTGATCGCCGCGCTGCCGCTCAGCCTTGGCTTCGACGCCAGCGACAGCCTGCTCGATCCCAGCCGCGGCTATCGCCTGAGCGCGCGGCTGAGCCCCGAGCTTTCGGCCCATGACGGTCATTTCACTTATGGCCGCGTGCAGATCGACGCGAGCACGTACCGGCCAGTGACGGATCGGATCGTCGCCGCCGGGCGCATCCGCCTTGGCACGATCCTTGGCGCCGGGGCCTATGACCTGGCGCCATCGCGCCGGTTTTACTCGGGCGGCGGCGGCTCGGTTCGCGGCTACGGTTATCAGCAGCTTGGACCAAAGGACATGGATGGCGATCCGGTCGGCGGGCGGGGCCTTGCCGAATTCGCGGTCGAAGCCCGCATTCGGCTGCATCAACTGGGTGGCAATTTCGGAATTGTCCCTTTCTTCGACGGCGGCACCCTGTCGACTGGAGCACTTCCCGATTTCCGCGACTGGCGTTTCGCGGCCGGGATCGGCGCGCGCTATTATTCCAGCTTCGGGCCGATCCGGATCGATGTCGGCGTGCCCCTCAACCGGCAACGCGGCGACGGCCGGGTGGCGGTCGCGGTGTCGCTCGGGCAAGCGTTTTAGCGGTGGCTGGCGCAAGCGCGGCCACGGCCCAGGGCGAACAGCCGCCGCGTCAGCGCCTGCGCAAGGACTGGGCCCGGCGCCTGCTCAACGAACTGTTCGCATTGTTCATCGCGCTGCTGTTCCTGGTCGCCGGTGCACTGGTGCTGCTCGACACTGCCCCGGGGCATCGATTCATTGTCGATCAGATCGGCCGCCTGGAAACCGCATCGGGGCTGCGCATTCACATCGGCCGGCTCGACGGGTCGATTTTCGGCAAGTCGCACCTGCGCAACGTCACGGTGTCGGATACGCGGGGGGTGTTCCTGACCTCGCCCGACATCAAGCTCGACTGGACGCCGGCCGCATGGCTTAAGCACAAGCTGTATTTCGACAGCGTCACCGCTGAGCGAGTGACCTTGATCCGGCTTCCCAAAACCAGGCCGAGCCTGCGCCAGGGGCCGATCCTGCCGGGGTTCGACATCCACATCGGCGAACTGCGGATCGATCGGCTTGATATCGGCCAAGCGGTCAGTGGAACGGCGCGCAGCGGCAGGGTCAGTGGCAGTGCCGATGTCCGTTCGGGACGCGCGCTGGTGGAGCTGGAAACCTTGCTCAACAATGGCGGCGACCGCATCGCGTTCAAGCTCGACGCCGAACCCGATCGCAACCGGTTCGATGTCGCGGCGCGAGTGATCGCTCCAGCCGACGGGATGGTGCCGGCAATCATCGGCGTGAAGCGCTCGGTCGACCTCACGCTAAGCGGGCGGGGCAGCTGGAAGCGGTGGCGCGGAAGCGCAGTGGCGGATCTTGGCGGCCGGCCGACGGCGCGGCTGGCGCTGGCGGTCGATGCCGGGCGTTACCGGATCCAGGGAAGGGTCGCGCCAGCGGCATTCCTGTCGGGACGCCTTGCCCGGCTGACCGCGCCGGCAATCGCGATCAGCGGTGACGGGACCTTTGCCAACCGAGTGCTCGACGGCAAACTGAGCGCGTCGTCGCCCGCGCTGCATGCGGTGGCCAAGGGTGCCCTCGACCTTGGCGCAAGCCGCTTCCGCAACCTCAGCGTTGGCGTCGACCTGATGCGGCCGCGCGCGATGTTCGAAACGATGAACGGCGACAAGGTGCGGCTGGTGTGGACGCTCGACGGAGCGTTCGGAACCGCCGATTATTCGTACCGGCTGACGTCGAAATTCGTGAAGTTTGGCGAAAATGCGTTCGTCGGCTTGCGGGCCGAAGGGCGCGCGCGGCTTGGCTCGTGGCCGCTGCGCGTGCCGATCCGGCTGGCGGCCAATTCGATCACCGGCATTGGCGATGTCGCCGGCGCGATCCTTGCCAATCCCAAGATCGAAGGGTGGCTGACAGTCACGCCCAAGCTGATCCGGGGCGACGCACTGCGCCTGACCAGCGCTCGGCTGAACGGCAAGCTGTCATTCCTGATCGACCTCGTCAGCGGACGGTTTGAGCTGGTCCTGTCGGGCGGGCTCAAACGCTATCTGGTGCCCGGCATCGGCATTGTCGACGTCATCACCGACCTTAAGGTGGTGCCGGGCCCGGGCGGGCACGGCAGCCGGGTTGTCGGCACTGCCAAAGCGTGGGTCAGGCGGCTCGACAACAGCTTTTTTGCCAGCCTGACCGGCGGCTTGCCGCGGATCGAGACCCGGCTTGAGCGCGGCGGCGACGGGATTTTCCGGTTCACCGGGCTGGAGCTTTATTCGCCCAAGCTGCGGCTGTCGGGCAGCGGCCAGCGCAACCGCGACGGCACGTTCCACATCGTCGCTTCGGGCCGGCAGGCGAAATACGGCCCGCTGAAGCTGGTCCTCGACGGCCATATCGAGCGGCCGCGGATCGACCTGCTGCTGGCCAGTCCCAATCAAGCGATGGGCATTCGCGCAATGCGCCTGTTGCTGGTGCCGAACGGCGCCGGCTTCGATTATCGCGCGAGCGGCGGTTCGAAGATTGGCCCGTTCACCAGCAACGGGCGAATCCTGCTCCCCCACGGGGGCGCGCCGGTGATTTCGATTGCCGCGCTGGATGCGGGCGGCGCCCATGCCAGTGGCGACTTGCGGTCGGACCCGGGCGGGTTCAGCGGGCGCCTGCTGCTGGCCCACGGCACGCTTGGCGGAACGCTCGATTTTTCGCCGGTCGCCGGAGCGCAGCGGATCGAGGCGCATCTCGCGGCGGCCAACGCTTATTTCCCTGACGCCTTTTCGGTGCGGTCGGGCCGAGTGGACGGGTCGATCATCCTCGCCGACCAGCAAACCACCGTCGAAGGCACGCTCGACGCCCACGGCATTGCCAGTGGCGCCATCTCGCTCGCCCGGCTGACCGCCAGCGCGCGGCTGGTCGACGGCAGTGGACAAGTGCGCGCCAGCTTCGCCGGAAGCCGCGGCGCCGCCTTCGCCTTTGCGACCGTTGCAAGCGTCACGCCCGACAGCATCCGGCTGACCGGGACCGGGACCATCAATCGCCGCCCGCTAGTGCTTCGCCAGCCGGCGGTGCTGACCCGGATCGGCGATGGCTGGTCGCTGGCGCCGACCGCGCTGACCTTCGCCGGCGGCAGCGCCACCGTGTCCGGGCAAAGCGGGGCGCGGCCCGAAGTCCACGCCGCGATCCAGGCAATGCCGCTGGAAGCGCTCGACATTGCCTGGCCGGGCCTCGACCTCGCCGGGTCGGCAACCGGGCGCATCGATTATGCGTGGAAGGGCCATCGCAGCGGGCGCATCGACCTCAAGGTCCACGGCCTCAGCCGCGCCGGGCTGGTGCTTGCGGCGCGCCCGATCGACCTTGGCATTGCCGCGGTCCTTGACGATCGCCAGGCGGGCATTCGTGCCGTCGCGGCCAGCAACGGCACCATCCTGGGCCGCGCCCAGGCGCGCTTCGCCCCGCTTGGCAACGGCCCGCTGGCCGCCGAGCTGATGGGCGCTCCGCTGTTCGCGCAGGTGCGTTATTCGGGGCCGGCGGATTCGCTGTGGCGGCTGACGGGCAGCGAAGTGCTCGACATGTCGGGGCCGCTGGCAATTGGCGCGGATTTCGGCGGGACCGTTAGCGACCCGGTCATTCGCGGCGTGGTCCGGACGACGAACGCGCGGCTGGAAAGCGCGGTGACGGGCATGGTCATCGACCAGGTGAGCAGCGACGCGCGCTTTTCGGGGCCGCAGCTGATCTTCAGCAAGATTTCCGGGCGAACCGCTGGCGGGGGCTCAATCGAGGGCAAGGGCGCAATTACCTTTGCCGGCGGCAAGACGCTGCTCAACCTCGCGTTTAACGCGCGCCAGGCGCAAGTGCTCAATCGCGACGACATTTCCGCCCGAGTGACCGGTCCGTTGCGGATTCGATCCGACGCCAATGGCGGCGTGATTTCGGGCGACCTCAAGCTCGACAAGGGCCGCTTCCAGCTTGGCCGGGCAACGTCGGGCGCAGTGATTCCCCGCCTCAAGGTGCGCGACCGCGGGCTCGACCCCGACGAAATCAGTGCGCCGGCCGCGCTTCACCCGTGGAAGCTCGATTTGAAAGTCGCCGGAAGCGAGCTTCAGGTCACCGGCCTGGGCATCGACAGCAATTGGTCGACCGCGCTCCATGTCGGCGGTTTCGCCGACGCGCCGAGCTTCACCGGCCGAGCCGACCTGGTGCGCGGCGATTATAATTTCGCCGGGCGCAATTTTCGGCTCGACCGCGGAGTCATCCGGTTCCAGGGCGAAAGCCCGCCCGATCCGCTGCTCGACATCCACGCCACCGCCCAGGTGCAGGGGCTGAACGCCAGCGTGATCGTCAAGGGAACCGGCCAGTCGCCCGAAATCAGCTTTGCAAGCACCCCCGCGTTGCCGCAGGACGAACTGCTGTCGCGGATTCTGTTCGGGACTTCGATTACCAATTTGTCGGCGCCCGAAGCGCTTCAGCTGGCAAGCGCGGTCGCGGCGCTGCGGTCGGGCTCGGGCAGCCTCGACCCGATCAATGCGCTGCGCCGCGCAATCGGGCTCGACCGGCTGCGGATCGTCCCCGCCGATATCGCGACGGGCCAGAAAACCGCAATTGCGGCGGGCAAATACATCACCCGGCGGCTGTTCGTCGAAGTGATCACCGACGGCCAGGGCTATTCGGCAACCCGCGTCGAATATCAGATCACCCGCTGGCTATCGGTCCTGTCGACGATTTCGACCGTCGGCCGGAGCGGCGCCAGCGTCCGCGTGTCCAAGGATTATTAGCCGGCTTGGTTGTCGTGCAATGGCAGGATTGGGTGGAAAGCGGACGTCCCTCCCCACCTCGTCATCCCGGCCTTGAGCCGGGACCGCCGGCTGTCGCCGCTTGCAGCGTGGGAGGATTGGTGCTCCATTCC
The DNA here is from genome assembly GCA_039918915.1 of Sphingomicrobium sp. Lineage (GTDB taxonomy): Bacteria > Pseudomonadota > Alphaproteobacteria > Sphingomonadales > Sphingomonadaceae > Sphingomicrobium. The sequence goes on from JBDSGQ010000070.1 coordinate 44,317, forward strand.
CTGCTGACTCGACTCCAAGTCCCAACTTGCCGGGTATGCCGCCGAGCCGCGTAATGCGTGCCAGGAGCGGCCCTGCTCCGCACTAGCTGGGGGACTTTCGATGATTAGCACTGCTCTGAAATACGCTGCTGCCGTGGCAGCAGGCGCTGCTATGGCCGGATCTGTGGCAGTGGCGCAAATGCCTTCGCCGACACCTCGTGCAATTGTTTCGCTTTACCATGCCGCACCTGGTCAACAAGAAGCGCTCGTTCGCTGGATGGCGCAGCAAGATCGCATCGCCGCGGCCGCCGGCGTTGGACGGATGCAGCTGTATGTTCACACCGACGGCGATAGCTGGGATTACATGGGCATCAGTCCGGTGACGACCGACGCTCAGGACCAAGCGATGGACGCTGCTGCAAAGAAGATGGGAATCGCCAGTGGACCGCGCGTTCCGCTGGAGCTTCGCAAATATATCAGCAGCCACACGGACACGTACACCATCGGACCGCTCACGGCTGA
>JBDSGQ010000071.1:0-2735 GCA_039918915.1 Sphingomicrobium sp.
GATGCGCAAACGGCTGGTCAGCCGCGAAAGCCCCGACACCCGCGTGCTGCGCGAAGCGATGCGGGTCGCGTCGGAACATCTCGATTACCTCGACTATCTGCTCGACCATCGGCGCTGGCTGGCCGGCCCTGGCCTAAGCCTCGCCGATTTCACGGCCGCGGCGCATTTAAGCGTGATCGATTATCTCGGCGCGCTCGACTGGCGCGGGCATAAGCAGACCAAGGACTGGTATGCAGTGATGAAATCGCGGCCGGGCTTCAGGCCGCTGCTTGGCGAGCGAATGGAAGTGATCGTCCCGCCCGCCCACTACGACAAGGTCGATTTCTAGCCGTTCGCCGCAGTCGCCGTGGCCACGCAGGTGACAAGGTAATTGAGCCGCAGATCGTCGCTGAGGTGCAGGCCGCGGGTCGGCGAGAAGGCGATGCCGTGGATGTCGACGCATTTCAGGCCGGCTTCGGGCAGCAATTGCTTCATCCGCTCGGGCCCAACGAACTTGTCGAAATCGTGCGTGCCCTTGGGGATTCGGCCTAGCCCCTCGGCCATGGTGATGATCAGCAGCTTCGACCAGCCGGTGGCATTGGGAGTCGACAGGATCATCAGTCCGCCGGGGGCAAGCCGCGCCGCCAGCGCTTTCAGGAACTCGCCGGGATCGGCGACATGCTCAATCACTTCCAGCGAGGTGACGAGATCGAATTGGCCGGCGAGGTTTTCGACCGCGCCGCTGCGGTAATCGATGGCGAGGCCCTGGCTTGCGGCATGGGCGTCGGCGACCGCGATGACTTCGGGGGCGGCATCGATCCCGGTGACGGCCGCGCCCAGCCGCGCGAGCGGCTCGGCCAGAAGCCCGGCGCCGCAGCCCACGTCGAGCGCGGTTTTGCCTGCCAACGGCCGCCGGCCGCACTCGTCGGCCTGCCAGTGCCGGTCGATCTGGTCGCGGATGTATTTGAGCCTCACCGGGTTGAGCCGATGGAGCATGGCGGACGCGCCCTTGGGGTCCCACCAGTCGCCTGCCAGCTTGCCGAATCGTTCGGCTTCTTCGGCAACGATGCTGGTTTGCGTTCGGGCCAGGCCTTTACTCATGCTTGTTTGCGCCATTCGCGCCTCCTAACAGTCTGCGCGTCTGAGCCCAAGGAGTGCAATGCCCCGGATCGTCATGAAATTCGGCGGAACGTCGATGGCCGGGATCGAGCGGATTCGCCACGTCGCCCAGCGCGTGCAGCGCGAATCGGCGACGGGCAACCAGGTGCTGGTCGTGGTGTCCGCAATGGCTGGGGAAACCGATCGGCTGGTGCAATTGTGCCGCGAGGCGGCGGCGCTCCACGACCCGACCGAATATGACGTTGTCGTCGCATCGGGCGAGCAAGTGACCGCCGGCCTGCTCGCCATGACTCTTCAGGGCATGGGTCTCACGGCCCGCAGCTTCATGGGCTGGCAGCTCGTCCGCGCCTCGGGGGCGCATGGCAATGCCCGCGTCGAAACCGTCGAATCGGCAATGCTCGGGGAAGCGCTGAACAGCGGGACGGTGGCGGTGATCCCGGGCTTCCAGGGCATTTCCAGCGACGGCCGGCTGGCGACCCTCGGCCGGGGCGGCTCGGACACGTCGGCGGTTGCGATTGCCGCCGCGGTCAAGGCCGACCGCTGTGACATCTACACCGACGTCGACGGCGTTTACACCGCCGACCCGCGAATCGTTCCCGCCGCAAGCAAGCTTGACCAGGTCACGTTCGAGGAAATGCTTGAGCTGGCCGGCGTTGGCGCCAAGGTGCTGCAGGTGCGCTCGGTAGGGCTTGCGATGCGGGAAAATCTGCCGCTTCGCGTGTTATCTGCGTTTGAAGACAGGCCGGGCACCGACATCGTGGCCAAGCTTTCAGGAGCCGCAATGGAAAGAAATCTGATTGCCGGTATCGCTGCCGACCGCAACGAGGCCCGGCTGACGCTAACCGCCGTGCCGGACCGTCCCGGCACCGTCGCGACCATTATCAATCCGCTGGCACAAGGGGGCATTCAGTTCGACATGATCGTTCATGCCGCCACTCCCAACGCCGGGTTTTCGGACCTGACCTTCACGGTCCCCCGGCCCAGCCTGTCGCAGGCGATGGCAGTGATCGAACAGCGCCAGGACGAAGTCGGTTACCAGCAGCTGATCACCGACGACGCGGTTGCCAAGGTCAGCATCGTCGGCGTCGGCATCCGCTCCAATCCAGAACTTGCCGCCCGAATGTTCGACGTGCTTGCCGAACGGAAGATCAACCTGCTCGCGGTATCCACCAGCGAGATCAAGGTTAGCGCCCTGATCGCCGAGGCCGATCTCGACCTTGCGGTGCGGGTGCTTCATTCGGCGTTCGGCCTCGATGCGGCCTCCACCCAGGGGCAGGCGGCATGAGCGGCGAAGGGCTGATCGCCGAAGCCCGCGCGGTGCGTCCGTCGGCGGGCCATGCGCGGTTGTCGGAGCTGATGCGGCGGGGGACGGAATTCCTCGGCTGCGAATTCGCGATCCTCGGCGGCGCGATGAGCTGGGTTTCCGAACGCAGCCTGGTGTCGGCCATTTCTAATGCCGGCGGCTTCGGCGTGATCGCTTGCGGCGCCATGAATCCGGAGCTGCTGGATAAGGAAATCGTCGAGACCAAGGCGCGCACCGAACGCCCGTTCGGTGTCAATTTGATCACGATGCACCCGCAACTCGCCGAACTGATCGACACTTGCGGCAAGCACGGGGTCAGCCATGTCGTGCTCGC
>JBDSGQ010000072.1:0-9629 GCA_039918915.1 Sphingomicrobium sp.
ACTTCGGTAATCCGGTTGTCGGCGCCGAGCCGGACGGTCACTCGGTCCATTCGATATTCCATCGTCATCATCATTCCGAACTGCGCCCAGCGCAGCACCGCGGCGTTGGTCGCGCGCAATATCGCCGCGCCCGCTTCGCTGGTTGCTGGCTGACCGACGAAGCTGCCGGCGGCCGGGGAGACGCAGGTGCGGCCCTGGGTTGCGCCATGCTGCGGTACGCCAGGGGGCGGTACGGCGGCGCAGGCGGTAACTGCCGCCAAGCCAATTATCGACAGTTTACGCATTCATCGGCTCCCGTTCCTGGACCACTCGGCTCATCTTCAGTTTGCCATCGACGATGGCGAAGGCAAGGCGCCCTTCGACGAGGTCGAGCGCGTCCTTGCCGAACAGGTCGAAGCGCCACCCCGTGAGGATCGACAGGTTGGTGCGCACTCCGGCAGCCAGGGCTTCGAGGTCGTCCGTTCGGGCAATCAGCTTGGCCGCGACTCCGCTTTCCTTGGCGCGGATCTTGAGCAGCAGCTTGAGGAGGTCGCTGACCAGTGCGCCGTCCTTGGTCAGCGACGGGCGGCGCGGCTCGCGATCGGGCATTTCGTCGGGCTCCAGCGTCTTGGCGGCGGCAATGGCGGCGACCAGCCGGGCGCCGATGTCATTGTTCCGCCACCCTGCCGAAAGTCCGCGCACGCGGCCCAGGTCGTCCTGGCTTTTGGGCGGATGAAGCACGATTTCGTTCAGCGTATCGTCCTTGACGATCCGCCCGCGCGGCAAATTCTTGGACCGGGCTTCGGTCTCGCGCCATGCGGCCAGCGCCTTCAAGCGGCCGAGCACCGTAGCATTGCGGCTTGGCAGCTTGAGGCGCTTCCACGCATCCTCGACCGGAAAAGCGAAGCTCGACGAATCGGCAAGGCGCTCCATTTCTTCGTCGAGCCACGCGCCGCGGCCAGTATCCCGAAGCTTGTCGACCATCCGCGGAAAAACGGTGGCGAGGTGGGTGACGTCGGCGATCGCATAGTCGATCTGCCGCTTGTCGAGCGGCCGCCGGCCCCAATCGGTAAACCGCGCGCCCTTGTCGAGGCTATGGCCAAGCAGGCTTTCAATGAGGTTCGAATAGCCGATCTGTTCGCCGTGGCCGAGCGCCATTGCCGCAATCTGCGTGTCGAACAGCGGGTAGGGCGTCTTGCCGGTGAGGTTGTGGATGATCTCCAGGTCCTGCCCGCCGGCGTGGAACACCTTGAGCACTTCCTGATTGACCACGAACAGGTCGAGCAGGGGCGACAGGTCCATCCCTTCGGCCTTGGGATCGATGGCCGCCGCCTCCTCCGTACTGGCCACCTGAATCAGGCACAGTTCGGGCCAGTAGCTGTTCTCGCGCATGAACTCGGTGTCCACGGCGATGAAGGGCTGGCTCGAGAGGCGGTCGACGAGCGCTTGAAGGGCGCTGGAATCGGTAATCAACGGATGGATATGCATGAGTGCACCGCCCATAGCCCCGACCTCCCGGGTTGACAAAGACTGACGAGACGGGATGAAGCCGGTCGCGAAATCCCCTAACTTTGTCGCCCCGGCGGGAAGCCGAAATCCAGGCGCCGCCTGGATGCCCGCTTTCGCCGCCGAGACATGAGAGCCAGAGAACGAATTCAGCAATGCACCTCTACCGAACCCACAATTGCGCCGAGCTGCGCGCTGGCGATGTTGGCCAGACCGTTCGTTTGTCGGGATGGATCAACCGCAAGCGCGACCATGGCCAATTGCTGTTCGTCGACCTGCGCGATCATCACGGGATCACCCAGATCGTCACCGATACCGATTCGGCGGCGTTCAAGGTTTTGGACCGGCTGCGCCTGGAGTCGGTGGTGACCGTCGAAGGCGAAGTCGTGGCGCGGTCGGGCGAAACTGCGAACGCCAATCTGGCGACTGGTGAAATCGAAATTCGCGCCAACACCGTGGAAGTGCAGTCGGAAGCCGCCGAATTGCCAATGCCGGTTGCGGTCGAAGCCGATTATCCGGAGGAAATCCGCCTCAAGTACCGCTATCTCGATCTTCGGCGCGAACAGGTCCACCGCAACATCATGCTTCGGTCGGCGGTGATCGCTTCGATTCGCCAGCGCATGATCGGCCAGGGTTTCACCGAGTTTCAAACGCCGATCCTGACCGCCAGCTCACCCGAAGGCGCGCGCGATTATCTGGTCCCGAGCCGGGTTCATCCGGGCAAGTTCTATGCGCTTCCGCAGGCGCCGCAGATGTTCAAGCAGTTGATCATGGTCGCCGGCTTCGACCGCTATTTCCAGATTGCGCCCTGTTTCCGCGACGAGGATGCCCGCGCCGACCGCTCGCCGGGAGAATTCTACCAGCTCGACTTCGAAATGAGCTTCGTGACGCAGGACGACGTGTTCGCTGCAATCGAGCCGGTGCTGTCGGGCGTATTCGAGGAATTCGCCAACGGCCGAAGCGTGACTGCAGCCGGCGACTATCCCCGCATTCCCTACAAGGAAGCACTGCTGAAATATGGCAGCGACAAGCCCGACCTGCGCAACCCGCTGCTGATCAGCGATGTCGGGGGTCACTTCAAAGGGTCGGGTTTCGGCCTGTTCGCCGGACTGGTCGAGAAAGGCGCGGTCGTCAGGGCTGTCGCTGCGCCCGGGTCGGCGGAGAAGAGCCGCAAGTTTTTCGACGAGATGAATGAATGGGCGCGCGGGGAAGGCTTCGCGGGCCTTGGCTATGCCACGCGCAAAAGCGGCGAATGGGGCGGCCCGATCGCCAAGAATCATGGCGAGGACGGCATGAACCGCCTCGCCGACGAAATGGGACTTGGGCCGGACGACGGGATTTTCTTTGCAGCCGGCAACGAAGCGGAAGCGGCGCGGCTCGCCGGTCTGGCCCGCACGCGCGTCGCCGAGCAGCTCGATTTGATCGAACAGGGCACGTTCCGGTTCTGCTGGATCGTCGATTTTCCGATGTTCGAATATAATGACGACAGCAAGAAGATCGACTTTTCCCACAACCCGTTTTCGATGCCGCAGGGCGGCATGGAGGCGCTGGAAACCAAGGATCCGCTCGATATCCTGGCGTGGCAATATGACATCGTCTGCAACGGCGTGGAGCTGAGTTCTGGCGCGATCCGCAACCACCGCCCGGACATCATGTACAAGGCATTCGCCATCGCCGGTTATTCGATGGCCGAAGTCGACACCAACTTTGCCGGCATGATCAACGCCTTCAAGTTCGGTGCGCCGCCGCACGGCGGATCGGCGCCGGGGATCGACCGGATCGTGATGCTGATCGCCGATGAGCCGAACATTCGCGAAGTGATTCTGTTTCCGATGAACCAAAAGGCGGAAGACCTGATGATGAACGCGCCTTCGGAAGTCGGCGCCAAGCAGCTCAAGGAGCTCAACATCAAGCTTGTCCCGCAGGGCTGAGCCGGGGATTCAATTTGACCCGTTTCGGGACGGAAAATGTCCGCTTCGCGATGGTTTCAATTGTCGGGGCGAAGCGTCGGGGCTAAATTCCGCCACAAGGTGGGGAGTTGCGATCATTCCGAGTGAACCAGTCATGGCCGATTCGGTAATTGCGGCGCTGAGCGCCCAGCTGGGCGAACTGCAGTTGGCGCAGATCGCGCATGGCCGCCGCGCCATCATCCTTCTCGAGGGCCCCGAAGGATCGGGCAAGAAAGCGGTGTTGCGCCAGATCGCCGCGGCGTTGGACCCATGTCATTTCGCCGTTCATCAGTGCCACTTCGAACGGCGCGAGGCAGGGCAGGGACACTGGCTGGCGCGCTTCTGGGGTCAGCTGCCGACCGCCGGAAATACAGCCATTTACTTTCGCAGCTGGTACCGACGCGTGCTTGACGACCGAGTGCTGGGGCGGATCGACGAAAGTGCGGTTCCGCGCGCGTTTGACGAGATCAATGAGTTCGAAGCGCAGCAGCGTGATTATGGAACACTGATCGTGAAGCTGTATTTGAACGCATCGGCCCAGGCGCAGGGCGAACGATTGAAGCAGCGCCGGTCGAACCAGTGGTCGCCCGCCAGGCACGACGAGCAGGTCGCCGTTGGCGATCCGGCATATGCGCGGGCAGTGGTCGAGCTGAAGGCGCACAGCGATACGCGCTGGTCGCCGTGGAAGGTAATCGAGGCCGACGACGACCGTACGGCAATCATGGCCGCGCTCGAGGCGATTGCCGACGCCTGGGCCAAGGCAATGCCGGTCCAGCCGCCGCACATTGTCGATGCGCCGACGCGGGCCGCCTAGCCGCCGATCGGGACCCGCCGCGGATAGCCGATCCGCATGACTTCGTAGCTTTTTTCGCCTGAAGGCAGCCGAACGGTCCGTTCATCGCCGAGGCGAGCGCCGACCAGGGCGCGGGCCAGAGGGGCATTCCAGCCGATCCGGCCGGTCGATGCATCGGCTTCATCGTCGCCGACGATCGTCAGCGTGCGCCGCACGTCATCGTCGTCGGCCAGTTCGACCGTTGCGCCGAAGCGAATTTCGTCCCGTGCCTCCTGCGCTGCCGGATCGACCACCCGGGCGTGCTTCATCACCTTGGCGAGATAGTTCAGCCGGCGATCGATTTCGCGCAGGCGCTTGCGGCCGTAGATGTAATCGCCGTTTTCGGAGCGGTCGCCATTGGCCGCTGCCCAGGAAATGGTTTCGACCAGCTTGGGCCGTTCGAGGCCGAACAATGCTTCATATTCGGCGCGGATTCGCGCGAACCCTTCGGCGGTGATGAAACGGGGCGCGGCGACCATGGCGCCGTCTATCAGCCCGGCCGATCCTTCCCAAGATAGCGCGAGACATGCATCGCGCTGCGCTGGGCCGGGGTGCGACGGAGCGAATCGTAAACCACGCTGTTTTCGATCACTCGCTGAACGTAGCTGCGGGTTTCCAGGAACGGGATCGCTTCGATCCATTTGACCACATCGACGCGGCCGCGCGGATCGCCATAGGCGTTGACCCATTTGCGAACGTTGCCGGCGCCGGCATTGTAGCTTGCAACCGCGAGCGGGACATTGCCGTCCCAGGTATTGAGCATCCGCTGGAAATAGGCCGAGCCGAGCATCACGTTATAAGCGGGATCGCTGATCAGGCGGTAACTGTCGTAGCCGACCCCGAGCTTGCCCGCCTGTTCGCGCGCGGTGCCGGGCATCAGCTGCATCATTCCGCGTGCCCCGGCGTGGCTGATCGCAATGGGATCGAACGAACTTTCCTGGCGACTGATGCCATGCGTGACCGACCACAGGCTGGGCGAAACCGATCCGCCGAGCATCGGAAACGCCTGTCGCACGTAGAACATCGAGCCCTTCACGCGCGCCGATCGCGCCGTCCACACCGCCAGATCGGGCCGCCGCAGCTGATCGCCCAGTTCGACGGCGAGATTGCGTTCGGAATCAGTGTTGAGCGATTCGGACAAGGCGCGAACGAACACGGCCTGCTCGGTCGAGCGCCCCTGCTGGCCAAGCAGCCGCATCGCCTGGACGATCGGCCGGCCGTTGAACGCGGAGCGCTGCACGGCAGTGACGGTATATTGCGCGAGCGCTTGCGGCGGGGGCTGCACCGAGCGGCCAAGGCGTTCGAGCGCGAGCTGTCCGTAAAATAGTTCGGGATAAGCAGCCGCACCACCGAAATATGCATTTGCGGTCTGCACCTGCCCGGCGGCCAGCGCCGCTCGGCCGGCCCAGTAATTGCCCTTGGTCTGGACCTGCAGCGATCGCCCGGCGGTGCCATAGCGCGCGAACATCGCGATGGCGCTCGATGGGCGGTTGAGGCGATCGAGAGCAACGTTTCCGGCAAGCCAGGCGAGGGTCGTATAATCGTCGCGAATGCCGAGGGTCTGGTCAGCGACTTTTTGTCCCGTGGGAAGCACGTCGTCGAGCTGGCTGGCGATGTAGAATGCAGTGCTCCACTGGCGGTCGGCGGCAGCTTGGTTGGCCAGCACCACGAGCAGTTCGTAGAACCGTTCCGGATCGGCCGGCCGGTAAGTGAAATTGTGATCGCGAGCCACCAGCTGCTGGGCCGAATGGTCATAATTGTTGGCGCGCAGGTAGCGGGCGCGGTCCATCATCAGGCCGGCATCGCTGGTGACCAGGCCCGCCACATATTGGTAACGGCTGTCGGCGTCGGCGCTGTTGCGAAGCATCGCCACCCTGGCACCGAACGCCGCCTGCCGGGCGGGCGTCGCGAGAGTCAGGAAGCGCGCCGCGTCGTCGGGTTTCTTGGCGACCAGCAGCGCGTCGACCCGGCGGTCATGATCGGTCCTGGCAAAGCTTGCGCCGTAGCGCGACCACAGCCCCTGCTCGTCGTCGCCCGCAAGATCGCCCGAGCCCCACGCATTGCGCGCCGCATCAAGCGCTTCGGTCATCCGTCCGCTGGCGGCATAGGCGTCCGCGAGCCGTGCCCAGCCGTTGCCGCTGACCGGCTTGTCGCGGCTGAAAAAGGTGAGGACGGTGGCGTTGTTCTCGCCCGGCCGCATCGCCCGTTCCGCCCAACGCCGCATTTTCGACGCATCGGGCCAGTCCGGATTGGCGATCAGCAACGGCGCATAGTCCGAAAAGCGGTAATTGGAGCTCTGCCGAAGCGCTCGCCAGGTTCCGAGCCAGGCGCTCGCGCTCTGGCTGGAAGCATAAGTGTAGGACGGCGCAGCGCCGGCCGGCGGCACATATTGCGCCAGGCCGGAGGAAGGAGCCGCCAGGGCAGCGACAAAAATCAATACGGGACGCCACATGCTGGACATCGTGCAGTTGCGCTCCTTATCAGCGCCTGAACATCAGGCAGATATGACGTCAAACTCATGGCGGCGGAGGCAAGTTCATGTTTTTCGGCTCGATTCCGGCGCTTGTGACCCCCTTTTCGAAAGGGCGTGTCGCCGAGGACACATTCCGCGCGCTGGTCGAATGGCAGATTTCGGAAGGCAGCAACGCGCTCGTCCCGTGCGGGACCACCGGCGAAGTCCCGACATTGACCTACGAAGAGCATCGCCAGATCGTCGCCGCTGCCGTTGACACGGCCAAGGGCCGGGTTCCCGTAATCGCCGGGTGCGGCAGTTATTCGACCCAGGCGGTCGTCGACATGATCCGGTCGGCAACCGAGGTCGGCGCCGCCGCGGCGCTGGTCGTGGTGCCTTATTACAACAAGCCGAGCCAGGCCGGACTGGCCGCGCATTTTACTGCCATTGCCGACCAGTCGCCGCTGCCGATCATCGTTTACAACGTGCCGTCGCGCACCGTTGCCGACATTTCGGTCGAAACGCTCGCCAGGATCGCGCGCCACGACCGGATCGCCGGGATCAAGGACGCAACCGGCAATCTCGCCCGGGTCAGTGCCCAGCGGATCGCGTGCGGAGAGGACTTCTGCCAGCTGTCGGGCAATGACGACATGGCGCTCGGCTTCAACGCGATGGGCGGGGTGGGCTGCATTTCGGTCACCGCCAATGTCGCGCCGAAACTCTGCGCCGAGTTCCAGGCCGCCACCCGCGAAGGCCGCTGGGATGACGCGCTGAAGCTTCAGGACCGGCTTTATCCGCTCCACGCCGCGCTGTTTACCGATGCTTCGCCGGGGCCAGCCAAATATGCGCTGGCGCGGGTTCGTCCAGGCTTTCCCGTCGAGCTTCGCCTGCCGCTGACCGAGCCGTCCGACGCGTCCAAGCAGGCCGTCGATTCCGCTTTGGAGCATGCAGGTCTTATCTAAGCCCGATGGCCAAGCCGCTCCCCAAACCGTTCGACAAGTGCAAGGTCGTCGCCGAGAACCGGCGCGCTCGGTACGACTATTTCGTCGAGGAGCGGTTCGAAGCCGGAATCCAGCTCGCCGGGACTGAAGTCAAAGCGCTTCGCCAGGGCGAAGGTTCGATCGCCGAAAGCTACGCCAATCTCGCCGACGAGGAGGTGTGGCTGATCAACAGCCATATTCCCGAATATAGCCACGGCAACCGCCTCAACCACGAACCCCGGCGGCCGCGGAAGCTGTTGCTGAAGGCGCGCGAAATCGCCAAGCTTCACGGAGCAGTTGCGCGGCAGGGGCTAACGCTGGTGCCGCTGTCGATCTACTTCAACGCCAACGGTCGAGCGAAGGTCGAGCTGGCGCTGGCCAGGGGCAAGAAGGAACATGACAAGCGCGAAACCATCAAGGAGCGCGATTGGAAGCGTGAGCAGCAGCGGTTGCTCAGAGCCAATGGCTGATCCACCGCCGCGCACGTCCCGGCTAAACTGGCTGACCCGCCATATCCCGACGCGCGAGTCGGTTCACCAGAACCGGTTCCTGAAACCGTTCGCGCCGCATCTCACCCATTCCTCGCTGTGGCGGCTCAACCGGCGCTCGGTCCCGCGCGGAGTGGCGCTTGGCCTGTTCGTCGGCCTGATCATCCCGGTGATGCATACCGGCCTGGCAATCCTGCTGGCGATTCCGACCCGCGCCAATGTCGCGGTCGCGGCGCTGTTCACGCTGGTCGTCAACCCGCTGACCATTCCGGCGATATATTACCTCGCGTACCGCATTGGCGCATGGGAATTGCATCAGGACGCGAGCCTGATGAACCCGGCCGCGGCCGAGCGTTTTTCAAGCGAACTCAGCCGCATCCTGTTCTGGATTCACCAGGCTTCGGGACCGATTGCAGTCGGCGTCCTGACGCTTGCCATCGGATCGGCGGCGATCGGCTATTTCGGCTCGAAATTGTTGTGGACGTCGCTCTCGCGAAGCCGCTTCCGCAGGCGCCGGCAGAGGCAGCGCAACGGCTGATCCATGCCGTTTGCAGTGACGCGGTTGACGACTGTCGATTGGCAGTGGCGCCAGCGCCGCCGGCGGTGAATTTCAAACCCTCGAGATCAGCGAATTTTACGGAACGAGGGGATGATGATGATTAAACTGCCTGCGATTGCGCTGGCGTCCACGGCGTTGGCCGCATGCGCCGCCCAGCCCATGAACTCGCCCGTCGTGGTGGTCGGCCCCGTTGTCGCAGTGCAGCCCGCGACGGTTGCTGCCGTGACGGCGCCTAAGCCGCAGTACGGCACCTTCGGTTTCGACACCGCGGGAATGGACCGGAGCGTTGCGCCGGGTGACGATTTCTACGGCTTCGCGAACAACCGCTGGGCGAAGACCACGCCGATCCCGGCGGACAAGGCCAATTACGGCGCGTTCAACCTGCTCGATGACCTGTCGCACACGCGTACGCAGGACATTCTCGTCCAAGCCCAAGCGGATCCCAATTCGCGGATCGGCACCGCTTATGGAACGTACCTCGACACCGCCGCGATCGAGGCCAAGGGCCTGACTCCAATCAATCCGTGGCTGACCCAGATTCGCGGGCTCAAATCCAAGGCGGAATATCCCGCTCTGCTTGCTACGGCGCGTCTCAACTCGGTCGACGCGCCGGTCTCGGCCCACGTCGGGCAGGACGACAAGGATCCCGAATCCTACGTCATGAACCTCAGCCAGTCGGGCCTTGGCATGCCAGACCGCGATTATTACCTCTCCCGTGACGCGAAGCTGGTGCAGGCCAAGGCCGCCTATCAGCAGCATCTGGCCGCGATGCTGACGCTGGCCGGCGAGCCAAATGCGGCGGCGCGCGCGAGGGCCATCATCGACTTCGAAACCAAGATCGCGAAGGTCAGCTGGACCAACGTCGAAAGCCGTGATTCGGACAA
>JBDSGQ010000073.1:0-2782 GCA_039918915.1 Sphingomicrobium sp.
GTGCGAAAGGGGGCGACATGGTGAATGCTTGGGCGCGCGATCGCGCAACCCTGTTCTACGCCGGGTTCGGGCTGTTCGCGCTGGCCGTCGCCGTCACCGGATTCAGCACGACCTACATCGCGCCAATGGCCCGCCGGACCTTTTCCGCGCCTTGGTTCGTGCATGTTCATGGCGCCGCCTGCGTCAGCTGGATTGGCCTGGTAATCGTCCAGAGCATGCTGGTTCGCCGGCGCCGAACCCCGCTTCATCGCCGCCTTGGCCAGGCCGCAATTCCGGTGGCGTTGATCCTGTGGTCGGCCGGCATCGCAACCCAGCTGTGGGCGACGAAGCGCGACCTGCCGACGCTTGGGCCAGTGGCGGCGTCGAGCCTGCTTGGAACGATCAGTGGGCTCAGCCTCTATTTGCTGCTGGTCATCGCCGCGATCGTCTGGCGGCGGCGGCCGGACTGGCACAAGCGCCTGATCGTGCTGGCGACTATCCAGGTGCTGTGGCCGGCGTTTTTCCGCCTTCGCCACCTGCTGCCGATGGTGCCGAAACCCGAAATTTCGCTGGCGCTGGTGCTTGCTTATTCGCCGATCCTGGTCGCCGCGCTTCGCGACAAATTGCGGTACGGCCGCATTCACCCGGTGTGGCTATTCGTCGCTCCGGCACTAGTGATCGAACAAAGCCTGGAAGTTGCATTGTTCGGGATCGCGCCGTGGCAACGCGCCGGGGCGTGGGTCTATGCCCAATTAGGCTAGGTCGACGTCGCCCGCGCGGACGACGAGCAATTCGCCGTCAGTCGTCCGCAGGCGGAGCGCGCCGTCGCTCTCGATGCCATCAAACCGTCCGGAAACGGTCTCGCCCGGGCCCTTGTGGACGGTCAACATCGTGCCCGGGGGATGCGCTCGCGCAAGCCACGCCTGCGCCATCAGGCTGGGCTCGGCGTCGCGCCACAACGCGAGCAGCCGAGTGAAGCTGGCCGCGAGCAACGGCGCGAATGCTGCCGGGGCAAGCTTGCCGTCGAGCGCGGCGGCAGCGCGCCCTTCGAGGTGCGGCGCCAAAGTCAGATTAACGCCGAAACCGGCAGCCACCCGGTCGCCGCTACGCTCAAGCAGGATGCCGGCAAGCTTGCGGCCGAGCAGGAGCACATCGTTCGGCCATTTGAGTATCACGGCCGGCCCATCGCCGGTCGGGTCGGTCGCATCGATCGCTTCGATGACAGCCAGGCCAGCGGCGAGCGACAGGCTTTGCGCCGGCGGATCGTCGGGTCGCAGCTCAACCAGGCATGAACCGTAGAAATTGCCTTTGGCGGGAATCCAGCTGCGGCCTTGCCGGCCACGTCCAGCCGTCTGGTCCAGCGCGACCAGCCAGTCACCCTCGACCGCGGCGCGGTCCGCGATCAGTTCGGCATTGGTCGAGCCGGCCTGCTCGACGATCCGGATGCGGGTCAGAACAGGGAACTCGCGGCGCGATCGGTCAGTGCGCCAAGCGGAGCGATCAGCAGATAACCGAGCGGCGAAACGATCAGCGCGGCGAGGAGCATCAGGACGCCCTGGATCGGCTGGCGAACGCGGGCATAGGGCGCTCCGGGGTCGTCCATGTACATCACTTTGATGATCTTGAGATAATAATAAGCGCCAATCACGGTGCCCAGAATCGCGGCCACGGCAAGCATGACCAAGCCGCTGCCGACGGCGGCGTTGAACACCATCAGCTTGGGCCAGAAGCCGAACAGCGGCGGAATGCCCGCCAGGCTGAACATGAACATGGCGAGCGCGGCGGCGAACCCCGGACGCGTTTGCGACAGGCCCGACAGGCTGGCGATGCTTTCGACCGGCTGGCCGCCCTCGTCGCGCATCCACAGCACGCACAGGAAGGCCCCCAGCGTCATCACCACGTACACCGCCATGTAGAACAGCACCGACGACGCGCCCCGCGGACCGGCGGCGGCAAGGCCGACCAGTGCAAAGCCGACGTTGTTGATCGACGAATAAGCGAACAGCCGCTTGATGTTGGTCTGGCCATAAGCACCGACCGCGCCAAGAAAGATCGAGGCCAGCGCGGCGAAAATGACAATCTGCCGCCAGGCGTCGGTCGCGGGAGCGAAGCCGACCAGGCACAGGCGGGTGACGAGCAGCACCGCCGCGACCTTTGGCGCGGAGGCAAAAAAGGCGGTGACCGGCGTCGGCGCGCCTTCATAGACGTCGGGCGTCCACATGTGGAACGGGACCGCGCTGACTTTAAAGGCAAGGCCGGCAAGCACGAACACCAGCCCGAACAGCAGCCCCAGCGAAGGCGCGCCGCGCCCGAATGCGCCAGCGATGCCACTGAAGCTGGTGGTTCCGGTGAAGCCGTAAAGCAGCGAAATGCCGTACAGCAGGATGCCGCTGGCAAGCGCTCCAAGGACGAAATATTTGAGGCCTGCCTCGGCCGAGCGCTCGTCGCTTCGGCGATAGGAAGCGAGCACATAAGCGGCGAGGCTTTGCAGTTCGAGGCCGACGTAGAGCGAAATGAGGCTGGTCGCGGAGACCATCACGCTCATGCCGACCGCGCTGAACAGGATCAGCACGGCATATTCCGCCGAATGTTCGGTGCCGCGCTCGAACCAGCCGTGCGCGGCGATGATCGCGACCGCGGAAGCGGGAAAGATGATCGCCTTGCCGAACGCGCCGAACAGATCGGCGGTGACCAGGCCGTCGAAAATCGGCCCGGCATGCGACGGCGCCCCGCTCAGCGCGACGGTCGCGGCGAGCAGCAGTGCGACCGCCAGCCAGTGGACCAGGGTCGAGCCCCGACGTCC
>JBDSGQ010000074.1:0-16542 GCA_039918915.1 Sphingomicrobium sp.
CGACAGCAACGCGACGTAGGTCCGGCGCGGGACG
The DNA here is from genome assembly GCA_039918915.1 of Sphingomicrobium sp. Taxonomy (GTDB): domain Bacteria; phylum Pseudomonadota; class Alphaproteobacteria; order Sphingomonadales; family Sphingomonadaceae; genus Sphingomicrobium. The sequence goes on from JBDSGQ010000074.1 coordinate 35, forward strand.
CTGACCGCCCCCAGCGATGCGAGGTGGTCGGTCATGAACTGGCAGTCGAGCAAGGTGAAATTGCCGACCCTGAGCCGGGCGACCAGCCACGCCAGGGCAATCTTCGACGCGTCCGCCTCACGGCTGAACATGCTTTCGCCGAAGAAGGCGCGGCCCAGCTTCACGCCATAGAGCCCGCCCGCAAGCCGCGCGCCGGCCGTGCTGTCGGTCCACACTTCGACCGAATGGGCATGGCCCGAGCGATGGAGGGCAAGCATGGCCCGCTCGAGAGTCGCGTTAATCCAGGTTTCCTCGCGCTCCGCGCAGGCGGCAATGACGCCGTGAAAGTCGGCGTCGAAAGTGATTCGGAAGCGGTCGCCGACCAAGGTTCGCCGAAGCGTCCGCGACAGATGAAAGCCATTGAGCGGGAGGATCGCGCGGTGCTTCGGTTCGACCCAGAAGAGTTCGTCCGAATCGCGGCTTTCGGCCATCGGGAAGATGCCCGCGGCATAGGCTTCGAGCAGCACCCGGGGGTCCAGATCGGTCATCGCGCGGCGACGATTACAAGATCTCCCGCACTCGGTCCTGCGGCCGGCACAGCCGCACGCCCTTGGCGGTTTCCACCAGTGGGCGCTCGATCAGGATCGGGTGCTCAACCATCGCGTCGAGCAGTTCGTCATCGGTGACGTCGGGGCGCTTGAGCCCAAGCGTTTCGGCCAGCGCTTCCTTGGCGCGCAGGCCATCGCGCGGACTGATTCCCGCTTTGTCGTAAAGACGCACCAGTTCGTCGCGTGTTGGCGGCGTTTCGAGATATTCGCGCACCTCCACGTCCGCCCCGGAATTCCGAATGATTTCAAGGGTTTTGCGCGATGTCCCGCACATCGGGTTATGATAGATAATGGCTTTCATCGCGGCTGGTCACTCCGAGCGCGCCGCCTGGAATCGCCATGGAATCAGGGGCCTGGCGGTGCCGATAAGCGAATTGGGAACCCACTGCCAATAGCGCCATCGTCGCGGCTGCGGAACGATGATGCGGCAGCGTCGTTCCTGCGAACGTAACATGCACTGTAGCCGATCAATCCGGGTTGTTGCGCGGCGCATGTTCCAGCAGCTCAATTCAAACGGGAGAACGAGCCATGAAGTCCATTTTAGCACTTGCCCTTGCAAGTTCGGTTACACTCAGCGCGTGCGCGAGTAATCCGCGCGTTGCTCAGGATGCGGCCATCGGCGGTCTTGGCGGCGCTGCCATCGGAGCGGTCGTTCCGGGCGTCGGAATCCTCGAAGGCGCAGCGGTTGGCGCGGCCATCGGCGGTCTTGCCGGAAGCGTGTGGGCCGACAACAATAATGACGGCTATGTCGATGGTTACGTCCAGAACGGCCAATATTATGCGGGCGCTCCGCAAGGCTATGACCCGACCACCCATGGCGTTGTCACCGGCGCTCTTGGCGGCGCTGCACTCGGCGCGGTTGCCGGTGCGGTCCTGCCCGGCGTTGGCATCCTGACGGGTGCAGTGATCGGTGCCGCCGTCGGCGGCGTTGCCGGAGCAATCTGGGCCGACCGCAACAATGACGGACAGGTGGACGGATACGTCTATAACGGCCAATATTATGCGGGTGCGCCTGCAGCGGCTGCACCGGCTCCGGTTTATGCGGCGCCGGCCAGAAGCGGCGAGCGCGGCTAACCGCTCAAACCCGTCGGGGCACGGCCAACGCCGAGTCCCGACGGGATACCGAGGAATCGGAGTTCAAGTGACGATTTTGCGTAACTGGTGCACCGGCCAATGGCCGGTGCATTTCTGTCAGAACCGGATCGGACGCGGCGTGGCGATCGCCGCGGCCGTGATGGCGAGTGCGCCCGCGACGGCGGCAACGACTGCAACGGCGGCGATGGCTGTCACGGCCAGCGCCGCCGCTCCGGCGCCCGCGGCTGCTGCCCGGCCGGGGACCGTCGGGCAGACCGTCGCCGATTTTTATCGCGCCAGGCGCAATGCGCCGCTGTGGTTCGGCCCGGCTGCGGGCGATTCCGCGCAGCAACTCATCACCTTGCTGAGCGGCGCCGGCCTCGATGGCATCAACCCGGCCCGCTATCAGCCGCTGGCGTTGCAGCAGGCGCTGGCGACCGCGCGCAGCGGCAAGCGCAAGGACCTCGAGCGCGCCGACCAGATATTGTCGCAGGCATTTGCGGTTTACGTGTCCGACATGATGCGCGATCCCGGGGTCGGCATCACCTACGTCGATGTCCAGCTGTGGCCGACTCCGCCGTCGGCGCTGGCGACGCTGCTGCAGGCCTCGGCCGCGCCGTCGCTGAGCGAATATGTCCGGACCCTGGGCTGGATGCACCCGATCTACGGCCAGCTGCGCGCGGCTCTCGCCCAGCATAAATATGGCACCGACCAGGAGCGCGCGCTGCTTGAGCTCAACCTCAAGCGCGTGCGCGCGCTGCCCGCCGCCAAGGACCGCTATGTGCTGGTCAATGCGGCGCAGCAGCGACTGTACATGTACGACGGCGGCAAGCCGGTGGATTCGATGGTGGTGGTGGTCGGCAAGCCGAAATGGGCGACGCCGATGCTGACCGCCTATATCCGCTACGCCGCGCTCAACCCTTATTGGTACGTCCCGCCCGACCTTGCCGGCGAGGATGTCGGCCAGTTCGTGGTCAAGCAGGGCCTGCCGTACCTCGACAAGATGGGTTACCAAGTGGTGTCCGACTGGTCGGCCGACCCGACCATCATCGATCCCAAGACGGTCGACTGGAAGGCCGTGGTCGACGGCAAGACCGAAGTGATGATCCGCCAGAAGCCGGGCCCGCAGAATTTCATGGGGCGGATGAAGTTCATGTTCCCTAACCAGTTCGGGGTGTACCTTCACGACAATCCGCGCCGTGAGCTGTTCCTGAAGTCGACCCGCTATTTCAGCGGCGGCTGCGTCCGCCTGGAAGATGCGGCGCGGCTTGGCCGCTGGCTGTTCGGGCGCGAGCTCGACTGGCAGTCGGCAGGGCCGGAAGAGCCGGTGCCGCTGGCGCGCCCGGTGCCGGTTTACATCACCTATCTGACGGCCATGCCGGACGGGCAGTCGATCGCCTTTTACGAGGACGTTTACGGGCGCGACACGCCGCGCATGGCGGTTTCGGCAACGGCCGCGGGCGCCGCCGCGCGCTGATTACAGCTGCCAGGTCGCGACATATTGAAGTTCGTAGGGGATCGGCTGGCCACGGTCGTTGAGCGCTGGCCGGAACCGGAGACGCGCGCTGATCAGCGGGCACAGGCCGCTGTCGACCGCCGCGTCGCCGCTTGACCCGATGACCCGGCAAGTGCCTGGAACGCCGGTCGGCTCCACTCTGAGCGAGACCATCGCCCGCCCGCTTGGCAACCGCCCGGCGCCGATCGAGCGATAGTCGCCGCTGGTCAGGTTGCGGATCAGCCGGGCCGGAGTGAAGCGCGAATAATCGGTTCCGCCGTCGCCCGGGCCAGTGCCCGATCCGCCCGCTCCAGTGCCGTTGCCGGAAGTGCCGGCGCCCGGCGCAGCGGCGGTGCCCCGGCCAGCGACTTTTGCCGCCGGAAGCGGGGACGGCCGGGGACTTGGCGGAGCATCGACGGGGGCCGCCTCAGCCTTTTTCGCCAGAGCGCCGGCGGGTTTCCTGGCGCGCTCCGGCTTTGGCGCGGGCGCGGGCGGCGGGACTGGCGGCGGGGGCGGGGGTTCGCGAATGTCGAAGGTCTTGAGCTGTTCGACGGTCCGCGTGACCATGTCGACCTTGAGCCCGTAGATCACGATCGCGGCCAGCCCGGCGTGAACCGCGATGACGGCGGCGATCGCTTTCCAGCGATCGGTCGGTGGGGGTGCTGCGTAGCTCGCCATGGCGGTTGGTAATGGTAACGCGCGACGCAAGGATGCGTTCGCTCAGTCCTCGGCCAGGAAATCGGCGTTGCGGCGTTCGGGGCCGAGCGCGGTGAGGACCGCGATGGCCACTGCCGCGCCGCCGCACACCCAGGCCAGCGCCAGGCCGTAATTATTGCCGTGGCTTTCGGCGATCCCGGCCTGGAACGGCGCATTCTTCGACGCGATGAGATTGCCCAGCTGATAGGCGAAGCCGGGGAACAGGCTGCGCACCAGGGGCGGGGACAATTCGTTGAGGTGGACGGGGACGATGCCCCACGCGCCCTGGACCGCGACCTGGATCAGGAACGCGCCCGCCGCGAGCAGCAGCGGAGTCGCGCTGAACGCCCACAGCGGAATGATCGGCAGCGCGAGCAGCGCGGCAATGATGATTGCCCGCCGCCGGCCCAGCCGTTCCGACCAGATGCCGAAGGTGATTCCGCCGACAATCGCGCCAATGTTCATGATCGCCGCGAGAATGCCGATGGTGTGGGTGTCGAAGTGATGCTGTTCCTTGAGGAAGGTCGGATAGAGATCCTGCGTGCCGTGGCTGAAGAAGTTGAACGCCGTCATCAGGATGACGAGGTAGAGCGCGATCTTCCAGTTGCGCGCGAGCTCCATCAGCGGATTGACGCGCGGCTTGCCGCGGCGTGCTTCGAACACCGGGCTTTCCTCGACGTGGATGCGGATCAGCAGGACCAGCAGCGCGGGCGCGACCCCGACCATGAACATGCCGCGCCAGCCGATCGTGTCGAACAGCAGGAAATAGACCAGGCTGGCGACGAAATAGCCCGACGGATAGCCGCTTTGCAAAAGGCCGGAGACGGGGCCGCGAAGCTTGGCCGGAATCGATTCCATCACCAGGCTTGCGCCCAAACCCCATTCGCCGCCCATGGCGACCCCGAACAGGAAGCGAAGGACCATCAGGCTAAGCAATGTCGGCGCGAAGCCCGACGCGAATTCGAACAGCGAAAACAGGATGATGTCGGCCATCAGCACCGGGCGGCGACCGAAATGTTCGCCAAGCCAGCCGAACAGCAGCGCGCCGAGCGGCCGCGCCGCAAGCGTCAGGAACACGCCCTCCGCGACCGATTTCACATCGGTGCCGAATTCCTTGGCGATGGCCGAGAGCATGAACACCATCAGGAAGAAATCGAAGGCGTCGAGCGTCCACCCGAGATAGCTCGCCCAGATCGCGCTGCGCTGCGACGGCTTAAGCGCTTTAAGGTCGGCGATCAGGCTCATGCGCGGGCTCCCGTTGAGGGGCGATTAGTGGCGGGGAGCGGGGCCGGGGGCAAGCGTTGCGGACGGCGGGAAGCGAAATGGCAGCTTTCGAGCCGTTGCCGACATTAGCTTATTATCTGCGATACGGACGGCCGGTTGCGCCGGAGGCAGTCGGTGCCAGAAGCGAGCAACGGCTTGCGGTAATCCCCCGCGCCCTCCATCGCATAGGGCAATGGCCGCGGCTTGATCCCGAGGGCGTCGGTCATTCCGAGCGCGACAGGGCCATTATACCGTCGATTGCTGTCGGACATCCGGGCATCCGCCAGCATCTAGGTTATGTGGACGCGCCACCGCCAGACAAACGTCTTTTACCCTTGAGCCGCGCTTGCTACGCTTGTCGTCGGTCGCTTCATCGCGGCCGGGGGGTCGTCCGAAATGGTTTATTTTCCGCGTCGTATTAGCCTCGTCGCCGCGTTCCTGACACTTCAGCTGGCCGCGGCTGTCCCCGCCCGCGCGCAACTGCCGTCACGCAGTTTTGTCGCCACGCCGTGCACCGGTGATTTCTCGAAAGTCGCTCAAAAAGTCGATTGCGGATACGTGACCGTGGAAGAAACGCGCGGCGCGCGGAATGGTCGAAACGTTATCCTGCCGGTGGCGATCGTCCATGCCGCACATCCAAAAGTCGGCCTGCCGCCGGTCTTCTTTTTGAATGGCGGTCCAGGCGGGTCGTTCATCCAGAAACTGGCTGAGCGCCTGTCCGGCCCCATTGGGCGCGAGCTGGTTGCGCAAGACCAGGACTGGATTTTCTTCGACCATCGCGGCAACAAACTCACTGTGCCAGCGCTCGATTGTGGCGAGATCGCCCTGACCGACGCGGGGCCCTTGTCCGACGTCGCCGCGGCGGGGCTCCAAGCCTGCGGCATGCGCCATGCCGCCGCCGGGGTCGACCTGTCGCGCTACAACTCGCTTGAGGTAACGCGCGACCTCCAGGATTTACGCCGCGCCCTCAACATCAACCGGTTCGATATCATCGGCGTGTCTTATGGCACGCGGGTCGGCTTTTCGGTGATTGCCCGCCAATCCGCTGGTGTCCGCGCCGCTGTACTGGACTCGGTTTGGCCGCAGGACGCCAACTGGGCCGTCGGTGGTCCGCAGATGATCTCGGCAGCGGTCAAGGCGGTGTTTGCGCGATGCGCGGTCGATCCGAAATGCCGCAAGGCCTACCCTGACCCGACGCATGACCTGAACCTTACCGCTACTCGCTTCCTGGCCAAACCCGTCAAGAGAGGTGAACACACCTACAGTGCCGATGACCTTGGCGGGTTCCTAATGGATACACTATACGACGCTGATGGCGCGCGCAGCTTACCGCGTGACGTGCATGCTTTCGCCAAGGGCGACTATTCCGCGCTCGACGCGCAAATTGCAGATCGAAGCGCCTACACTGAAGCGCAACATTTGGCGTTCCTGTGCAAGGAGCGGTTTGCATTCGAACACAAGGCGCAGGTTACCGCAGCGGCCAACGACAAGGTCGGTCAGCTCACTGTGGAATCGATGAAGCGCTATTTCGACGTGTGCCAGGCCTATCCGGTGGGCGACCCCGATCTTGCGGAGAACCGCCCAGTATCAAGCGACATCCCGACCTTTTTCCTGTCGGCGCAATTTGACCCCGGTTGTCCTCCCGAACTGGCCCGCGCGGCAGTTGCCCGATTTTCGCATGGCCAATATGTCCTGTTCCCCAACACGACGCACGCTCTCTATCGCAATAGTTCTTGTGCACGGCACCTAATCCGCGCCTTCTTCGCCGACCCGAATGCTCGCCTCGATACCAGCTGCATCACGTCCCAGCCGGATCGATTCGCGTTCAAAACCAACTGACGTAGGTTTGTCAGGGCTAGCCCAGTTCTAACATCAGCTATTTGCCGCCCGACCGCTCGAAGCTGATATACTGCTAGACTGCCATTAGCAGCCGTTTGTGTTGTGTCTTGTAACGTCAGCTTTCCACCCATTGCGGACGTTAGCGGCTCAGGCCTGCGTTCGACTTATTGTGGGGCGTCCTTCCTTGGAAGGGGTTCGGGCGCTGCCGCTGGCGGCCACGCAGCGCCCGGAAAGCTCTGTGAGTAACGATGGATGACTTGCCATTTGCCATGTCGACGAACCCACGTGTCGGTAACGAAGAAGCGCACCGGCCGGGGCGGCTGCCCGGCTGCCATTGTCACCGTCCACAAACCTTGGGCCGACGCAACAACGGTATTGCCGGCTCGGTTTACGTCCACTGTTTGAACTTCAAATGCATGATGCGTGAAGGCGCGCGCATTCTTCATCCACTCGGCGCGATGGACGATCCCGTAACTCCCGTCGGGATGGGTGCCCACCAGCCGGTATTCTGGCGCAACAATGCGCTCGATGAACTTAAAGTCACGCTTGACGAACGCCTCCCCCCATTGCTGCTCAAGCTTTGCAATCTGCGTAAAGGTCGAGTCCGGACCCAGGGGCGAGGTGGCAATGACGGCCGCGACGGCGAGTGCGAGCATTTCGATCTCCCTTGAAGTCCTTCCACGCGAACTTTGCAGCTTTCCTAGTGAAACGTGTCGTTCAGTTCGGCCCCAGCGGCAATGGCATCGGGCCCGCCACGTCAGCGTTCCGCCCATTGCTGGCGTTGGTCGGAGTCGGCGTTCGGCCCATGCTGCCGCGGTTGAGGAAGGCGCCCGATAAGCGGCGGGTACATTTCCAGCCGCCCGTGAGGTCAACGGCCAACTGTCCGCTTTCCGCCAAAGCGGAATTAAGCTTCGCGGGTTTGCCGCGGGTCAGGGTTTCAGCTTGCCCCTGGCGCGCGTCCACAGCTGGCTGTCGCAGACCAGGCCGCCGAGCGCGCAGCCGGACACTTTGAGCTGGCCGGGCGCGGCGCGCTCGATCCTGCCTTCGACGTGGAGATTGCGGTCGGGGACGAACAATTTGCCCTGCCACTGCGAGCCCTGGCGACGAAGCCCGGTGAGGAGCCGAGTTCCGACCAGCCTGGCGGTGCCCGCGCTGGCGTCGGCCTTGGCCTTGGCGCTGGCCCATTTGACGGTCCCGCACAAAGCAGCGCCGCACGGCGCGATGTCGATGATCACGCTGCGCGATGGATTGATCCAGCGGCCCGCGATGCCGGTTTGCGGAGCGGTGGCCTGGGCCGCGGGTTGCAGCCCAAGGGCGACGAGCGCGTAAACCAGTGTCCGCGGGCGACGCGACTGGCTGTTGAGGTTGGCGATCAAGCGCATGTGCGGGCTCCTGCGGGTAGGGAGTAGTGGCGGGGACCGGGCAGCCGCGCAAGCTTACGCGGCGCGGCCGGCGCATTTCGAACCCAAGCGGCGTTCCCGCCGGTCGCGCGTTCGTTGCACCGAGGGCAATTGTCCTCACACGAGAAGCGTGCTGGAGGCCCAAGCCGTGACCAACGATAGCCAGCAAGCGCGCGGGAGCGCCCGATGGCGCGCCATCGACCTGCGCGGCGAGGAGCGTTGGCTGGCAGTATTGGCGGCGCTGACCGGAGCTGAGCTTGCGTGGTGGGGAGTGTGCTGGCGGGACGGCATCGCGCCGGTGCCGCGCATCGGGACCTACCTTGCACTTAGCGCCGCGGGCCTGATTGCGGCGCTTGCACTGCGCGTGGCCTTCCGGCCGCGCACCCAACGCCCGGCGTGGATCGTGCTGGTAATCGGAACAGTGCTGATGGCGCTGGGCGGCAGCCTGTTCCTCCCGCTCAAATATGCCATTCCGCAGCAGGTCCCGTTCTGGCTCGACGCGCCAATCGCGTTGGCTGAGCGGCAGCTATTCGGAACCGACCCGTGGCGCATCGCGGACCGACTTTTCGGCTGGGCATTGGTCCCGGTCGACCGAATCTATGGCTTGTGGCTGCCGGTCCAATTGCTGGTGCTGTTCAGCGTCATGCTGCTTCCGGCGTCACGGGCCAAATCGCGAGCGCTGATTGCGTACAGCCTCGCCTGGTTCCTGCTGGGCCTGGCAGCCGCGGTGCTGTGTGCGTCGGTGGGACCGATCTTTTACGACCGCTTGCTGGGCGGGCACGACTTCGCCGCGCTGGACGCCAAGCTGAATGGCGCCGAATTGGTGGCGCGCGGCGAGGCCGACGCAATGTGGGCGTCGTTCTCGACCGGGAAGCCAGGTTTCGTTGCCGGTATCTCCGCAATGCCGTCGCTTCACGTTGCCGTCAGCGTCTGGATCTGGCTGGCGGCGCGCAGCCTGGTGCCGCGACTTGCGCCGTTCGCGCTCGCTTATGCGATCTTCATCTGGATCGCTTCGGTCCAGCTCGGCTGGCATTATGTGAGCGATGGGCTGGCCGGCGCGCTCGGCATGATGGCAATCTGGTGGCTGGCGGACGCGATTGCCGCCGACCATCGGGCCAGTGTCCATTAGCCGATCGAATAAGCGGCCAGCGCGCGCCTTATTCAGCCCGGTTGGCGAGCGCGACGTTCCTTGAGCGACGCTGCGCGTGCGGGAACTTGGCGATTGCAAAGCAGGCCGGTGGGTCCTGATTGCTCAGCACGATCACGGTTTCGCCGGTTGCCGGATAGGAGCGGACATCGGTGCACTCGCCATCGCTGGAGCCGCCATGGCCCCAGCGCAAATCTTCCGGCGCGAACGATCCGCCATAATCGGTCGCAAAAAAGCCCAGTCCCATGAATTTACGAAAAGGCTTCGTCGCGGTCTTCAGCAGCGCCACCGGGATCAGCTTGCCGGTCTGCAGAGCGCGGGTGAACAGGAACATGTCCCGAGCAGTCGCAAGTTGTCCGCCCGCCGGCAGCCCCCGCGCCGGCTGGGTCGCGCAATTGCGAACGCGCTTGCCGTCGACGGTGGCATAACCGACGGCGATGTCGGCACCGTCCGTGGTGCAATCGACGAAGCCGCTGTGAATCATCCCCGCGGGCCGGAAGATATGCCGATCGACGTAGGTCTCGTAATCCTCGCCAGACAGGACCTCGACCATCCGGCCGAGCAGCACGTAAGCGAAATTGCCATAGGCCTGGTCGCTTCCAGGGGCGAAGTCGGGCGCGCGCTTCGCATGCATCGCGACCATGTCGGACACCGAATGCACGCGCGCGCGCGTTGCCGCCGCCTCGACCCCGAACAGGTCGATATCGCCGGCGCCCGAGGTATGGGTGAGCAGCTGCCGGACGGTCGCCTGGGCCATTGCGCGATTAGGGTAATCGGTCAGCACGTCGCCAAGCCTGGTGTCGAATGTGATGCGCCCCCGCGCGATCTGCTGAAGGATCGCGACGGTGGTGAACATCTTGCCCGCCGAAGCGAGATTGTAGCGCGTGGCGACGGTCGCTGGCCGCGACGTGACTTCATCGGCCGCGCCATAGGCTTTTTCGAACACCACCGAACCATCGTGGGCGACCAGCACCACGCCGGAAAACAGCCCGCTGTCGGTCCATCCCTGGACGTAAGAGTCGAGCTTCGCCGCCAATCCGCTGTCGGCCGCTTGCGGACTGGCGAGCGCGGGAAAGGCGGCGGAAACGAGTGCCGCCACGGCGCTGATCCGAACGCCCGCGCGGAGCGTAAGGCCCAAGCTAATTGGCATTGCGCGAGAGCCAATCCTCGAGCCATTTTATGGTGTAGTCGCCGGCCAGGAATTCCTCGTCGCGGACGAGTTTCTGGTGGAGCGGGATAGTGGTCTTCATGCCTTCGACGACGAATTCCTCGAGGGCTCGGCGAAGGCGGCGGATGCAGCTTTGGCGGTTGCTTCCGTAAACGATCAGCTTGCCGATCATGCTGTCGTAATAAGGCGGCACCCGGTAGCCGGTGTAGAGCCCGCTATCGACACGGACATGCATGCCGCCGGGCGCGACATAATTCTTTACCAGGCCGGGCGAGGGCGCGAAGGTCTGTGGGTCTTCGGCATTGATGCGGCATTCGATCGCGTGGCCGTGGAGGCGGACCTGGTCCTGCGTGCACGACAGCCCCTCGCCCGAAGCAACGCGGATCTGTTCACGCACCAAATCGATGCCGGAAATCATCTCGGTCACCGGATGCTCGACCTGCAGCCGGGTGTTCATTTCGATGAAATAGAATTCGCCGCCTTCGTAAAGGAATTCGATGGTACCGGCGCCGCGATAGGCCATGTCGGCCATCGCTTTGGCGACGATTCCGCCCATGCGTTCGCGTTCTTCCGGAGTGATGACCGGCGAGGGCGCTTCTTCCAGCAGTTTCTGGTGGCGGCGTTGAATCGAGCAATCGCGTTCGCCGATATGGATGGCTTGGCCCTTGCCGTCGCCGAACACCTGGAATTCGATATGGCGCGGGTCGGACAGGTACTTTTCCATGTAGACGGTGTCGTCGCCGAACGCCGAGCGCGCTTCGGACGCGGCCTGGCTCATCAGGCTTTCCATCTGGTCTGCGTCGGGCACCACCTTCATGCCGCGGCCGCCGCCGCCCGAAGCGGCCTTGATCAACACCGGATAGCCGATTTCCTCGGCCAGTTCGGTGGCCTGGGCGGCGCTGGTGATCGGGCCGTCGGACCCGGGAACGAGCGGCAGCCCGAGCTTGGCCGCGGTGCGCTTGGCCTCGATCTTGTCGCCCATCGTCCGAATATGTTCGGGCTTGGGGCCAACCCAGACGATGCCGTGGCTTTCGACGATCTCGGCGAATTGCGCGTTCTCGCTGAGGAAGCCGTAGCCGGGGTGGATCGCATCGGCGTGGACGATTTCCGCGGCGGAGATGATGTTGGGAATGTTGAGGTAGGAATCGGTTGCCGCCGGCGGGCCGATGCACACCGTCTCATCGGCCAAGCGAACGTGCATGGCGTCGGCATCGGCGGTCGAATGAACCGCGACCGTGCGAATCCCCATTTCGTGGCAGGCGCGATGAATCCGGAGCGCGATCTCGCCGCGATTGGCAATCAGCAGCTTTTCAATCTTCACTGTGATGGCCCTAGCCGATGACAACGAGCGGCTGGTCGAACTCCACCGGCTGGGCATCGGATACCATGATCTTTTTCACCGTCCCCGCTTCGGGCGCGGTGATCGGATTCATCACCTTCATCGCTTCGACGATCAGTAGCGTGTCGCCGGCCTTGACGGTATCGCCGACCGCGATGAACGGGGCGCCGCCAGGCTCGGCCGAAAGGAAGGCGGTACCGACCATCGGCGACTTCACCGAACTGCCGCCGGCGTCGTCCTTTGCGCCAATATCTTCGTGGCCGGGCATCGGCGGCGCGGTCAGTGCCGGAGCCGCGGCATAAGCCGGCGGCGCCAGCGATTGATCGTGCGCCGGGTTGCGCGCGACGCGGATCTTGCGACCGCCGTCTTCGACTTCGATTTCGGTCAGCTGGTTGTCGGTCAGCAGCTCGGCAAGTTTGCGGACCAGCGCGGTATCGATCTGCATCGCCGTCGGTCCGCCGTTACCGCCTGGGCCCCCGCTTGCGCGCGGTTTGGAGGCTTGGGCCATTGCTCTTCCCCTACTGAATCTGGCTTTTCGCCGGCGTCGCGGCTGCTCCCTTGCAGAGGTGCGCCGCCGCGTCCAGTGCAAGCAGATAGCTCATCGGCCCGAAGCCGACGATCGATCCCCGGGCGACTTGCGCTACCATGCTTTGGCGGCGGAAATGCTCGCGGGCGTAGATGTTGCTCAAGTGAACTTCGATGACCGGGATGGCGAGCGCGGCAACGGCGTCGCGGATTGCGATCGACGTATGGGCGTAGCCGCCGGCGTTGATGATGACCGCCGCCGCCTTGGCCATGGCTTCCTGCAGCCAGTCGACCAGAACGCCTTCGTGATTGGACTGGCGAAGATCGAGCCGGAGCTTGAGGTTGCTCGCCCGCTGTTCGAGCATCTTGGCGATGTCGTCGAGCGTCTGAGTCCCGTAAATGCGCGGCTCGCGCGATCCGAGGAGGTTGAGGTTGGGCCCATTGATGACGAAAACGAGGTCGGTCATTTGCGTGTCGGCGTGGACCTTCCTATCTGCCCTTTGTCAATGAGTCTCGATGGCAGCCTGTCCCTGAAAGTGAATGGCGAGCACCGCCGGGTGGCCGGCGGAATCACCATTGCCGAGCTGCTTCGCGAGCTTGGCCTCGACCCGTTGCGCGTGGCGGTCGAACGCAATCTGGAAGTTGTCCCGCGGTCAAGCCTGGCCGACGTGTGCGTCGAGGACGGCGACGATTATGAAATCGTGCAATTCGTCGGGGGCGGTTGAGTGAACGCGCCGCAGACCCTGGGCGCCGACAGCTGGACGGTGGCCGGCCGGACCTTCACTTCGCGCCTGATCGTCGGCACCGGCAAGTATAAGAACTTCGCCGAAAACGCCGCGGCAGTGGCCGCCTCGGGGGCCGAGATCGTCACCGTCGCGGTGCGTAGGGTGAATGTGTCCGATCCCAACCAGCCGCGCCTGACGGAATATATCGATCCGGCGAAGATCACGTATTTGCCCAACACCGCGGGCTGCTTCACCGCCGACGATGCGATCCGGACGCTTCGCCTGGCGCGCGAGGCGGGCGGCTGGAACCTGGTCAAGCTGGAAGTGCTGGGCGAGGCGCGCACGCTTTATCCCGACATGCGCGAAACGCTCAAAGCGACCGAAGTGTTGGTCGCCGAAGGGTTCGAACCGATGGTTTATTGCGTCGATGATCCAATCGCGGCGAAGCAGCTGGAAGAGGCGGGGGCGGTGGCGATCATGCCGCTTGGCGCGCCGATCGGGTCCGGGCTGGGCATTCAGAACCGGGTCACGATCCGACTGATCGTCGAAGGCGCGAACGTCCCGGTGCTGGTCGATGCCGGCGTCGGCACGGCGAGCGATGCGGCGGTGGCGATGGAGCTGGGGTGCGACGGCGTGCTGATGAACACCGCGATCGCCGAAGCCAAAGTGCCGGTGCTGATGGCGCGGGCAATGAAGGCCGCGGTCGAGGCCGGCCGGCTCGCCTATCTTTCCGGACGGATGCAAAAGCGGCGGTACGCGGACCCCAGCAGCCCACTGGCGGGGCTGATCTAGTTCAAGAACGCAGCCCGCTGGCGGGGCTTATTTAATCGCGGTGACGACGTGCGCCGCCATCGGCGCCTCGAACCCCGACGGCCCATCATATTTCTGAGCGGCGCGGGTCAGCTCCTCGAACACGTGATCGACTGCTCCGGGGCCATAAGCTTCGAGCTCCATGCACATCGGCGATCCGTAGCAAAGCCCGCGCGCGGCATCCTCCGCCGACGGACTGCGGCTCGTCAGATTCACGGTCTCGATGGTGATGGTGTCAAAGCCGCCGGCCCGCAGGTCGCGCGCGATCCACTCCGGATCAGAATAGCTGAATGGTCCGCGTTGCATGAACAGCGGCGGGTCGTCGGGAAACAGCTTGAGCATGGTCGCATGAGCGAGCCCGCACAACGGGTTGCGATCGATGCTGTCCCAGGCGGCGAACAAATAAGTGCCGCCGTCACGAAGTACGCGGCGGGCCTCGGCATTGCCCTTCACCTTGTCGGGATAGAACATCACGCCGAACTGGCAGACCGCGAGGTCGAACGCGCTGTCCGCGAACGGCAGGTCGAGCGCATCGGCCTGGCGCCATTCGACGTTTGGCGATGATACGCGCGTGGCCGCGATATCGAGCATGGCCTGGTTGAGGTCCGTGGCCACGATCTCCGCTTTGGGCAATGCCGTGGCGAGCGCCTTCGTCACGACTCCGGTGCCGGCAGCGGTTTCCAGAATTCGGCCTGGCCGAGTTTGCGCGGCGCGTTGCGCGAGCAGGTCGGCGAAAGGCTGGAACAGCAGCGGAACCATATACCGGTCGTAATTGGCCGGCACCGAACCGGAGAATCGCACATCGACCGAAGCCATGGAAAGCCGCCTTTCCGAAGAATTTTCCGAACAGCCGCTCCATGACAGGATTTGCGTCGGGGCGCGAGGCGGTGCGGGGGTGACGCCGGTTCGGTCCGCAACGGATTCAACACCAGGAGCGATTCACTCGCGGTTTCGTTTTGATCAGGCGGGCGGCGTGTTGCGGAGGCGAATTTTATGCCGAGCAGACGACCGGAAAATCATGGCAGTTTCGGCGACCATTTCGACGACCTGTTGAAGCATTTCCGAAACGAGCCGGCCGAGCCGCTTCAAGCCAGCGGCAAGCGCGGCAAGCGCCCCACCGGCAATGTTCACGATCAGCTGTTCGAAAGCGCCCGGACCAATGTTCCGTCCAGGCCCAAGCACCCCTGAGCGCGGACCTATTTCCCGGCTTTTTCGCGCAATTTGGAAATCGTGGTGGCGTTGCTGATGTGCTCGACATCGGTCTTGCAATGAAGCAGCCGGATGCCCTTATGTTCGAGAGCGCGGCCAAGCGCTGGCGCGAAATCCTCGGTTCGTTCGACGGTTTCGGCCCACCCGCCGAACGCGCGCGCCAATTCCGCAAAGTCCGGATTGCGGAGGTCGGTGGCGCTCACTCGGCTGGGATATTCGCGCTCCTGGTGCATGCGGATCGTGCCGTAGCTGCCATTGTCGACCAGCACGACCAGTAGATCGGCGCCATATTGCGCGGCGGTGGCCAGTTCCTGCCCGTTCATCAGGAAGTCGCCGTCGCCGGCCACGCACACCACCGGCCGGTCGCGAAAGCGCAATGCCGCCGCGACTGCCGCGGGAAGCCCGTAGCCCATCGTCCCGCTTGTCGGGGCAAGCTGAGTCGGCATCGGGCCGTAGTGCCAATAACGGTGCCACCAGCCGGAAAAATTGCCGGCGCCGTTGCAGATGATGCTGTTGCCCGGAAGCGCCGCGCGCATTGCGAGCACGCACGGACCAAGGTCGAGCGGGACGCCTGCGCGGGCCTTTGGCTCCGACCAGTCGAGCCATTCGCGATGGGCCTGTTCGCCGCACGAGAAGCGCACGCAATCGGGGTCGGCCCAACCGTCGATCATCTCGGCGAATTCACCCATGTCGGCGCAGATCGGCAAATCGGCGTGATAGACCCGGCCAAGTTCGTTCGGGTCGGGGTGAACGTGAACCAGCGTCTGGCCGGGATGATCGGGCGTGATCAGGGTGTAGCCGTCGGTGGTCGCTTCACCGAGGCGGGGCCCGACCGCGAGGATCAAATCGGCATCGCGGATGCGCTGTTGCAGCTGGGGATTGGGGCCGTAGCCGAGATTGCCGGCATAAACCTGGCAGTCGTTGCCGATCGCGTCCTGCCGACGGAATGCGGCGGCTACGGGAATGCCGTGCCGGTAAGCGAAATTGGCGAAATGGTGCGAAGCGCGGGGGCTCCAGTCGGCGCCGCCGACGATCGCGACCGGCGCCGCGGCGTCCTTGAGCAGTTCGAACAAAGCCTGCACGGCCCCGGCATCGGGCGCTTTGGCAAGCGGCGGAACCAGCGGCCGGTCGGGGGTTTCGACCAGGTCACGAAGCATGTCTTCGGGCAATGCCAGAACGACCGGGCCGGGCCGGCCGGCGGTGGCGACGCGAAACGCGCGAGCTACATATT
>JBDSGQ010000075.1:0-10975 GCA_039918915.1 Sphingomicrobium sp.
TCTCCCTAAGCCCCCGCGGGTGGGCCTGGTCTCGCTCGGCTGTCCCAAGAACCTGGTGGATAGCGAGCGGATCATGAGCAAGCTCCGCGCCGAAGGCTATGACATGTCGCCCGACTATGCCGGGGCCAACGTGGTGCTGGTTAACACTTGCGGCTTTCTCGACAGCGCGAAGGAAGAAAGCCTCGAAGCGATTGGCGAAGCCATTGCCGAGAACGGCCGAGTCGTCGTCACTGGCTGCATGGGCAAGGAAGCCGACGTCATCCGGGCGCGTTTCCCGCAAGTCCTCGCGATCACCGGCGCGCATCAATATGAGGAAGTTGTTGCCGCGGTTCACGAAGCGGCGCCGCCAATCCCCTCGCCATTCGTCGACCTGGTGCCCGAAGCGGGACTCAAGCTCACGCCGCGCCATTACAGTTATTTGAAAATTTCCGAAGGCTGCAACCATCGCTGCGCCTTTTGCATCATCCCCAGCCTGCGCGGCGATCTGGTCAGCCGCCGGCCCGACGCGATCCTGCGCGAAGCCGAAAAGCTGATCGCTGCCGGCACTCGCGAACTGCTGGTCATCAGCCAGGACACGTCGGCCTATGGCGTCGACCTGCGCCACGCGACGTACCCGCTGAAAGGCGGCGGGGAGGTCCGGGCGCACATGACCGACCTGGCGCGCGAGCTCGGTAAGCTCGGCGCGTGGATTCGGCTGCACTACGTCTACCCCTATCCGCACGTTGACCATGTCATTCCGCTGATGGCGCAAGGGCTGGTCATTCCGTACCTCGACATCCCGTTCCAGCACGCCAGCCCGAACGTGCTTCGGCGAATGCGGCGCCCGGCCAACGATGCCAAGGTGCTCGAACGCATTCACAAGTGGCGCGCGCAGGTTCCGGACCTCACCATCCGATCAACCTTCGTGGTTGGCTTTCCCGGCGAGACGGACGAAGATTTCGCCTATCTCCTCGCGTGGCTCGAACAGGCGCAACTGGACCGGGTCGGCGCCTTCAAGTTCGAACCGGTGGCCGGCGCAACCGCCACCGACATGGACGACCAGGTGCCCGAAGATTTGAAGCAGGAGCGCTTTGAAGCAGTCATGGCCTTGTCCGCCCGGATCTCGGCCGAACGGCTCGCCGCGCGCGTCGGATCGACCATCGCGGTGCTGATCGACGCGGTCGACCCAGAAACCGGTGGAGCGACTGGCCGATCCAAGGCCGACGCTCCCGAAATCGACGGGGAAGTCCATTTGCGCGACGCGGGTGGCCTGAACCCCGGCGACATCGTCGAGGCCCGCATTGAAGACAGCGACGAGCACGATTTGTTCGGCGTGCCCGAAGAAATGCTGCTTTAGCCGCCCTTGGGCTTGCGCCGCCGGGGGCGGGGGAGCGACTTGGGAAAATTGGGCCGGCCGTTGTTCGACAGCATGGCGGTCAGCCAGCGGGTCGATTCAAACTGGGCGAAGACCATCATCAGCATCAGGGTCATCGGTACTGCCAGGAACGCTCCGGGAAGCCCCCACAGGACGCTCCAGAACGCCAGCGAGAGCAAGGTCACGATCGGATCGATGTTCTGCGTATCGGCCTGCATTCGCGGGTAGATGAGATTGCCGACGATCGTTGCCGCGATCTGGATGACGCCGAAGATCGTGATCGCCTGCCAGGTAGTCGGAAACTGAACGAGGGCGAACAGCGCCGGAGCGATCGAGCCGACCGTCACGCCGATGTTCGGGATGAACGTCAGCAAAAAGAACATCACCGACCAGAACAACAGATTGTCGAGCCCGACCGCGAACATCACCAGCGCCGCCGCGGCGGTGATCATCACCCCGGTTACGGTCTGGACCCACACGTAGGTTTCGATGTCGGTCGAAATCCGCTTGATCGCGGCGCGGATCATGGTCGCGCGACCGGAAGAACCAGCGGCATAGGCGATCTTGCGCGCCATGCGCTGCCGGCCAGCAAGCAAAAACCCGAAATAGACGATCATCAGCAGCAGCCCGGAAGCCACGCCTTGAAGGCTTTGCAGAACCTGCCCGGCGATGTGCGGCAGGCTGACGCTGCCGACGACGGTGCTGAGGTGAACCGGCTCCCTGATGTGCAATGATCGGCCGATGTTCTGCAGAATATCGTCGAGCCGGACCAACAGTGCCGGACCTCCGCCGACGATCTGCACCGCGCCCTGCGCCATCGCGAAAATCCCGCCAGCGGCAAGGACGATGACCACCAGCCCGGCAAGCACCGCCACCGCCCACGACGGCGCCCCCGCCCAGCGGTTGTGGATGAAGCGAACCAGCGCGTTGACCAGCACCGCGAGAACAAAGGCGATCACGAACGGAATCAGGATCGGGCGAAGGAAGTAAAGCATCGCCAGGACCGCCGCGGTCCCGGTAAAGATTTGCGCAACGCCGACCGTCCGACTGCTCATTACCGCCCCCTGTTCGCTGTGCCGTTCGATACAGCTTTGTGCCCGACCGTGCATCGAAAGGGAATTCGGGGGTTCGCCTACTCGACACGAGCCGCGGCCTTGCTAGGCTGCACTTATGCTTAAACCCGCCGCAGCGCTGCTCCTGCTCTTCGCCATACCCGCCACCGCCAAGCCGCTGACAGCGGCGGAAATCGCGATGGTCGACCAGATCGTCGCGCGCGAGCTCAAGGCGGACTCGGTCCCTTCCGCATCAATCGCGATCGTCCGCGACGGCAAGATCGTGCTTGCGAAAGCCTATGGCCAGGCCAACGCTAAGCTTCGCGCCCGGGCTGACCTGCCCTATCAAATCGCGTCCAATTCCAAGCAGTTCACCGCAATGGCGCTGCTTTTGCTGGAAGACGAAGGCAAGCTCAGCCTGGACGACCATGTCGACAAATTTCTGCCCGGCATCAGCGGTGGCAACCGAATCACGATTCGCCAATTGCTGTCGCACACCGCCGGCCTGCAGGACTTCTGGCCGCAGGATTACAGCTTTGCCGCAATGTCCCATCCGACCACGCCGCAGGCGATTGTCGACCGCTGGGCAAAAAAGCCGCTCGATTTCGAGCCTGGCGAGCAATGGCAATATTCGAACACCGGCTACGTCGTCGCCGGACTGATCGCCGAACGGGCCAGCGGCGAGCCACTGATGACTTATTTGCAACGGCGCATTTTCCAGCCGCTGGGAATGACCAGCGTCAGAAATCAGGACGACACCTACACTTCGGCCTTCCCGGCCGGTTACGGACGCAATGCGCTGGGACCAGTGCGACAGGCAACTCCGCCCGCCCGAGGCTGGCTTTACGCGGCAGCCGAGCTGTCGATGACGGCCGAGGACCTGGCCAAATGGGATATCGCGCGGATCAACCGCTCGCTGATCCCCGCCGACGATTGGCAGGCCCAGGAAACCGCGGTCAAGCTCAATAGCGGCAAGGATACGGGCTATGGCCTTGGCGTGAACGTCCGAACGGGCCCGCCGCGGGCGATCACACACACCGGGGAAGCGGTTGGCTTCCTATCGGCCAACTCGGTCTACCCGGACGACCGTTCGGCGATCGTGGTCCTGACCAACAGCTGGGCGGGCAGCGCGTACAGCCGCATTTCGCGCGAAATCGCCAAGATCATCGTGCCGTCGGTCCCGCTGGACGCGGTTCAGATCGCACAAGCCGCGCGTGCCCGCAGCGTCTACGACCAGTTGCGGGGCGGCACGGTCGACCGCAGCCAGCTGACCGAAAACGCCGATTATTATTTCACCCCGCAAGCGGTCGCCGACTATGCGGCGAGCCTCCGGCCATTGGGAACACCCAAGTCATTCGAGCCCGACGGCAAGCCGGTCCTGCGCGGTGGTTTCGTCATCCAGGGCTATACGATCAAATATCCGGGCAAGACGCTGGACCTTTCGACCTTTTACGAGCCTGGAGCGCAGGGCCGGATCGAACAATTCCTGGTTACGCCCGGCGAATGACTGATTTCGCGGCGCTGCTCGTCGCCGATCGCGGACAACAGGCGCGCCCGGTCCACCTCGTCGACAAGGCTGGTTTCGGCGACTGGGCGAAACGGCGGCCGGCCGAAGACCGGGCGCTGATGCAGTCGCTGCGGTTCGACGGCAAGAAGCCCGGGGCCGTTGTGCTGTTTCAGAACGGCCCCGATTTCGAGGTGGTCGGCGCGGTCCACAAGGCCGGCGAACTGACGCCTTGGTGTCTGGCGAAACTGGCTGAAACCCTGCCCGAAGGCAGTTACCGCCTGACCGACGGCGAACCCGGCCCGGCGGTCCTCGGCTGGCTGCTCGCCCAGCATGAGTTCGATAGCTACCGGTCCAAGCGGGACGAACCGAAGCGCGGCGACCGGGTGCTGGTTACCAGCAGCGCCGCAGCGATCGGTCCGGCGGTGCGCCTGGCCGAGGCAACGGCGCTGGTCCGCGACCTGGTCAATACGCCGGCTGGCGATCTCGGTCCGGCGGAAATCGAGCAGGCGGTCCGGATTCAGGCGACGAAAGTCGCGGCCGAAGTGCGCGTCACTTCCGGAGACGAACTGGCCAAGGGCTATCCGCTGATTGCCGCGGTCGGCGCGGCCGCGACTGCCGAACGCGCCCCCCGCCTCATCGAACTCGAATGGGGCAAGCCCGATCACCCGCGCATTGCGATTGTCGGCAAGGGCGTGTGTTTCGATTCGGGCGGGCTCGACCTCAAGTCGGCCAGCGGCATGCGCGTGATGAAAAAGGATATGGGCGGCGCGGCCCATGCGCTGGCGCTGGCCAGCCTGATCGCCGGCGAGCGCCTGCCCGTCCGGCTCCATTTGCTGATTCCGGCGGTCGAGAATGCGGTCTCCGGCGCCGCCTTCCGCCCCGGCGACGTGGTCAAATCGCGCAATGGGCTGTTCGTCGAAATCGACAACACCGATGCCGAAGGCCGGCTCGTCCTTGCCGATGCACTGACCAGGGCGATCGAGTCCGAGCCGGAGCTGATCGTCGATTTCGCCACTTTGACCGGCGCTGCGCGAGTCGCGCTTGGCCCCGATTTGCCGGCGATGTTCGCCAATTGCGACGAACTCGCCGCCACGATCGAGCAGTCTGCGCGCGATACCGGCGACCCGCTGTGGCGGATGCCGCTGTGGGAGGCGTACGACGAGCTGTTCAAGAGCGACATTGCCGATGTCGCCAATTCGTCGAACACGCCGATGGCCGGATGCATCACCGCGGCGCTGTTCCTGAAACGCTTCGTGACCGACGAAACACCGTGGGCCCACCTCGACACCTATGCGTGGCGCGACCAGGCCAAGCCGGGCCGGCCCAAGGGCGGCGAAGCGCTGGGTTTGCGCGCGGTTTTCGCCATGTTGGTGAGCCGTTACCGGCCTTCCTGAACGGCCGTCTGCCGAAAAGTCGGCACTTTCCTGTGGGTGAACTGCAACATTTCCGGCGCTTGCCGGTTAATCAGCCAAGTAAGCGGCACCAGACGGAGACGAGCAGCTATGAGCGATGTATCGCTTACCGGCTGGATGAAGGCATTGATTGCCTATGTCCGCTCGGGAGAGCCCGATTTGACCAATCGCCAGATGGCATTGTTGATGCTCGTCTATCTGACCCCGGGACCGCATACGGTACGGGGTTTGGCGCGGCTTTTGAGCGTGTCCAAGCCGGTCGTCACCCGCGCCTTGAATACGCTGGGTGCGCTCGGCTATCTGCGGCGCGAGCGGGACCAGGACGACCGGCGCAACGTGTTCGTCGTCCGCACCAACAACGGGGCGCAATTCCTTGAAGGCTTCAAGCGTAACCTCCGCGAAGCGGACAATGGCTCCGCGGCCCACCGACCCATCATTGGGCAGGCCCCGGCCTACGCGCACCAGCGCTGACGGCTTTGCGCTAACGGGCCCGTCGGAGCATCCCGACCCGCGTGTCTACGCTTACCGCAAGGACCTTGCTGACGTTGCTCTCGCCAACCGCGTAATCGCTTCGCATTATGCCGAGCCGGTTCGCCGGACGGTCGCGATGCCCGCCCCGCTGCAGTCCGAAGCGAAAGCGGAATCCGATGTGCTGGGTCTGTTAGCAGCGGGCGAGCCGTTCGAAATGCTCGACGACAGCCTTGGCTGGGCTTGGGGCTATGCCGGCGAGGACCGCCACGTCGGTTATATACGCAGCGAGATGCTCGCCATTCCGCGCTAATTGGTAATCGAGTGAAGCCAGAACAGCTGATAAAGGCTGGACGCGGCCATGACCCCGATCAGCGCCAGCAAGGCATAATCGCGGCGCGGCTTGCGCGGGCGCACCCGCGGAAACAGCAGCCAGCCCGATAGCGCGCATAACAGCAGCGTTCCGATCGCGGATTTTTGAACGAAGGTGACGATGACGCCGCGGACATGTTCCGGGCCGTCGGCAACCGATGTCCCGTGCGGGCTCATCATCAGCCCGGTCGCCCAGGCGATGGCTGCCGCGAACAGCAGGATGCCGCCGATGAACATGCGGCCACGACCAACTCCACGATCCTTCACATTTGCCCCCGCGCGCGGCGCAGCGCGAACCATTTAGCGACGTTCGCCTGATGCTCGGCAAGGGTGGCGGCAAAGACATGGCCGCCAGTGCCATCCGCGACGAAGTACAGCGCCTTGCTTGGTGCCGGATGAAGCACCGCGGCGATGCTTGCCTTGCCCGGATTGGCGATCGGCCCCGCCGGCAAACCGGCGCGGCGGTAGGTATTGTAGCCATTATCGGCGTTGAGTTCCGACCGCAGAATTCGGCGACCGAGCGGCTTGCCCTTGGTCACGGGGTAAATAACCGTCGGATCGGCATCCAGCTTCATCCCGATTTTCAAGCGATTGCAATAGACGCCCGCGATCATCGGCCGTTCGCTCGCCTTGCCGGTTTCCTTTTCGACGATCGACGCCAGAGTCACCGCGTCCGCCGCGGTTGCAACCGGGCAGTCGTTGCTCCGCCTGGGCCACAGCTGTCCAAGGGTCCGGGCCATTGCCGACTGCATGCGCTTGACGACGGCGCCACGCATCTCGCCCCGTTCATAGCCATAGCTGTCGGGTAGCAGCGAGCCTTCGGCGATCGCCGGCAGCGGCCCGGTGAGATAGCTGTTGGCGGCGAGCTTTTCAGTGACGAGAATCGCCGGCATGCCCTCGGTGACGGTGATCAGCCGCTGGACCGGGCGGCCGTGCTGCAGCATATCGAGGATTGCCGCGCCGCCCATTCCGCGGGGAATGGAAAATTCGCCGGCCTGGATCGGATCGCTGGAACCCAGCAGCCGCGCCAAGCCATAATAAGTCGTGGCATTGCCGGGAATTGCGCCCTTGCGGTCAAGCAGACGGACAGCCGTTCCAAGGCTTGACCCCTCCTGCACGACGACGGTGTGCGGTCCGGCCTTGGGCCCTGGACCCCACCACAGGAAATAAAGCGCGATGAGGAACGCCGCCGCGAGCATTGCGGCAAGCAGCAGCAGCCGCTTCACATCGCCTTCATGATCAACGAGGCGTTGGTTCCGCCAAAACCGAAACTGTTGTTCAGCACGGCGCGGACCGACCGTTCCTTGGCAACGTGCGGAACCAGGTCAACGCCTTCGGTGCCCTCGCTCGGATTGTCGAGGTTGAGGGTCGGCGGAACGATCTGGTCGCGCATTGCCAGGATGCAAAAGATGCTTTCGACCGCCCCGGCGCCGCCCAGCAAGTGACCGATCGCGGATTTGGTCGAGCTCATCGAAACGGTGCTGATGGCATTGCCGAACAGGCGGCGGACTGCGCCCAGTTCAAGCTCGTCGCCAAGCGGCGTCGAAGTGCCGTGGGCGTTGATATAATCGATGTCTGACGGCTGGAGACCCGATTTGCGAAGCGCCATTTCCATCGACCGGAAGGCGCCGCTGCCGTGTGGATGCGGGGCAGTCACGTGATAGGCGTCGCCCGACAAGCCATAGCCGATGACTTCGGCGTAGATCTTCGCGCCGCGCGCCTTGGCATGTTCATATTCTTCGAGCACGAGGACGCCCGCGCCTTCACCCATGACGAAGCCGTCGCGGTCCTTGTCATAGGGCCGGCTGGCGCGTTGCGGTTCGTCATTGAAATGGGTGCTGAGCGCCCTTGCCTGAGCAAAGCCGGCAATGCCGATCGGGCAAATCGTCGCTTCGGCGCCGCCGGCAAGCATGATGTCGGCATCGTCCATCGCGATCATCCGCGCCGCGTCGCCGATCGAGTGAGCGCCGGTGGAGCAAGCGGTGACGACCGCGTGATTGGGCCCCATCAGCCCGTATTTGATCGAAACCTGGCCGGAAATGAGGTTGATCAGGCGCCCGTGCACGAAGTGCGGGCTAACGCGGCTGGGACCTTTTTCGTGAAGGACGATGCTTTCGCTTTCGATCCCCGGAAGCCCGCCGATGCCCGAGCCGATCGACACCCCCGCGCGCAGGCGCAATTCGTCGTCCATGTCGGTCAGGCCCGAATCCTCGATCGCCTGGCCGGCCGCGTCGATGCCGTAGATGATGAACGGATCGACCTGGCGCTGGACCTTATGGTCGACGCGAAGCGCGGGATCGAAGCCATATTCATGGCCCGCCGGCTTCACTTCGCAAGCGATGCGGCATTTCTGGTCGCTGGCATCGAACCGGGTGATCGGCCCAGCGCCGCTTTTCGACGCCAGGATGTTCTTCCACGCGGTTTCGACATCGGCCCCGAGCGGGGTCACGAGACCAAGTCCGGTTACGACTACTCGGCGCATCCACCTTCTCCTTGCGGCGTCCTCACAACGCTACAGACCCAAACTCGTTCGAGTTGGGCCTGCGCGCGGCAAGGCTTTCCGCGATCCTCACCGGGTGCGCGAGCCGCGCTGCCCAGGGCGAACAAAGTGCCGGATCGAAGCGTCAGCCCTTGTTCTGGTCGATATATTCGATGGCGTCGTTCACCGTCGTGATCTTCTCGGCGGCGTCGTCCGGGATTTCGACCCCGAATTCCTCTTCGAACGCCATCACCAGCTCGACGATGTCGAGGCTGTCCGCACCGAGGTCGTCGATGAAGCTTGCGCCCTCGGTAACCTTGTCCGGCTCAACGCCGAGATGTTCGACGACGATCTTCTTCACCCGATCGGCAGTCTCGCTCATGGAAGTTCCTCCGTTTTTTTGCTTGGCACTCGCCCTAGCGAGGCTGGTTTGCACGGGCAAGTGCGGGGGTGGCGGAGGATTACCAGGCGGCCGTTGCTCGGCTAGGCTCGCCGCGCCATGCGCAGCGCCCGCCCACTCACCACTGGCGAGATCGCCCTTGCCCGTGCGGTATTCGGCGAGGCCATCGATTATGGCGAAGTCCGGCTGGTCCGGCACAAATGGTGGCCGTTCCAGCCGCGCCACACTGCCATGGCACCAATGGGCAATATCCACTTTCATCCAGATGGCGGCGGCTGGTCGGACGATTTCGCCGGCGAACCGCTCCAGCGGCAGGCGTTTTTCATTCATGAAATGACCCATGTCTGGCAGGCCCAGCGGAAGGGTCGATTTTACCTGCCGCTGATGCGCCATCCGTTCTGCCGCTACGATTACATTTTGAAGCCGGGCAAGCCGTTCGGCCGCTATGGCATCGAGCAACAAGCGGAAATCGTCGCGCACCGCTTCCTCGCGGACCGCGGCGCGCCGGTCGCAACGCTGGTTCCGCGCCACCTCCTGCCGTTCGCGGACGGCCTAAGCTGCGGTTAAAGCTAGGGTAACTCGACAGCCATAAAGTTGAGCCCTACGCACAGCCATCGAGCCGCGGGGGCGGCTCCAGTCGGGATTCGGGGCTTTATGAACATCGTGATCGTCGCGGCGGCCGCCGCGCAACTGGCTTCGGTTCAAACGCAGCCACCGGCCAACCCGCCCGCGCCCGACAGCCAAGACCCGGCATCGACCGCGACCATCATCGTTACCGGGACCCGCTTCACCGGGATTCGCGCGGAAGACAGTGTCGAACCGGTGCAAGTCATCGACGTGTCGGAAATCGCGCGCGCCGGCCCGCCCAACCTGATGGATTCGCTGGCGACCCTGATCCCCTCGCTCAACACCCAGGCGGTCGGTAACGACCTTGCCAACGAAACACTTGCGGCACGCCTGCGCGGACTGTCACCCAACCACACATTGATCCTGGTCAACGGCAAGCGGCGCCACGGCACCGCCAACCTGTCGATCCTGTCGAGCGCATTCCAGGGGGGCGCCGCGCCGGACCTCAGCTTCATTCCCGCCGCCTCGATCAAGCGGGTCGAAGTGCTGCTTGACGGTGCCGCCGCCCAATATGGCTCCGACGCGATCGCCGGAGTGATCAACCTCATCCTTGACGACAGCCCGCGCGGCGTCCGAGCCACCGCTTATGCCGGGCGTTATTTCCAGGGCGATGGCGACACCATCGGCGCCGCCGCCAACATCGGCCTGCCGCTGGGTGCCAACGGGTTCGTCAACGTCACCGGAGAAACCCGCTTTCACGATTACAGCAATGCCGGCGGCCCCGATGCGCGCGTCGAACAGGCAATTGCTTCGGGCGCTCACCCCGAATGGAGCGCCCTGGCCGGCTACCCCTACGTCAATCGCGTATTCGGCGATGCCCGCTACACGTTACACCTGCTGAGCGCGAACGCCGGTTACCGGATGAGCAGCGGCACCGAACTTTATGGCTTTGCCAGCTACGGCCGCAAGGAAGCGGGCGGCTGGGCCAATTTCCGCCTGCCGACCCGGCTTCCGCAGCTTTATCCCGACGGCTTCAACCCGATCGACCGGCTGAAAAGCAACGATTATTCGGCCACCGCCGGAGCGCGCGGAACGGCCGCCGGGTGGACCTGGGACCTGAGCAGTACCTACGGCCTCAACACCAACCGCGTCGAAGTCACGCAGTCGGCCAATGTCGATCTGTTCACCGACACTGGCGCGACCCCGACCGACTTCTACAACGGCAGCTTCAAGGCCAGCCAGTGGACCAGCAACCTCGATTTGAGCCGCAAGCTGAGTGCGATCGCCGAGCTTGCGGTCGGCGCCGAATACCGCCGCGACAGTTATGAACTGAGCGCCGGCGACGAAGCTTCGCGCTACAAGGC
>JBDSGQ010000076.1:0-9554 GCA_039918915.1 Sphingomicrobium sp.
GAAGTCGTTGATGATCTTGCGGTCGTCGAAGCTCTTGGACACATGATCGGCGTCGATCACCACCTTGGTCTTCACGTCATCGCGGGCGAGGCCGAGCTTGGCGGCACCGGCCGGCCCGAGCATCGCCGCCCGCTGGGCGCGCATTTCGTGGAGCTTGGCGAGGCGGCCCTGGTTGCGCTTGCGCCGTGCGGTGACCCCGCGCTGGAGCCAGTGGAGTTCGAGCTTGAGCTTGGCGTCGAGCTTGTCGGCGGCGCGCTCCTCCTCGGCATAGACCGCCTCGGTCCACGCATCGAACCCGCCAAAGCCGATTTCCGCCCGCCGCAAGCTGCCGCGGTCGAGCCAGATGCAGCTTTTGGTCAGGCGGGTCAGGAACGTGCGGTCGTGACTGATGACAATGAACGCGCCGGTGAAGCGCTTCAGCCAGTCTTCGAGCCATTCGATCGCGCCCAGATCAAGGTGATTGGTCGGTTCGTCGAGCAACAGCACGTCCGGCTTCTGCGCGAGCGCGCGAGCAATTGCCGCGCGTCGGCGCTCGCCCCCGCTGGCAGTCGCGGTGGGGCGGGACAGATCGATTCCGAGCTTACCGGCGATGGCCGCCACCTCATGCGCTTCCGGGGCGTCCGGTCCATGCAACGCCCATTCCTCGAGCGTCGCAAAGCCGTCGAGCCTGGGATCCTGTTCCAGCAGGACGACATGAGTGCCCGGTACGATCGTCCTTTTGCCCTCGTCGGTGTCGATCATTGCGGCGAGGCATTTGAGCAGCGTCGTCTTGCCGGCACCGTTGCGGCCGATCAGTGCCAGGCGGTCGCGTTCACCGACGTAGATGTCGAGGCCGCGGAACAGCCAGCCTTCGCCCTGGATCAGGCCAAGGTCTTCGTAAGAGAGGATCGGGGCAGCCATCCGAGCCGCAGGTAGCGGCGCCGTTGCGGATTTGCCACGCCGCGGCGACATGAACGGCGCACGGCCCAGGCATTCATAGCCTATTCAATGCGGTCTGGTACAAACGCGGCGGAGAGAGTCGAGTAATGACCCTGCGTAATCTTCTTATTGCCGCCGCAATTGGCGCCGGCCTGACCAGTGCCCCGGCGCTGGGCGAACCGCCGCGCGAATCGGATCGCGCCTTCGAAGCGACCAAGCACGGTCGGTCGATGCCGCTGCCGCAGCTGGAACGCCGAGTCCTGCCGTTCATGGGCGACGCGGACTATCTCGGCCCTGAAATGAACGGCGGCGGTACTTATCGCTTCAAGTTCATTCAGAACGGCCGGGTGATCTGGGTCGATGTCGACGGCCAGGGGCGGATCATCCGCCGCTCGCGACCGCACTAGCGCCGACTGGCGGGCAGTTGCTGCCCAATTGACATTTGCGCCCTGAACCCCAGCTGTGATCCGCGGGCCGTGCGGCCCATTGTTCGAGTCCGGTTGTTCCGGCAAAGCAACCGTTCAGCTTCGCGCGTGTTGAACAGCCACACACGACCTTAGGGGAATTGAATGCGCGTCCTGATCGTCGAAGACGAACCCAATCTCGGACGGCAATTGCGCTCGACGCTCGAAGGGGCCGGCTATGCCGTTGACCTCGCGACCGACGGCGAGGACGGCCATTACCTCGGCTCGACCGAAAGCTATGATGCAGTGATCCTCGACCTCGGCCTGCCCGAAGTCGACGGTCTCACGGTGCTCGACCGCTGGCGCAAGGAAGGCCGCAAGATGCCGGTGCTGGTGCTGACCGCGCGCGACAGTTGGTCGGACAAGGTCGCGGGCCTCGATGCCGGTGCCGACGATTATCTCGCCAAGCCGTTCCAGACCGAAGAACTGATCGCCCGGCTGCGCGCGCTGATCCGGCGGTCGTCGGGCAATGCTTCGAGCGAGCTGATCGCCGGCGACATCCGGCTGGATACGCGATCGGGCAAGGTCACCAAGGACGGCGAGCCGGTGAAGCTGACCGCCCAGGAATATAAGCTGCTGTCGTACCTGATGCACCACAAGGGCAAGGTGGTCAGCCGGACCGAGCTGATCGAACATATCTACGACCAGGACTTCGACCGCGATTCGAACACGATCGAAGTATTCGTCACCCGCATCCGCAAGAAACTCGGGCCCGATGTCATCACCACCATTCGCGGGCTGGGCTACAGCCTGGAGGAACCGGCTAGTTGAATTCGGCATCCGCCGCCCTGACCGCGGCGGAGGCTAAGCCTGCCGCGAAGACGCTGGACGAGCGTCGTCGCACCGGCTCGCTCAGCCGGCGGATGATCGGTGTCGCGGCGGTATGGATTGCCGCGCTATTGCTGATCGGCGGCTTCGCGCTCGACCGCGTGCTCACCCGCTCAATCGTCGACAGTTTCGACAACCAGCTGGTGTTCGTCCTCAATTCGATGGTCGCGTCGTCGGAAATTGGTCCCGATGGGGAAGTGCGGTTCACGCGCCCTCCGGCGGACCAGCGCTTTGTCGAGCCTTATTCGGGTCTCTATTTCCAGATCAGCGGCGCGGGCGTGGACACCTTCCCGTCGCGGTCATTATGGGATCGGCGCCTGCGGACGATGGGGGCCCACCACGATGTGCGGCCGCACCTTTACGACAGCAACGAATTTTCCGCCGCCGACCATCACGAACCGATCCGAATCGCCGAGCGCGACGTCACTCTGCCAGGTTCGAAGGTCGAGTGGCGCTATCAGGTCGCTCAATCGCGCGAAACGATCGACGACCAAATCCACAAGCTTCGGTCAACGCTGATCTGGAGCTTCAGCCTGCTTGGCGTCGGGCTGCTCGTCCTGGCGGCGCTGCAAACCTTTTACGGGCTGTGGCCGCTGCGCCGGGTGCAGCGCGAAGTCGCAGCGATCGGATCGGGCGCGAAAACCCGGATCGGGCCCGATTTTCCGACGGAAATTCGGCCGCTGACCGAGGAAATCAACGAACTTCTGGCGCATAGCGAAGCGCAGGCGGAGGAAGCGCGGCGCCATGCCGGCAATCTGGCGCATGCGCTCAAGACGCCGCTGACGGTCATCACCAATGCCGCGACTGCCCACGCCGACGACCTTGACGATACGGTGTGCCGCGAAGCCTCGGTGATGCGGCGGCAAATCGATCACCACCTGGCGCGCGCCCGGGCGATCGGCCGCCGTTCTTCGGTGCAGGCGCGCGCCCGAGTCTGGGAAAGCCTGGAGGCGGTGCAGCGCGCGGTCGACCGATTGTATGAAAACGTCACCGTCGACATTGCCGGCGACCATCAGGCGCAGGTCCGGGTGGAACGCCAGGACCTTGACGAAATGCTTGGCAATCTCGTCGAAAACGCCGCGAAATACGGCGGCGGCCGAGTGTTCGTAACGGTCGAACCGGTGCCGGGCGCGGTCGATATCCTGGTCGAGGACGATGGGCCGGGAATCGCCGCCGAACAGGTCGGCGAACTGTTTACCAGGGGCGCGCGGCTCGACACTACGGGCAAGCCGGGGACTGGGCTGGGACTGGCGATCGTGCGCGACGTCGCCGAAATCTACGGCGGTAAAATCGCCCTTGAAGAGAGCGAGGATCTCGGCGGATTGCTGGCGCGCCTGACACTCCCGGCCGGTTAAAGGCCTCGACAGACCAGTTTGTCGAAAATAGCGTTGACGGCACGGCATTCGACTCCCGTTGAGGTCGGACTATTTTGTGGGCGGAGGAACTAGCATGAGCTTGAAATCGATCGCGCTGGCCGGTGTTGCGGCGCTGGCCTTGAGTGCGGCCGCACTGCCCGGCACCGCCATTGCGCAAACGGCTCAGACGACGGCCGCTCCGGCGGCGAAGTTCGCGCCGTGGGGCGTTGACCTCAACGCGCTCGACGCGGGGGTGAAGCCGGGCGACGATTTCTGGGCCTATGTGAACGGCGGTTGGGACAAGCGCACCGAAATCAATTCCCAGCGGACCTTCGCCGGGATCGATTCGGTGCTCAACGACCAGATCGATGAGGACGTGCGATCGATCATCGAGGACATGGCCAAGGACCCGACCGCCCATGGGCCGCTGGGTCAGCAGATCGGCGATTTCTACGCCAGCTGGATGGATGAGGCGGCGATCGAAAGCCGCGGTACTGCTCCGCTCAATCCCTATCTCGACCGAATCGACGGCGCGAAAAGCCGGGGCGACCTGGTCGACTTGTTTGCAAGCACGGGGTTTGCATCGCCGATCGGCGTGGGGATTGCGGCCGATCTCAAGGACCCGACGCTCTACACGGTGAACATCGACCAGTCCGGCCTCGGACTTCCGACGCGCGATTATTACCTTTTGCCGGACCCCAAGTTCAAAGCTTATCGCACCGCTTACCGCGCCTACATCGCGAAGATGCTGGCGATGGCCGGTTATCGCGACTCGGACCCGCGGGCCGACCGGATCCTGGCGCTCGAGACAGCTTTGGCCAAAGTTCACTGGCCGCTCGAACGACTGCGCGATGTCGATCAGACCTATCACCCGATGAGCCGCGCCAAGCTGCGCGGCTTCGCGCCGCAATTCCAGTGGGACCAGATGCTGACCAAGCTTGGGCTGGAAAGCGCCCCGCAGGTCGTCGTCGGCGAACCGAGCGCGATTGCCGCGTCGGGCAAATTGTTCGCTTCGACCCCAATGTCGACGTGGCAAGATTACCTGGCGTTCCATTTCGTCAGCGATCACGCGCAATTCCTGCCCAAGGCATTCGACGACGCGGCGTTCGACTTTTATTCGAAAACGCTGCGTGGCGTCCCGGTCAAGCGGGATCGCTGGAAACGCGGCGTCGACATGGTCAATGGATCGCTTGGCGAAGCAGTCGGGCAAATCTACGTCCAGCGCCGCTATCCGCCCGAAAGCGATCGCCAGATGGGCGAGCTGATCGCGAATATCCGCACTGCACTGGCCCAGAAAATTGCCAATGCCAGCTGGATGGATCCGGCCACGCGCGAGGCAGCAAAAGCCAAGCTTGACGAGTTCGACCCGCGGATCGGCCACCCCGCGACCTATATCGATTATTCGACTTTGAAGGTCGCTGGCGGCGACCTGTTCGGCAACGCCCTGCGGTCGGAGCAGTTCGATTGGGACCTGATGCTTGCGCGCTATCCCAAGCCGGTCGACCGGAGCCTGTGGGACATGCTGCCCCAGACCAACAATGCTTATTATAATCCATCGACCAACCAGATCACGTTCCCGGCGGCAATCTTGCAGCCGCCCTATTTCGACCCGAACGCCGATCCCGCCGCCAATTATGGCAGCATCGGTGCAACGATCGGCCATGAAATCGGTCACGGGTTCGACGACCAGGGCCGCAAGTTCGACGGCGCCGGCCGGCTGCGCGATTGGTGGACCAAGGGCACGGCGGCCAAATATGACGCGCACGCCCAGGCGCTGGTCAAGCAGTTCGACCAGTTCGAGCCGATTGCTGGCCTGCACATCAAGGGCCAGCAGACGCTGGGCGAGAACCTCGGCGATCTCGGCGGGCTTGAAGTCGCTTATGCGGCCTATCGCCGGTACGTCGCCGAACATGGCGAGCCGCCCGTCGTCGGCGGGCTGACCGGCGACCAGCGTTTTTTCATCGCCTACGGCTACAGCTGGGAAACCAAATACCGCGAAGATACGGCGCGCTCGCGGCTCCTTGCCGACGTCCATTCCCCGGCCAAGTACCGAGTCAACGGGATCGTTCGGAACATGGACGAATGGTACAAGGCGTTCAACGTCCAGCCGGGCGACAAGCTCTACCTGCCGCCGGACCAGCGCGTGCACGTCTGGTAGGCGGCTGGAAAATGCATCGCGGCGCGGCTAGGGCGGCGCCGTGACCGCAACCATTCATCCGCTGGGAACTGGAAGCGGGCCTTCGCTCGACCCGATGATCGCGCTCGTCGCCGCCGACATGAACGGCGTCAACGCGGTCATTCTCGACCGGATGCAAAGCAGCGTCCCGCTGATCCCGGAACTTGCCGGACACCTGATTGCCGGTGGCGGCAAGCGCATGCGGCCGATGCTGACGCTCGCCTGCGCCAGCCTGCTCGGCTACCCGGGCACCAGGCACCATCAGCTGGCCGCGGCAGTCGAGTTCATCCACACCGCAACCCTGCTTCACGACGATGTCGTCGATGGTTCGGGGACGCGCCGCGGCAAGCGCACCGCCAATTTGATCTGGGGCAATCCGGCAAGCGTCCTGGTCGGCGACTTCCTGTTCAGCCGGGCATTCGAGTTGATGGTCGAAGACGGCAGCCTGAAAGTTCTGCGCATCCTCAGCCATGCGTCGGCGGTCATCGCCGAAGGGGAAGTCGAACAGCTGACCGCACAGCGGCAGATCGACACCGCCGAAGAACAATATCTGGCGATCATCAGTGCCAAGACGGCGGCGCTGTTCGCCGCGGCCTGCCGGGTGGCGCCGGTGGTTGCCGAGGCGAGCGAGGAAGCGGAGCTGGCGCTGGCCGCCTATGGCCGCAACATCGGCACCGCCTTCCAGCTAACCGACGACGTCATCGATTATGCATCCGATGCCGCCACCATGGGCAAAGGCGTCGGCGACGATTTCCGGGATGGCAAGATGACCTTGCCGGTAATCCTTGCCTACGCTCGCGGCGACGAGCGGGAGCGCGGTTTCTGGCGTGCCGCGATCAGCGGCGATGCCGTCTCGGATGACGACCTGCGGCAGGCGATCGGCCTGCTTCGCGCCAGCGGCGGCCTTGACGATACCCTGGAACGCGCCCGCCAGTACGGCCGCCGAGCGGTCGACGCACTGGCGCCATTTCCCCCAAGCAAGGCCAAGGCAGCGCTGGTCGAAGCGGCCGAATTCGCGGTCGCCCGCGCTTACTGAGCCGACGGCCACCGGCGCTCGGTGCTTGATTTGGCGGGCGCACTTTGCCACGTCGGCCTCATGACCACCGCCCGAATTTCCGAACTCGAACGCAAGACCACTCAGTCCGGCAAGGCCAATGTCGGCAGATGGCTGCTCGAATTCGAACGCAACGCGCCGCTTCGCCCGGACCCGCTGACCGGCTGGAACGGGTCGAGCGACACCAATGGCCAGGTCCGCATGACTTTCGCCGACCAGGCCGCTGCGATCGCTTATTGCGACAAGCTCGGGCTTGCCTATCATGTCATCGCCGCGCCGCCGGTAAGGCTTAAGCTTCAGGCATACGCCGATAATTTCCGTTGAAGACTGATCCATAACGGACGATAGTCGCTCCTGCCGAGGTAGGGGGAAGACTGCGTTTCGCCGACATCAGGCTGGTCATCGGGACCAGGCCCGAAGCTATCAAATTATCGCCCGTCGCCCACGCGCTCGCCAGGCGCGGCCGCGACCCGCGCCTGATCTTCACCGGGCAGCATGCGCTTGATCCGTGGGAGTTCGGATTAGGCGACTTTGCCGCCGACCGGTTCCGCTGTCCGGGCGAGGAGAATCCGCACGCGCACGCCCACAAGGTGGCGGCGACGCTTGGCCCCCGGCTCGCGGCGGGCGCCGACCTGGTCGTCGTCCAGGGCGACACCTCAAGCGCGCTTGGCGCTTCGCTGGCGGCATTTCGCGCCAGAGTTGCGCTGGCCCACGTCGAGGCGGGGCTTCGCACCCATGATCCGGCGCTGCCGTGGCCCGAGGAAGAATTTCGAACCGCGATCGATGCCCATGCCCAGCTGCTGTTCGCGCCCACGCAGGAGGCATCGCAAAACCTCGCTCGGGAAAATGTGGCCGGCGACATCCACGTCACCGGCAATCCCGGAATCGACGCGGTGATCGCCGAAGAAGCCAAACTGCCGCCGCGGTCACTGCGTGAAAGCGGTCGCCGCTTGCTGGTCACTTGTCATCGCCGCGAAAGCTGGGGCGAGGGCTTGCGGTCCATCTCGGCAGCGATCGTCGAGCTTGCCCAAATGGGGATCGCCCGGATCGATGTCGTGCTTCCGCCCAACGGCTTCGTGGCAATGCGGATGCGGACATTGTTCGAGGGACACGCCGGAATCTCGCTGGTCGGGCCATATCGGCACCTGCAGCTGATCGAGCGGATGCGCGATTGCGACCTGGTGCTCAGCGATTCGGGCGGAATTCAGGAGGAGGCGCCGACGCTTGGCGTGCCGTTGCTCGTGCTGCGCGACAAGACCGAGAGGCCGGAAGGCGTGGCCGACGGAAGTGCGGTGCTGGTTGGCACCTCGACCGAGCGAATCGTGGCCGAGACTAGCCGGCTGCTCGGCGACCCAGTCGCACTTGCAGCGATGAGCCGGCGGACCTTCCCTTATGGCGATGGCCGATCGGCGGAACGGATTGCGGCGGTGGTCGACCGATGGCTGGAAAACCAGGACCAGGCAGGCGCGCATGCACAAGCCGGTTCCTCTTAGATTTCGGCGATTTTAGCGTCGATCCACTCAGCCGCGGAGCAGCGGAAGAAGGACGCTTTCGGGACTGCTGCTTTCGACGATCATGACGGTTGCCGTCTGGTCGGTCAGAACACGCGGAAGCCGTGGCGCCTGAATGACAAGATTAGCGTGCAGTTGCATCAAATCGGCGCAAAGTATCTCGCCCGCGGCTTTGGCCATTGCATATTCGGTCAGCCCTGCCGGCCGCTCCATGACCGCGATCGATGAAGGATATAGCACGGACACCGGCGTCGAAGCCCTGTCCGTCAGCCAAGCGCACAGTTCAGCGAACGCATCGACGTAGAAGCGGAGGAAACGGTCGAACACCGACCGCTCGAATTCGGGTTTCTTCTGTAGGAAGATGCGCGGGCTCGCGAAGTAATAAACATGCGTTGGCAACTCGGCGATCGTGGCAAGCTGGCCTGCTAGTGGCTTGGTGACGTCGAGTGGCATCGCGTTGCAATTGCCGCCTATTTCGCGGCAGATCTCCGCTGCTTCGCTGGCGCCGGAAGCATAAGTCACGATGACGCTGGCGCCGCCTGCAGCGAGCAGCTTGGCGGAACTTGCACCGAGCCCGCGGCTCCCACCGACGATCAGGGCGCGGCGGTTCGCGAATTGATCGGGGCGCACGAGCCGCGCTGCTTCGGCGAATGAGATCGCGCCGACGGGCTCGGGCCGAACGAACGCCTCGACCGTCCCCGCCATCCCTGGTCCGGCGACGGCCATGCGCACCAGGCGGTATCGCTCATCCGCCAAGTCGGTCTGGAATCGCACGCCTGCCGGATCATGGACAGCCAAGCCAAAATCCAAGTCGAGCGCCGCGAGAATCGAGTGGAGGCCGGGGCAAATTGTCCCGACCAGCGCAGACACTTGCGCGAGCGCCACCACGCTCGGCACAGAAAGCCGTTCGCCGAGGCGTGGGAACGCGTCGGCCAAACCATCAATCGTCGCGGGCAGGAGCCGCCCATGGGAACTTCGCATGTCTTCGAAAGAGGGCACCTGCGGCCGCGCCGGCACCGCGAGATCGGGCCGGGCGGGAACCTCGACCGGAACATCTTTCGCCCCCCGAATGCGAATCTTGGCGACCAGTCCGTGTTCGCTCGTTAGCTCGAGAACTGGCTCGCCGCGCCGATCGCTCGCAATTTTGAGTGAGACGGGTTGGCCGACATAGATAAACTTGCGAAAATCGGCCCGTATGCCGAACCGCCCCTGTGGCAAGTCCGAACTGGCGGTTTCCAATGCCCACAG
>JBDSGQ010000077.1:0-17105 GCA_039918915.1 Sphingomicrobium sp.
CTCGCGCCTGATCCGTAACGGTGTCGGAGTTTCCAGCGGCGGCCGCGCCATGTTCGCGATCGCCGACGGACCGGTCTCGTTCGGCAAGTTCGCGCGCTTCTTTCGCGATGGGCTGCACACGCCCAACGCGCTCTATTTCGACGGCGTCGTCAGCTCGCTGTGGGACCCGGCCGGCGCCCGCCAGGATTCGATGACCGAATTGGGGCCGATCATCGTCGCGTTCAAATCCGGGGCGTCAGCGCCTGGT
The DNA here is from genome assembly GCA_039918915.1 of Sphingomicrobium sp. GTDB lineage: Bacteria > Pseudomonadota > Alphaproteobacteria > Sphingomonadales > Sphingomonadaceae > Sphingomicrobium. The sequence continues at coordinate 248 of JBDSGQ010000077.1, forward strand.
CGCGAAGGCCGCGCCACACCTTGAGCGCCTGCACGGTTTCGAACACGTCGTGGACCCGGATTAGCTGCACGCCCTGCTCCGCGGCCTTTAGCGCCAGCGCGATGCTGCCACCGATCCGCCGGTCGGGCGGAGCCTCGCCCGACAGGGCCCCGATCGAGCGCTTCCGGCTCGCGCCGACGACCAGCGGGCAGCCAAGCCCGTGGAGCAAAGCAAGCCCGTTCATCAGCTCAAGATTGTGGGCGACGTTCTTGCCGAAGCCGAAGCCCGGATCGATCAGGATTCGGTCCCGCGAAATGCCCGCCGCGGTCGCCGCCGCAATGCGTTCCTCAAGCCAGCAATACACTTCGATCAGCACGTCGCCATAGCGCGGATCCTCCTGCATCACTTCGGGCGCGCCCTGGTGGTGCATCAGGATTACCGGCACTCCGGCGGCGGCGATGACACCGCTTGAGCGCTCGTCGAAGGTCAATGCGGAAACGTCGTTGATCAGCCGCGCCCCGGCGTCGATCGCGGCGGTCATGACGTCGGCCTTGCGCGTGTCGGCCGACACTGCCGCGCCGCCACCGGCCAACTGGCGGATGATCGGCGCAATCCGTTCGATTTCGTCGCCTTCCCACACCGCTCGAGCGCCGGGACGAGTCGATTCTCCGCCGACATCGATGATCGCGGCGCCCTGCCCCGTCATGTCTGCCGCTGCCTCTGCCGCGGCGGTCGCATCGGCGAATTGTCCGCCATCCGAAAAACTGTCCGGAGTCGCGTTGATAATGCCCATCACCTGCGGCTGGTCGAGGCGGATCGTGCGCTCACCGAGCTGCAGTGCGGTGCGCGGCGCGGTGAGTGCTTTCCACTGCACCGCCAGACCGTCGTCGAAGCGATCCTCAATGCCTTCGACCGGAAGCAGTTCGGCCGAAACTCGGCGATTGCCTTCAATCGTCAGCAGCTCGACCGCCGCAAACCAGTTGAGGCCGCCGGCGAGCCGAGCGACCTGGCCGTCGTGGCCGAACGGTGAATCGACGAAGCCGGTCGGGCGGAGGAGTTTGCGCATCGGTCCGCGCTATAGCGCGGCGAGATATTGTTGGCGCAATCCGTCCAGCGGCCCACCGGCGACATGCCAGAACGTCCAGCCGTTGCACGACGGCGCGCTCTGCAGCGCGGCGCCGACCTGGTGGATCGATCCCGAATGGGCGCCGCTGACGATCGAGCCGTCGGCGCGGACCTCGGCGCTCCAGCGGCGCTTGGCGTCGGTCAGCCGGCTGCCCGGCGGCACCACGCCGCTTTCGACCAGCACGCCGAACGCGACCCGCGGCTGATCGCGCTTGTCGGTCACGGTCTGCATCGCACTTTCATCGAGCGGCAGGGTCGACGCGATGCGCTCCCGAGCGACTTCGATATAGTCGGTTTCCTTTTCGATCCCGATCCAGCGCCGGCCGAGCCGCCGGGCAACCGCGCCGGTCGTTCCGGTTCCGAAGAACGGGTCGAGCACGACATCACCGGGCTTCGTGCACGCCAGCAGGATGCGGTACAGCAATGCCTCGGGCTTTTGCGTCGGATGCGCCTTGGCCCCGTCCGCACCCTTGATCCGCTCGCTTCCCGCGCAAATCGGCAGCAGCCAGTCCGACCGCATCTGAAGATCGTCGTTGAGCGCCTTCATCGCGCGATAGTTAAAGGTGTAGCGGGCCTTTTCATCCTTGGCGCACCACAACAGGGTTTCATGGGCGTTGGTGAAACGCGTACCGCGGAAGTTGGGCATCGGATTGGTCTTGCGCCACACCACGTCGTTGAGGATCCAGTAACCCGCGTCCTGCAACAACGTGCCGACGCGATAGATGTTGTGATAGCTGCCGATCACCCAGATCGTGCCGTCGTCCTTGAGGATTCGCCGCGCCTGCTCCAGCCAGTCGCGCGTGAAGCCGTCGTAAGCCGCCAGGCTGTCGAACTTGTCCCATTCGTCGTTGACCGCGTCGACCCGCCCGCCTTCGGGCCGGAACAGGTCCCCGCCGAGCTGCAGATTGTACGGCGGATCGGCGAAGATCATGTCGACGCTCTTGTCGGGCAGCCGCGCCATTTCATTGATGCAGTCGCCTTGCAGGATGCTGTCCAGCGGAAGCTCGCGAGTGCGGGCTCGCGCCGGGCGAAAGCTCGTCGGCTGCTCCGCGATGCGGGCAATCAGGTTCATTGGTGCGCCTACCCCCAGTTAAGCGCGAAAAGGTGAGTCAGGCGGGACTCGCGGTCAAGTAATCAAAGGTTAAAATCGCCGTCTCAGCCGCTATGGCTAGGCGGCTGAGCGGGGCTCTTCCACAAGATATTGAGTCAGGACGGCGGGCGCGGACTCTATCTCTGGTGGGTGTGGCGCAAAGGACTCGCCGTCGTATATTCGCTCGAAAACCAGCTCGGGCTGGGCCTTTCGGGCCTCCATTTCGCGAACCAGGCCAAAGCTTCGCCGGTGCAGCGGGGTCAGGCCCAGTTCCCCCAGCGCGCGGCGATGGTCGCGCGTCGGATAACCGCGGTTATGCTCCCACCCATAGCCGGGGTAGTCGCGCGCATAATCGGCCATCATCCGATCACGGGTTACCTTGGCGATGATCGACGCCGCGCCGATCGACCGGCACTTGCCGTCGCCGCCCACGATCGCCTTCGACGGACGCTGCCAGCGCGGACAGGCATTGCCGTCGACTAGCACCCAGGCGGGCTCGATCCCGAGCGCTTCAACCGCGCGCGTCATCGCCAGCATCCGCGCCCAGTAGATGTTGATGGTATCGATTTCTTCGACCGTAGCGATGCCCACGCCCCATGCGGCGCACTTCACCAGGCGCTCGTAAAGCGCCTCGCGCTTGGCGAGCGGGAGGTTTTTCGAATCGTCGATGCCGCGCGGGAATTTGGAGCGGTCGAGGATCACCGCGCCCGCGACGACCGGCCCGGCAAGCGGCGCGCAGCCCGCTTCGTCGACCCCGGCAAGCGGCTGCGGAAAATCGAGTTCGAGCTTGAAGGAACAGCGCCGCGGCATGGCCCAAGCCTATGGACCGGGACCGCCACGCGCCAGTAGGCCACTCAAAATCTTGTGGATTAAGCCAACCCGGGCCTAGCTGTCCGACGCTTGCCCCGCGTTGATTCGCCACGGCGGGAAGCGCCGCGATTCACCCGCTTTGTAGAGAAAGACGATATTGCCGTCGGGATCGCGCAGCCGCGCCTCGCGCCACATCCACGGCTGGTTGCGCGGACCATGTTCGAACGGGATGCCGCTGCGCGCGAGTGCTTCGACCCTTTCGTCCAGATCGTCGCATTCGAAATAGACCGCGGTCGTCGCGACGATGTTCTCGTCGGGATCGATCTGGACCGAAAAAGTCGCTCCGCCCGGACATTCAAACCGCGCGTAGTCGGGCGGATTGTCGACGATCTGCTTGAGCCCGATGCGCGTGTAGAAGTCGACCGAGCGCTGGTAATCGGTGCCGGTCACCGTGACCTGGTTCAACCGTGGCCCCGCGCCGACGTCGAGGCGGACCCTGGCCTGGCCGATCGGGCCCGCCCCGGCGCCCAGGCCGGGAGCGTCGTGCAGCGCAACGCGGACGAACTCGCGCGCTCGAGCGACGGCATCCGTCAAGCTTCCACCTTCGGCCAGGAACAGCGCGATCGCGCTTGCCAGGGTGCACCCGGTGCCGTGCGTGCTGGTGGTGTCGATGCGCTGGCCCTGCCAGCTGGTCATATTGTCGGTTTCGATGAGCGCGTCGGCAAGCGCGTCGCCTTCTTCGTGGCCGCCCTTGATCAGCACCGCGCAGCCATGCTGGCCGACGAGGTGGAGCGCCGCCGCGACCGGGTCATCTTCATTGGTCAGCCGCTCGAGTTCGGGCAGGTTGGGAGTGGCGATGGTGGCGACGTCCATCAGCCGCCCGAATGCGGCGACCGTGGCATCGTCGGCAAGTTCCGACCCACTGGTCGCGACCATCACCGGGTCGAAGACGATGGGAACGTCAGGCTGCTCGGTCCGCAGCCGTTCAAGCCGCGTAGCGACCTGCTCCGCCACGAACGCGCCGCCAATCATGCCGATTTTCACCGCATCGACGCCGATGTCACCGATTACCGCGTCGATCTGGGCCAGCACGACTTCGGCCGGCACCGGGTGGATATGCGTGACTCCGAGCGTGTTTTGCGCAGTCACCGCCGTCACCGCGGTCAGCGCGTGGCCGCCAAGCATCGTGACCGTCTTGATGTCGGCCTGAATCCCGGCGCCCCCGCTCGAATCCGAGCCGGCAATAATCAGGATTCGGGCCGTCGACACTAAGCCACTCGCCTTCGACCCGCTCCAGGCGGCGAAGTTTTCCATGTGCACGGCTTCTGCCTTTGCCGCGCAAAGACGAATAAATGGTTCACGCGGCGGTCCGCACCGCCTCGCAGATGTCGTCGACCAGCCGCTCGACCAACTCCGGATCGTCACCTTCGGCCATGACCCGGATTAACGGCTCGGTCCCCGATGGCCGGATCACCAGGCGGCCGCGCCCGTCCAGCTCCGCCTCGGCGGCGGCGATGCGCTTACGAACGCTGTCCGCGTCAAGCGGCGAGCCGCCGCTGAAGCGGACGTTCTTCAACAGCTGCGGAACGGGCTCGAACTGGCGCAGAACACTGCTCGCGGGGGCCTTGGCTTCAACCACCGCGGCAAGCACTTGCAGGCCGGCAATCAGCCCGTCGCCAGTGGTTGCATGGTCGGCAAGGATGATGTGGCCCGACTGCTCGCCCCCGACGTTGCAGCCGCTCCGCCGCATCTCCTCGAGTACATAGCGGTCGCCAACCTTGGTCCGGAGCAGCTTGAGCCCGGCTTGGCCGAGCGCGCGCTCAAGCCCTAAGTTGGACATGACGGTCGCCACCACGGCGTCGCCCTTAAGCTCGCCGCGACGCTTGAGGCTGGTCGCGATCAGCGCCATCAACTGGTCGCCATCGACCAGCTGCCCCTGTTCGTCGACGACGATCAACCGGTCGGCATCGCCGTCCAGCGCCAGGCCGATGTCGGCCCCGCTCGCGACGACGGTTTCCTGCAGCAGGCGGGGATGAGTCGATCCGCATTCCTGGTTGATGTTGGTGCCGTTGGGCGTGACTCCGAGCGGGATCACTTCGGCCCCAAGCTCCCACAATGCTTCAGGAGCGACGTGGTAGGCGGCGCCATTGGCGCAATCGACCACCACTTTCAGCCCGTCGAGCCGGAGGTGTTCGGGAAAGGTCGACTTGGCGAAGTGGATGTAGCGGCCCCGCGCATCGTCGATTCGGCGGGCGCGGCCGATCATCGCCGGCTTGGCGAGTTTGGGACCGTCTTTGAGCCGCGCTTCGATCTTCGCTTCGGCGGCATCGCTGAGCTTGTAGCCGTCGGGCCCGAATAGCTTGATGCCATTGTCCGCGAACGGATTGTGCGACGCCGAGATCATCACGCCGAGATCGGCGCGCATCGACCGGGTCAGCATCGCCACTGCCGGGGTCGGCATCGGGCCGAGCAGAACGACGTCCATGCCGACGCTGGTGAAGCCCGCGACCATCGCCGATTCCATCATGTAACCGGACAGGCGCGTATCCTTGCCGATCACCACTCGGTGGCGGTGGTCGCCGCGCAGGAAGTGGGCCCCAGCCGCCATGCCGACCGCCAGCGCGGTCTGCGCGGTCATCGGTTCCGCGTTGGTCAGGCCGCGGATACCGTCGGTGCCGAAGAAGTTGCGAGTCATCGGGTCAAGTGCGTTTCGGGCGCTTGGGCGGTCGGGTTTCGCGCTTGGTGTCGATGCCGGCCGCGGCCGGTTCGGCCAGCTGCGATTGGCCCGCCAGGTCTTCGCTCTTGAGCTCGTTGAGGTGCATCAGCCGGGTAATCAGCAGGCTGACCGGGACGGCGACCAAGCCAACGACGATCACCATCCAGCCGATCGTCGTATAGACTTGCAGCACATGGTCGGCGTCGACCCCTTCGCCGCCCGTCGCCTGCGCGATCTTGGCAGCCAGGAAATTGCCGCCTGCGGTGGCGAGGAACCAGGTGCCCATCATCAGCCCGACCATCGATGCCGTCGACAGCCGGGTCATGCTCGACAGGCCGATCGGCGAGAAGCACAACTCTGCAGTCGATTGCAGCAGGTACAGGAGAATCACGAAAATCATCGACGTCATCTGGCCATCACCGGCCGCTCCAGCGACCAGGACCAGAAACGACAGCCCGATCTGGACCAGGCCAAGGGCGAACTTCATCGCCGCGCTAGGCTCGAGCCCGCGCTTGCCAAGCGTCGTCCAGAGCCAGCCGAACACCGGAGCCAGCGTGATGATCCAGAAACTGTTGACCGACTGGAACCAGGAAGCCGGCATCTCCCAGCCGAACACGTGCCGGTCGACGCGCACATCGGTGAATACGTTGAGCGATGATCCGGACTGTTCAAACAGCGCCCAGAACAATGGCGACAAGGCGATCAGGTACAAGGCCGCGAAGATCCGGTGCCGCTCGACGCGAGGCAAGGTGAACACGGATCGCCACAAGATGTAGCCGACGGTCAGGACCGAAAAGCCTGCCAGGCCAAGCCCGACGACATTCTCGTTCTGGACCAGCACCCAGGCAGCCCCGACGGCGATTAGTGCGCCAAGGTAGATCAGCCATTCGCGCGAAATGCCGATGGCCGTCCGCTCGCTCAGCTGGGCAGCGTTGGCCGGAGCCCCGACATGATCCAGCTCCTTGCGGAACAGGACGAACACCGCGAGGCCGAGCAGCATTCCGATGCCCGCTGCGCCGAAGCCATAGGACCAGCTCACCCGCTCGCCGAGATAGCCGACCAGCAGCGGCCCGATGAACGCCCCGAGATTGATGCCCATGTAGAAGATCGAAAATGCGCCATCGCGGCGGGTGTCGTCGCGCGGGTATAGCTGGCCGACCAGCACCGAAATGTTGGCCTTGAGGAAGCCGGTGCCGATGATGATGAACGCCAGGCCGAGGTAGAAACCGCTGAGATAGCCCCCCTGAGTGCCTTGCGGCCCATCCATCAGCGCGATCATCAAATGGCCGATTGCGATGAAGATGCCGCCGGCCAGCACCGCTTTCCTGGCGCCGAGATAGCGGTCGGCGAGGAACCCGCCGATCACCGGCGTGATGAACACCAGCGACGTGTAGGCGCCGTAGATTCCATAGGCGGGCTTTTCATCGAACAGGAAATGCTTGGTCAGGTAAAAAACCAGGATCGCCCGCATTCCGTAGTAGGAAAAGCGCTCCCACATCTCCGCGAAGAACAGCATGTAGAGGCCACGCGGATGGCCAAGGAAAGTCTTGCGCTGGTCAGTTGCAGAGGCGTGAGTGGTTGCCACGAATTGCTCCATCCGATGCGCCACGGGCGCCGTTGCTCGCTGGAACCTAGCGCGCTTACCGACGGAGGGAAGCGGATTGTTGCTCACGCAGCGCCCCGCTATTGCCCGGCAACGATGCTCAACGACCGCTCCTCCGCGCTGTCACTCCTCGAAACCCGCCGCTCGGGCCGTCCGCGCGACCTTGTCGGACCGGGCCCGACACCGACTGAAATGCAGCAGATCCTGACCATCGCCGCGCGCACGCCCGATCATGGCGAACTGTGTCCGTGGCGCTTCGTCACCGTCGCCAGCGGGCAACGCGAAGCGCTGGCGGCGCTATTGAGTGAAGCGCTCGCCGCCGAACAGGCCGACGCGCCCGAGGCCAAGCGCGACAAGGCAGCGCAGTTCGCGCACTACGCCGGGCAGTTGGTCGTGCTGGTTTCGGCACCCGTCGCGGACCACAAGATCCCGCGGTCGGAACAGTTATTGTCGGTCGGAGCCGCCGGGATGAACCTGCTGCTCGCCGCTCACGCGCTCGGTTACGCGGGCGGCTGGGTGACCGGATGGTATGCGTATTCGGACGAGGTGCGCGCCGCGTTTTGCGACCAGGGCGAGCACATTGCGGGCTTCATTTTCATCGGCCAGCCCAGCCGCGAACTGGAAGAGCGTTCACGTCCGCCGCTGTCGGCGGTCTGCAGGGCCTGGGATCCGTCACGAAATCGACCAAGCCATTGAACTTTCTGCGATCCGCTGTATTATCACAGCATGACGCTTCGCACCCACCACGAGAAACCCGTTTACGTTCGCCTTCGCGAAACGATCGCGGACGCGATTCTCGCGGGCAAATATAAGGACGGCGACTCGCTGCCGTCGGTCCGGGCACTGGCTGCGGAAGAACAGGCCAACCCGCTGACCGTCGCCAAGGCCTATCAGGGCTTTCAGGACGAAGGGCTGATCGTGGTCAAGCGCGGCGTCGGCATGTTCGTCGCTCCAGGAGCGCGGGCGCGGCTCGGCGATTCGGAGCGGGAACGCTTCCTCAAGGAAGAATGGCCGCTGGTCAGCGCGCGCATGCGCCGGCTCGGCATCGAGGCCGCAACCCTGCTGAATCGCGAACGCGCCTGACATTCCCGCGCCGCGCGGAATCGGTTAGCCGCGTCGCATGGAGACGCGGGTCCTCCCCTTTAACGCTGAAGCAATTGCCGAAGCGGCGCGCCTGATCCTTGCCGGCGAACCGGTCGCGGTCGCCACGGAAACGGTTTACGGCCTCGCCGCCGACGCCACCAATCCGCAGGCGGTTGCGCGCATTTTTGAGGCCAAGGGCAGGCCCGCCTTCAACCCGCTGATCGTTCATGTGCCCGACTTCGCCAGCGCGGAACGGATCGGCCAATTCAGTCCGGCGGCCTTGCGTCTCGCCGCACGGCATTGGCCGGGGCCGCTAACCCTCGTGGTGCCGCTCCGTCCGGATGCGGGGATCGCCTCGCTCGTTTCGGCGGGCCTGCCATCGATTGGCCTGCGCGTTCCCGCCCATCGGGCAATGCAGACCCTGCTGGCAGCCACCGGCCGGCCGCTCGCCGCTCCGTCCGCCAACGCCAGCGGGACGATCAGCCCGACGCGCGCCGGCCATGTCCTGCACAGTCTCGCCGGCCGCATCGCGCTGGTGATCGACGGCGGGTCAAGCGAGCGCGGGATCGAATCGACGATTGTCGCGGCGACCGGCGGGGGCCTGCGGCTGCTTCGCCCCGGACCGATTGCAGTGGCGGCTGACGTTTCCGCCGGGACGCTGATCGAAGCGCCCGGCCAGCTCGCCAGCCACTATGCCCCAGCCAAGCCCCTGCGGCTCAACGCGGCTGCGGCCGAGCCCGACGAATATCTGATCGGCTTCGGGGCAGTGGCGGGCGACGAAAGCTTGAGCGCCAGTGGCGACCTCGTTGAAGCAGCGGCGCGATTGTTCGACTTGCTCCACCGCGCCGACGCTTCGCCAAGCGCCCGCATCGCGGTGGCTCCAATCCCCGATGACGGGCTCGGCGCAGCGGTCAACGACCGCTTGCGCCGGGCAGCGTCCTAGGCCGTCGCCGCCGCGCTTTTGGTTCGCGCCTGGAAGCTCTTGCGGAGTTTCTGCAGCTTGGGTGGGATCAGCGCGATACAATAAGGATTGCGCTGCCCTTCGCCCGACCAATAATCCTGGTGATAATCCTCGGCCGGATACCATTCGCCTGGTCGCTCGATGGTGGTGACGATGCGCCCGTCTTGCTCGGCATTGGCACGGTCGATGGCAGCGCGCGCCTGGCGCTCCTGCTCCTCGTCCTGCGGGAAGATCGCCGATCGATACTGGGTGCCGACATCATTGCCCTGGCGGTTGAGCTGCGTCGGGTCGTGCGTGGCAAAAAAGATGTCGAGCAGGTCGTCGTAACTCAGCTGGTCGTCGTCGAACGTGATGCGGATCGCTTCGGCATGGCCGGTATCGCCGCCACACACCTGCTTGTAGGTCGGATTGGCGACCGCTCCGCCGGTATAGCCGCTCTCGACCTTGCTCACTCCAACGACGTCGAGGAACACCGCTTCGGTGCACCAGAAGCACCCGCCGGCAACGATTGCGATCTGATCGGCCATAATCCGCTCCTTCATGCTTGCGCCGCAGATAGGAACCGGGCGCCGCAATTGCGAGGTGCGAAGTGCTTAATTGGGGCGGTAAGCCGCTTTCAGGCTGGCCAGTTCGAGGCGCTTGCCGACCCATTCCGCAAGCTCGTCGAAATTGAGCTGCTGGTCGAACACGATCCCTGCGCGGCGTTCGGAAAACCACCGAACCTCGCCCTTGATCGGCCGCAGGCTGTCGATCGCGACGACGACCTTCTTGCCGACGCAATATTCGTCGATCGGCTCGACCTTCATTCCGCCCAGCGAAATGTCGTGGACGTCGACGTTGTAATAGATTTTGCCGACCCGGACCGACGCCGTGCAGGCGATTTCCAGCCGCGGCGGACGCTGCCGAAACCCGTGGCGCGGTTTGCGCCCGGCAAGCAGCTCGCCAAGATCGACGTTCTGGTCGAACTTGAGCCCGACGAGGTCGTCGCGGATCCACACCACCGATGCCGGGATCTTCTGGGCCGACAGCTCCACTTGCACCGTCTCGCCGATCTGCGGAGCGCCGTTGGTGATGGCCATCAGGCCGCCTGCCGACAAATTCTTGACCCGGATCAGCTGTTCCTGCCCCTGCGAATCGGTGAGCTTGCCCGAACGGAGCATCGCGGATAGCCGCTCATCGCCACGGCGCTCGGCGGGGCGCGGGACCATGGTCGACAGCGACACGGTGGTCGATTCGAAAGCGGCGTCGCCGCCAAGATCGGCCAAAGTGGCGGGTTTCCTGCGGATCAGCGATGCAAACATGGGATCTGACGCCCTCCACTTCGCGCAAACAGCGCCAAAATGGGACTTTATGGACTTCAAGGTTAAAAGAGCGTTTCGTCTGTGTGCGTTCAAGCGTTGGGGCCTTGTTGGGCCATGTTTGGAGACCGCCCGCTGATGACGCCGCCGCGCCTGCTTCTGATCGATGACGAGCCAGCGCTCGCGGCCTTCCTTGCAAGTGCCGCCAGCGAAAGCGGGTTCGAGCCCCAAATTACCGATCATGACCAGCAGTTTCGCGACGCTTTTCTCGCCAACCCGCCGGAAATGGTGGCGCTCGACCTTGGCATGCCGGGCATGGACGGCGTTGAGCTGCTGCGGTTTCTCGCCGCGCAGGATTATCGCTCGCCGGTACTGATTTTCAGCGGCTTCGACCGGCGCGTGCTCGAATCTGCATTTCGCCTGGGCGAAGCGCTCGGCCTGCACATGGTCGGCCCGATCGAAAAGCCGGTGCGGTTCGAAGTGCTCGAAGAATTGCTGAGCGGGCTCAAGGCCGCCCTCGAATGAGCCGGGACGATTCGGCGACGTTGCTTGACGGCTTCGAACGCGCGCTCGCCGAACAGCGGCTGCACATGGTCTATCAGCCCAAGATTTCGCTTCATGACGGCGGGCTGACGCGCGTTGAGGCGCTGGTGCGGTGGGATGATCCCGTCCTCGGTTCGGTCCAGCCTTCGCGCTTCGTTCCGCTCGCCGAAAAACACGGCCTGATCGACGAACTCACCCACTGGGGGCTGCGAACCATCCTCAAGCAGTGGCTGGCGTGGTGCGACGACGGCCTCGACACCTGCATCGCCTTCAATATTTCGGCGCTGAGCCTGCAGCACCTCGACTTCCCCGATTTGGTCGAGCGGATGTGCCGCGCGCTTGACGTTCCGACCGACCGGCTGGTGATGGAACTGACCGAAGGCGCGACCCAGCCGCTGATCAAGCTGATGGACACGCTGACCCGCTTCCGGATCAAGGGCATTGGGCTTGCGATCGACGATTTCGGGACCGGCTATTCGTCGCTGATGCAGCTTCGCCAGCTGCCCTTTACCGAGGTCAAGATCGACCAGGCGTTCGTTGCCGATGTGACGCGCTCGCGCGATTGCCGGCTGATCATCCAGGCGATTGTCGATCTCGCCCACGGGCTCGGCCTGATTGCTACCGCCGAAGGGGTGGAGACGATCGAGCAGCTGCGCGCCGTGCGCGAGCTCGGCTGCGACGTTGTGCAGGGTTACCTGATCTCGGTCCCGCTCGATCCGGCCGATCTCAAAGGCTGGACCGAACGATTCAGGCGCAGTTGGCCGGAAATGGTGGCGCATGAGTTGCCACAATTACGGAGCGACGTCGAAACGAATGCCCTGGGCGAGCGGTAAGTCGCTGCCGTAATTGATCGTGTTGGTCTGGCGCCGCATGTAGGCGCGCCAGCTGTCGGAGCCACTTTCGCGCCCGCCCCCGGTTTTCTTTTCGCCCCCGAAGGCGCCGCCGATTTCCGCTCCCGACGGGCCGATATTGACGTTGGCGATGCCGCAGTCGGATCCGCACGCCGACACGAACCGCTCGGCTTCGCGCAGGTCGGTCGTGAAAATCGACGACGACAGGCCTTGAGATACCGCGTTGTTAAGCGCGATCGCCTCGTCGAAATCGTCGAAGCGCAACGCGTACAGGATCGGCGCGAACGTTTCCTCCATCACGGTGCCTTCCTGCTGGTCCCGCTCGACCAGCACCGGGCGCAGGTAGAAGCCGCCCGGCACCGCTTCTACCCGATCGACCTGGTCGCCAAGCACCGCGCGCATCGCCTTGAAAGCGGCTTCGTCGATCAAAGGCCCGACCAGCGTGTCGGGCAGACGTGGATCACCCACGCTGACCTGGTCGAACAGGCCGCGCACCCGCTTGATCAGCGCGTCCGCAACGCTGCGGTGAACGATCAGCCGGCGCAGCGTGGTGCACCGCTGCCCCGCGGTCCCGGCCGCTGAAAACAGAATCCCGCGAGCGGCCAAATCGAGGTCGGCCGACGGACAGACGATGGTTGCATTATTGCCCCCAAGCTCAAGCAGCACGCGGCCGAAGCGGCTGGCGACGCGGGGGCCGACGGCGCGTCCCATCGCGGTCGATCCGGTCGCCGAAACCAGCGCAATGCGCGGATCGTCGACCAGGGCTTCCCCGACCTCGCGCTCCCCCTGCACGAGTTGGAGCAGCCCATCCGGCGCGTCGCCGAAAACGGCCAGGGCGCGCCCGACGATGCGCATGACCAGTTCGGCGCACAGCGGGGTCTTTTCGCTCGGCTTCCAGATGACCGGGTCGCCGCATACCAGCGCCAGTGCGGCATTCCACGCCCATACCGCGACCGGAAAGTTGAAGGCGCTGATGACCAGCACCGGGCCTAGCGGATGCCATTGCTCCAACATCCGATGGTTGGGCCGTTCGCTGGCAATCGTCAGTCCGTAAAGCTGGCGCGACAGGCCGACGGCGAAGTCGCAGATATCGATCATCTCCTGGACCTCGCCGAGGCTCTCCGCGATGATTTTTCCGGCCTCGAGAGTGATCATCCGGGCAAGCGCCGGCTTGGCCGCGCGCAACTCCTGCCCGATCAGGCGAACCAGCTCGCCGCGGCGTGGTGCCGGCACTTGCCGCCACGCCATGAAGGCGGTGGCGGCCACGTCGCCGGCCTGCTTGGGATTGCCGGTCTCGACACTGCCAATGGGCCTTCCATCGATTGGCGAACAGCTGGCGAGATCGCCGCTGCTCACCACCCCGAACTCGCGGAGGATTGCGGCTGCTTCGTCGGCCGGGCTCATGCCGCCAGCTCGCGGGCGCGGGCCATTGCCGCGACACCGGCGTCGATCGTCTCGTCCTTCTTGCCGAAGCACAGCCGCACGAGGTGCCGCGCGGGATCGTGCTCGGCAAAGGCGGAGATCGGCACCACTGCCACTCCGGCCTGCTCGACGGCCAGCGCCGCAAAGGCTTCGTCGTCGAGCGCAATGCCGGATGCCTGCAGGTCGACGCACAGGAAATAAGTCGCGGCGGCATCGAGCACGTCGAAACCCGCCGCTCGCAGCCCCTCCGCCATGCGGTCGCGGGCGCGCTGGAAGCGGTCGCGCATCGGCCGCAGCCACGAATCGCCTTCATTCAGCCCGAACGCCACCGCTTCCTGGAGGTTCGGCGGGGTGCAAAAGGTCAGGAACTGGTGCGCCCGCGCAACCACGTCGCCAAGCTCCGGAGGGGCGACGATCCAGCCGACCTTCCAACCCGTCAGCGAAAAGATCTTGCCCGCCGATCCAACCTTGATCGTGCGTTCAGCCATGCCCGCGAGTGTCGCCAGCGGCGTGAACTGCCGACCGTCGAGGACGACATGCTCCCACACTTCGTCGCTGATCACGACCAGGTCATGGTCGCGAGCGGCGGCGGCGATCACTTCAAGCTCGTCCGCATCGAACAGGCGTCCCGTCGGATTGTGCGGATTATTGAACAGAATCGCGCGTGTTTTCGGGCTGATCGCGGCCTCGACTGCTTCCCGCTCGATGCGCCAGCCCGGGGGCCGAAGCGCGATTTCGCGCGGCACTGCTCCGGCTCGCCGGATCATCGGCGCGTAGCTGTCGTAGGCAGGCGTAAAAATGATCACTTCGTCGCCGATTTCGACCGTTGCCAGGATCGCCGCGCCCAGCGCTTCGGTCGCGCCGCTGGTCACACAGACTTGGTTGGCGTCGACTTGCTGGCCGAACTGGCGGCCATAATGGGCAGCGACGGCGTCGCGCAACGCGGGCAGGCCACGGGACGGCGCATATTGATTCGAGCTTTGGGTCACGGCCGTGGCCGCCGCCTGAAGAACCGCGTCGGGCCAGCCGAAGTCGGGGAAGCCCTGACCCAGATTGACGGCGCCATGGCGTGCGGCAAGGCCCGACATGCGCTCGAACACGCTGGTCTGCAGGCGTTGGTACAAAAGGTTCATGGCGCCCGCATAGCGCGCCATCGCCGACGCCGCGAGAGAGGCAACCTTTCGCGGCCACAAGTATTGAATCGGCATGACCCAGACCGCCACACTTTACCGCATGAAGCTGCCCACCCACGAATGCCCCTACGGCCTCAAGGCCAAGGAGCTGCTCGAACAGGCCGGGTATGAGATCGACGAGCATTTGCTGACGTCGCGCGAGGACACCGACGCCTACCAGCAAAAGGAAGGCGTCAGCACGACGCCGCAGGTGTTCATCGACGGTCGCCGAATCGGCGGCAGCAGTGATCTTGAGCGATACCTTGAGGCCGAGTCAGCGGACGGCTCCTAACCGCCGCCGAGCGCGGCCTCCACCGCCGCCAGCGGGGCCGCGAACGCCTGTTGCATCATCCCGAATGCGCCAATGCTCAGCACGGCGCCGATGAACAGCGTGCCGGCAAATTGTAGGGTGCGCGCCTGCAGCCTGCTCGCGTCATGCGCGGCCATGTTCCGGGGTGGATCGAGCAGCGCCGACCGGATCGGAGCGAGAGCCAATTGATTGGCCGACCCGATCGTCAAAATATCCGCGACCGATATGCTTTCGTCGACTTGCAGACCGGTGCGAAAGCCCTCGCTCCACACTACGCGCGCGCTAATGACATGAGGTCCGCGAGTGAGCTCGACGATGGTCCCCGCCTTCGCCCCGGCGCAAGACTGGATCATCAGCCCGCGCGACGAAATGTTCAGGATGCAAGCGTCCGCCCAACCCGCCGAATAACGGATCCGCGCCGGAAGCACGACTCTTCGGCGAAGCTCGCGCGACCTCTGCGAATGACTAATTCCCGCGGTACCCATGGCGCCCGGCTTATTCGCGTCACGGTGAGCGCGCCCTAAAGCATTGGTCCAGACCGGATAGGCTTGATTGCCTCGGTCGGCGGTGGCGGTCGCCGGGCAATCGCGGTAGCGAGGCGGGATGACGGATCAGGCAAGCGCTGCGGCCGCAACGGCGTCGGCCGCATTCGATGGCTGGTCGGCACTTGGCCCCGGTCCCCGGCGGGCATTGCTCAACCGTGCCGCCGATGCGCTCGAAGCTCGCTCCGGGGAATTCGTCGTTGCGATGGGACAGGAGGTTCGGGCGAGTGAGCCGTGGGCCCGGTTCAACGTCATGCTCGGCGCCGGGATGCTGCGCGAGGCCGCCGCGCTGACCACTCAAATCGGCGGCGAAGTCATTCCGTCCGACCGGCCCGGCCTGCTGTCCCTGGCGGTGCGCGAACCGGCTGGGGTCGTGCTTGGCATCGCGCCCTGGAATGCGCCGGTAATCCTCGGCTGCCGCGCCATCGCGACGCCGCTGGCGTGCGGCAATACCGTGATCCTCAAGGCGTCCGAGCGTTGTCCGCGAACCCACGGCCTGATCGTCGAGGCGTTCGCCAACGCCGGCTTCCCCACCGGAGTCGTCAACCTCGTCACCAACACCCCGGCGGACGCCGCTGCTGTCGTCGGTGCATTGATCGACCACCCGGCGGTGCGGCGGATCAATTTCACCGGTTCGACCGCGGTCGGCCGGATCGTCGCTGTGCGCGCGGCGCAGCAGCTCAAGCCGGTGCTGCTGGAGCTGGGCGGCAAGGCGCCGCTGATCGTGCTCGATGACGCCGACCTCGACGAAGCGGTCAAGGCCGCGGCGTTCGGGGCGTTCATGAACGCCGGCCAGATCTGCATGGCGACCGAGCGGATCATCGTCGTCGAAACCATTGCGGACGAATTCGTCCAGCGGCTCGCCACGAAAGCGCACAGCATGCCGGCCGCGGCGGTGGGGCAGCAGGTCGATGATTCGGCCGCGGCGACAACTGCGGCGCTGATCGACGACGCGCTGAACCACGGTGCCCGGCGCATTGTGGAAGGCCCAGCGGCAGTGTTGGACGGAATAACTCAGAAGATGCGCCTCTATCGTGACGAAAGCTTCGGCCCGGTGGTCGGAATCATTCGCGTCGCCGACGAACAGGAAGCCGTGCGCATCGCGAACGATTCGGACTATGGCCTGTCGGCTGCGGTATTCACCCGCGACGCGGCGCGCGGATTGCGCATTGCGCGGCAAATTCGGTCGGGAATCTGCCACGTTAACGGCCCAACCGTGTTCGATGAGCCGCAAATGCCGTTCGGCGGCATGGGCGCATCGGGTTACGGGCGTTTCGGTGGCAAAGCCGGGATCGAGGCGTTTACGGAGCTTCGCTGGATCACCATCGCCGGGGCGCCCGGCCACTATCCCAT
>JBDSGQ010000078.1:0-14156 GCA_039918915.1 Sphingomicrobium sp.
GTGAAATAGTCGACGCCCTGTTCGGCCTGTTCGATCAAGGTATCGCGATAGACTTCCCAATTGAGATCCTCGGCGACTCCGCCGACTTTCTCGAGCGCCTGGTAGATGGGCACGGTGCCGATCGGGACGGGCGAATTGCGGACGATCCATTCACGGGTGTCGTGGATGTTGCGGCCGGTCGACAGGTCCATGACGGTGTCGGCGCCCCAGCGGATCGACCACACCATCTTGTCGACTTCGGCGGCGACGTCGGACGCGACCGCGCTATTGCCGATATTGGCGTTGATCTTGACCAGGAAGTTGCGGCCGATCGCCATCGGTTCGGATTCGGGGTGATTGATGTTGTTGGGGATGATCGCGCGGCCGCGAGCCACTTCGTCGCGGACGAATTCGGGGGTGACGAAGTCGGGGATTGCGGCGCCGAAGTCCTCGCCGTCGCGGATGTGGCCGGCGATTGCGGCGCGGCCGAGGTTCTCGCGCTCGGCGACATACTCCATTTCGGCGGTGATGATGCCGCGGCGGGCGTAATGCATCTGGGTGACGTTGGCGCCGGCCCTGGCGCGAAGGACGCGCTTGCGGACGTTGGGGAACGGGGCGACTCCGCCCGAGCGGTCGGGGCCCAGCTGGCCGTTGTCTTCGGGGCGCACCTCGCGCTGGGCGACTTCCTCGACATCGCCGCGGGCGCGGATCCAGGGGGCGCGAAGCTCGGGCAGGCCGGCCATGATGTCGATCCGCGCCGCCGGGTCGGTGTACGGCCCGCTGGTGTCGTAGAGGTTGAGCGGCGGTTCGCCTGACGCGGGTTCAAGATCGACCGCGCGCATCGCGACTCGCAAATCGCCGACGTGGATCTTGCGCGACCCGCGAATCGGGCCGGTGGTGACTTTCAATTCGGTACGTGCGGGGACATCGCCCATTCTTCACCTCCCTACGGCCGCGCTAACGGCATCAGGTTCAATGGGTCTCGACGTTCGGCGCCGATCTCAGCTGCGCGACAGCAGCTCCCCAGGGAAGGCCGGTCTTAAGGGGCGAGGCGGCCGCGCGCCAGTGCGGTTGCGCGGCCGCCCCGTCATTATTTACGCGCGGCGCGCGCCTGGGCGGCGGCCCGCTCGGACTGGCTGAGAGTGCCGTCCTTGTTGGTGTCGAGCGAATCGAAGCGCCCGAGGATCGGGGTCCGGTATTCGTCGATGGTGATCTTGCCGTCCTTGTTCTTGTCGAGCTGGGCAAGCAGCGCGGCGCCATTGGGAGCCTGGGTCGGCGCCGTCGGGGCGACCGCCATGAACTCGGCCTTCGACAGCTGGCCGTCGCGATTGGTGTCGAGCTTGGTGAACTCTCCCTCGACTCGGGCGCGCGCGTTAACAACCCGCTGCTGCAGGGCCTTGGCTTCGACGGCCTGAAGCTCGGCGGCGCTCAGCGTGCCGTCGCCATTGGCGTCGATCGCCTTGAAGTTCCCCTGCAGCGAATTGGCGAGCGAAGCGCGGGTCTGCGTGGTCGCGGCGGGCTTGGCGGCAGGCGCCGCGCCCTGGACCGCAGGAGCGGCAAGCGCCGGTTGGGCAGCGCCGAAAGCGATAAGCGCGGCACACGGAAGGTAGCGATGAAACACGGAATTCTCCCCGGAAGTGGACTGCCAGAACGACACGCCAACGCCCCTAGCGTTTCTGCGGCGCGCCGTCGACATCGCCACTTCTCGCCGCGGCAAGCTTGCTGGCGGCTGAACTCTACGCGTGAGCGCGCGCGCGAGGCCGAGCGGCGGGGGCAGGTTGGAAAATGGCGGTTTACCGAGCGCCGTTACTGTTGCCGGCAGGACACAGGGGACAGGCCAAAGATGGGTAATTCGCAATTCGGATCAACTTTTCGTCTTTGCTTTTCGTGAAACCCGGCCATAAGCCAAGCTTACGGGATTGTTCCGCTTGGGGGCGGACTGCGTCTTGTGCCGAAAGGCGCAGTCGGATTTGCCTCCAGTGATTCGATCCAGAGTAATCAATGCCCACGGCCGTGGGCGAAAACAGGGGATGACTACATGACGACCTCGCAACGGCGCATTGCGCTTCTTTCCGGCGCATCGATTTCCGCTCTCGGAATTGCCAGCCCCGCATTCGCCGCGCCGCACGACGCCGCAGCGCCAGGGACTTACAGCGGGACGAGCATCACGCTCGCAGCCGCTCCGTACACAACGTCGATCGACATTTGCGACATCGCCGGCGCTTCCCCTGAGTGCTTCATCGGCGTGCTCGACACCGGCACCGCGGCCGCAACCGCGACGGTCACCTCGCCAGCCAACGGCCAGATCGAAATTTCCGCGCCGAACGCGACCGACGTGGTCACGATCAACGTCAACAATCCCGCGGGTTCGTCCGCCGAGATCGGCGCGGTCGCGATTGCGACCGGTGGCGCGAACGGCGACGCCAATGCGTACATGAACACGGCAATCTCGCTGACGGCGGTCAATGCTTCCGACGACGTCACCCTGTCAGTGACCAACGACGGCAACCTGCTGATCGACGCACTTGCGGTCGCCAGCGCCTCGACCGGCAGCGCCAACGCTTCGGCTTCGCTCGACTACGGCATTTACGAATATGCCACTTCGACGGGCGGCGACGTGCATCTCCTGGTTGCGAACGGCGCCGGCACCTTCACCATCGGCGCAACGGCGATCGCCAACGGCGTCACGCGCGGCTACGCCACGGCGTCGAACTCCTATGGCATCTCGCAGTACGGCTACGCCTTCGGGTCAGGCAGCGTGCTGAACGAAGTGACCAACGACGGGACGATGAACATCGTCGCGCTCGCCAGTGCCAATGCGACGTCCGGCGAAGCGACGGCTTATGCCTATCAATATAATGGCATTTACCAGGAAGCCAGCGCGACCGGCGGCGGCGATGCAGTCAATGAGATTGCCAACGTCGGCACCTTGCACATCGGCAACACCGCAATCGCCAACGGCACCAGCTACGCTTATGCTTATGCCAGCCAGTCCGACGCGATCAATCAGTCCGCTGACGCGACTTCGGACGGTGACGCGACCAACATTGTGTCGAACGCTTTGGGCGGAACTCTCGATATCAGCAACGTCGCAATCGCCAATGCGACCGGCCTGACCGGCGATGCCTATGCCTATGCCAGCGAGCTCAGCACTGCGATCTACCAGACGGCGGACGCGACCGGCACCGGCAATGCGACCAATGTCGTCGCGAACGACGGCACGCTGAACATTCACTCGACCGCCATCGCGAATGGCGTGACGCGGGCCGAGGCCAGCGCCAGCGTCGATTATGCGATCAGCCAGTCGGCCTATGCCGACAACGGCGTCGCGCTCAACGCAGTGGAAAATAGCAGCGAACTCGACATCGTGGCGTTCGCCTCGGCGGTTGCGGCGAGCGGATTCGCATCGGCCAATGCCTCCAACTATGAGGCCATCAACCAGTATGCGATCGTGTCCGGCGCAGACGGGATGGCGATCAACGCCGTCAGCAACATTGGCACTGGGGCAACGATGAACATCGTCGCCTCGGCAATCGCCAGCGGCACGAGCGCCAGTGCTTCGGCCAGCAACGAATATGCCGTTTATCAGACGGCTTACGGTTATGCGGGCGCCAATGCGGCGAACGTCGTTACGAACGAAGGCACGATGAACATCGTCGCCTTCGCGAGCGCCAACGGCTTCTCGAGCGAGGCCAGCGCCTCGGCAACTGTCTATGACGCCTTCTCGCAGACTGCTTATGCTTACGGCGGTGGCGATGCGTCTAACAGTGTCACCAACAGCGGCACGTTGAACATTGCCGCAACCGCGATCGCGAATGGCGTAACTTACGCCAGCGCCAGCGCTTCGAACGAGTACGCAATCTCGCAATATGCTTATGCGACGGGCGGCGGCGACGCTTCGAACCTGGTCGACAATTCGGGCACCATCAATGTTGCAGCGAACGCGGTTGCGATCGCGGCAAGCGGTTATGCGACGGCTTCGGCTTCGGTCTCCGACGTCATCACCCAGACGGCCTACGCCTACGACGGTGGCAATGCGACCAACTCGGTCCTCAATTCGAACACCGGCGTGATCAATATGGCTGCTACCGCAGTTGCGGCGGGCACCAGTGCTTCCGCCTCTGCATCCGTCGAATACGGCATCTCGCAAGACGCTTACGCAGATGGTGGCGGCAACGCGGCAAACATCGTCACAAACGACGGCGTGATCAACATGACGGCGCTGGCGCAAGCTTCGGGCACTAGTGGCCAGGCGCAGGCCAGTGCCTCGGTTTACGAAGGCATTGAGCAATACGCCCGCGCAACCGTGGGCGGGGACGCTTCGAACCTGGTTACCAACAATAACATGATCACCCTCGCGGCAACGGCCTCGGCGACGGGAACGACCACCGTCAGGGCCGATGCTTCGGTCGATTATGGCATCTCGCAGGACGCTTATGCCTACGGCGGCGGCGATGCGATGAGCGTCGTCAACGGTACGGGCACGCTGGACCTGGGTGCGGTGGCCAAGGCCATTTCGACGACCGGCTATGCTTCGGCTGACGCCAGTGTCTACGAAGGCATTTACCAATACGCCTATGCGCAAAGCGGCAACGCCACGGTCGACCTGACCACCGGCGGGCTTAACGAGCATGCCACGGCAAGCGCGTTCGGCAGCTCGGCCAGCGCTTCGGCTTACATCGAGTACGGCATCAGCCAGACCGCCAACGTCGGCGGTGGCACGGGTGATGCGGTGGCGGGGATCACCAACAACGGTGACCTCAGCCTGACCGCGGTAGCCAACGCCACTTCGACCCGCGACAGCGCGTTTGCTTATGCTTCGGTGTCGACCGGCATTTCGCAGGAAGCCACGAATAACGGCACTGGCGATGCGATCGTCACGCTGACCAACAACGGGTCGATCACTTTGGCAGCCAGCGCGGCCGCCGACGCGAACGACTTCGCAAGCGCCCAGGCAAGCATCTCGGACGGCATCTACCAGAACGCTGACGCACTTGGTGGCGGCGACGCGGTGGTGGCTTTGGCCGGCGGTCCGATCCTGATCACCGCGGACGCATTTGCGACCGGCAATTCGGCTTCGGCCTATGCCAGCGCCAATGACGCCGTTTCCCAGTCGGCCTACGCACTGGGCGGCGGTGATGCCGCGGTGGCGATCGTCAACACCGGCGGTTTGACGGTGGCGGCCAGCGCAAGCGCCGTGGCCAACGTCAACGACGCTTATGCGACCGCCTACATCGGGGGCGCAGTTCGTCAGGACGCAAGCGCGGTCACGGGCAATGCACTTGCCCTCCTGTCGAACACGGGGACGTCGGCGGCGGTCAACATCAGTGCCAACGCCCATGCGGTCGGCGCGACCTTCGCCAGCGCCTCGGCTTCGGTCGAGACCGGCATTTCGCAGGTCGCTTTCGCAGGTTCGGGCGCGGCTTCGGCGGTGATCGAGAACAGCGGCGCCATCAGCATCGCTGCTAACGCCACTGCGACGGGCACGATCGCTTCGGCCTACGCCGAGGTTTACACCGGCATCTTCCAGAGCGCTTCGGGCACGACTTCGTCGCTCGCGCTGATCGACAATAACGGCTCGATCAACGTCGATGCGAACGCGCTCGCGGTGGGTACGGTCGCTGCAAATGCGACGGCGACGGCCTTCGGCGCCACGCAGTCGGTGGCGGGCGGAACGGCTTCGTTCATCAACGCAGCCACTTTCTCGGTAAATGCCATGGCGACTGCCTCGGCTTCGGGAACGGCTTCGGCCAGCGCTTCGGCCAACGGCCTGTACCAGTACGTCGACGGCGGACTTGCGGTTGTCGACAACAGCGGGCTGTTCAATGTCCACGCGGGCGCCATTGCCAGCGGTTCGACCGGAACGGCTAATGCTTTTGCGGAAGGCTATGGCGCTTTCGGCTTCGGCAATGGCGGCGCCTTCGAAATGGACTTCGCCAACGAGACGGGCGCGACGTTTAACGTCAACGCCACGGCAACCGGCATCGGCGCCTACGCCCAGGCAATCGGCATCAGTGCATCGGTGTTCGGATCGACGACGCTGGCAGCGACCCAGGAAGCCGCTCTCAGCGGTTCGATCCTGAACTCGGGTCTGTTCAATGTCTCGGCCAACGCCAGCGGCTCAACGAGCTCGGCCACGGCAACGGGCATTGCGCTCAGCTCCGGCGCGAACACGATGACCGTGACCAACACCGGTACGCTCAGCGTCCAGGCGATGACTGCCAACGGCGGCCCGGCAACGGCAACCGGCCTGGTGGTGACCGGCAACGGCACTGGCCTTGCTCCGGCGGTCGATGATGTCTTCACCTTCACCAATGACGGCGGCACAATCGTTGTGCGGCAGTCGACGGACGGTGGCAGCACCTGGCAGCATGGCATGGCGGTCGACGTTTCGGCAGCGCCGAACCCGTCGGTCATCAACCTCATCGGTGATGGCGATATCTACGGCGACATCGCGATTGCCAGCGGCGACAACATCAATGTTGCAAGCGGGACGACCTACTTCGACGGCATCATCAACCCGGCGTTCCTGCCGGGCCGCGTGGCGACCGATGCGGATCTCGACTCCGGCCTGTTCGGTGTCGGAACGCTGACGATCGACAATGGCGGAAACCTGGTTCTCGCCGATACGCGGATCCACGGTGACGCTTCGATGTACGAAGGTCCGACCTACGCTCTGGTCGATACTCTCAATGTCGGAGCGGACGGAACGATTACGTTCCAGCTCCGTCCGGATGCCTCGACCACGGGCGTTGACGGCTACCAGGCTGTCGGAACTTATCCGCAGATCTTCGCCGACACCGCCAACCTGGACGGCACGCTGGTTGCGGACATCCGTCCCGCCAACGGCCTGTTCCAGGACAACTACTTCTTCGACAATGTGATCGACGCCAATAACCGCAACGGTGGCTTCGATGGCGCTCAGTGCGTCCTGGCCGGTCCATATGCCGGGTCGGTGCTGCTGGATAACCTCGATTGCATCGAAGATGCTAACGACAACATCGACCTCGCCTTCAGCCGCATCGCCTTCAACGCGGTGCCGGGCCTGAATGGCAACGGTGCTGCAGTCGGTGACGGCCTCGAGTGCATCTACGATCCGGCGATGACGGGCGGGTTTGCCAATATGTTCGGCGACCTGTTCCTGATCACCGATCCAGGTCAGTATAATACGGCTCTCAACCAGCTTTCGGGCTCGGTCTACGCCAACTACCTGCAGTCGTTCCCATCACTGGGCGTGCACTACAACGACCTGTTCGACCACGCGACCAACTGCGAGATCCCGGCGCTTGCCGGCTCCGTGCTGGAATGCCGCGCTTCGGCTCCGATCCATGTTTGGGGCCAGCTCGACTACCAGTGGCGCCGGGCTGACGCCGACATCGAAGCGGGCCGTGCCCAGTCGGATCGCTTTACCGGTCTGATCGGTGTCGATGCTGCGGTCGGGAATGCGGCGATCGTCGGTATCGGTGGCGGCTTCTCCAGCAACTCGGTCAACGATCATCAGTTCGGCGACCACGTCAAAGGCGAAGGCTTCACGATCGGCGCTTATGGCGTTTACGATCCGGGCGCGTTCTACGCCAAGCTGGTCGGCAGCTACAGTTCGCTGACTGGACGGGCCACGCGGAACATCAATTTCGCACCGTTCGGCGGGACCTTCAGTGGTTCGACCAGTTCGGCGCCTGATGTCGAGATGTGGAACTTCGGCCTTCACGCCGGTGCGCGTCTGCCGATGGGTGGCACTTCGGTGCTCACGCCGTACCTCAACTACGACTATGTCGATGCGAAGCTGAAAGCCTTCACCGAATCCGGCCTCGAAGGCGCCAACCTGACGGTCAGCGGCGGTCACTCGAAGCACAGCTTCCTGACCGGCGGCGTCAAGTGGGCGACGCAGATGGGAGGCCTCGTTCCAGAGGTCAACCTCGGCTACCGTTACCGCATGGACGACCAGCGTTCGTACTTCACGGCGCAGTTCAATGACGGCCTGTCGGGCACGCCTTGCTGGTTCGACATCGGATCGGCTGCGGCCAATCGTGGCACCTTCCTTGCCGGCCTGAGCATCGGCGGCAAGATCGGCGCCGCCGACGTCCGGATCGGCTACGAGGGCGAGTTCAACGACGACGTTGTCAGCCACAGCGGCAACTTCAAGGTTGTCTTCCCGCTGGGCAGTCGGGCAGCGCCGCCGCCGCCGGTAATGGTGGCTCCGCCGCCGCCGCCGCCGCCGGTGGTTGAAGTTGCACCGCCGCCGCCGCCCCCGCCGCCGCCTCCGCCGCCGCCGGTGGAGCGTGGTGAGCGCGGTCAGTAAGTCAGCCTGACGGAGGGCAGGACTTCGGTCTCGCCCTCCCGAAAGCGGCCCAACGGCAAAGTAATCGAGAGAAGGAGGAAGCAATTCCTCCTTCTTTCTTTTTGTGGCGGTGCGGTTGATCGGAAATGGTCGTCGGGCCTGCCGCCAAGGCGAGCGCGCGGTTCCGAGTGGACCAGGAATGGTCGCCCCGTGCCTCGGCTAGCCAGCGCGCCGCGCCGGTCCGCGGAACAATGAATTTGGGGCGGCTATGCGTTCCGTCGCGCGCTCAGCCGGGGTCCGGCGCTTTTGCAGCGCCCAAGGCCTTTATTTGACGCCACTTCCAGCTAAAAGAGCAGCCATGACCGAGAACAAGACCAGCAACGCGCCCGACGGCGGCGCCCCCAAAGGACGTGGCCAGCGCCGCGGACCCAATGGCGCCCAGCAAGGCGCCGGCAATCGTCCCCCGCAAGGTGCGGGCAACCGCCCTCCGCAAGGGGCTGGCAGGCAGCGGCCCCAAGGCCAGGCACGAGGCGCCAACGCGCCCGCGGGAAGCGTTGATGCAGCGATCGACAAAGCTTTGCACGGGCGCGTCAACGTGTCGCCGGCCAAGGCGGTCGAAATGGCTGGCCAGCTTTATGGTCGCAAGCAGTTCGGCCAAGCGGCACGGGTCTGTCAGCAAATCATCCAGTCACGGCCCGCCAATGCCGATGCGCACAACATCCTGGGCGTGACCCTGGCGGCGATGGGGCGCCACGACGAGGCCGTCGAATCGCTCAAGCGCGCGACCAAGATCAACGCTTCGGCGGCGAGCTATCACGCCAACCTTGGCGAGGTCCTGCGGCTCGCGGGCCGGGCCAAGGAGGCCAAGGCCCCGCTCGAAGAGGCGCTCCGAATCGACCCCAACAACCCGCAGGCGCTGAACAATCTCGGAATCGCCAATTACGAGCTTCGCCAGTTCAACGAAGCCGCCAATTGCTATCGGCGAGCGATCGAAGCGCGGCCGGAGATGGCGGAAGCGCACAATAACCTCGGCAACACGCTGCGCATGACGGGCGATGTCGACGGTGCGATGCAGGCGTATCAGGATGCACTGACTCACCGCGCTGCCTATCCCGAGGCGTACAACAATCTCGGGACGCTGCTGCAACAGGACAAGAAGCTCGACGAAGCCGAACATGCGCTTCGCAAGGCGATCCAGCAGAACCCGCGGTACGTCGAAGCGCACAACAATCTGGCGCTGCTGTATCTTGCGCAGAAAAAGGAAACGGACGCGCTCCGGGTTCTTGGCGACGCGTTGAAGTTCGCTCCGAAGAACGTCCAGACGCTGCTGATCACGACGCGCGTCCAGCTTCGCCGTGGCGCGCTCCTGCCGGCCGAGCAGGCCGCCAAGCTGGCGCTTGCCGCGGAACCGGGCAATCCCGAAGCACTGACTTTAATGGGCCAGGTGCTCCATGAAACCGATCGCTACGACGAAGCGATCGGAGTGTTACAGAAAGCGCTGGAAACCCGTCCCGACAATCCGGAAACGCTGAACTTCTATGGCGTTGCGCTCAAGTCGGTCGGTCGCCTGGAAGAGGCCCGCGATTTTATCCTCAAGGCGCTCAAGCTGAACGACAGCATGTATGGCGCCTATGCGAACCTCAACGACCTGGTCGATTTTTCCGATGGTCCGGGGGAAGCGTTGTTCAATCGCATGGAAGCGATCCTGGAATCGGTGCCCAATCAGCAGGCCGACCAGTTCCTGCCGCTGCACTTTGCCTATGCCAAGGCGCTCGACGATCGCGGCAAGCATGAGAAGGCGCTGGAGCATTACATCATTGGCGGGCAGATGAAGCGGACGCAGCTCGAGTATAAGGAATCCGACACGTTCGATTTCTTCGACGGCATCCGCAAGGCCTTTCCGAAGGCGATATTCGACAACCGCAAGTATGACGGCCTGGACGATGATCGCCTGGTTTTCATCGTCGGCATGCCGCGGTCGGGGTCGACGCTTGTCGAGCAGATCCTGTCGAGCCATCCGGACGTCTTCGGCGCCGGCGAAGTCAAATATCTGAGCCGTGCGATCGGCCAGTTGCGCGACCGTTTCCCATCGCTGCCCAAATATCCCGAGATGGTGGACAAGATGGGCAAGGCGCAGCTCGAGATCGTCGCCAAAAGCTATCAGCAGCAGATTATCAACGGCGCCGGAGAGGCGAAGCGGATCACTGACAAGCTGCTGACCAATTACTTCTTCCTTGGCCTGATCAACCTGCTGTTCCCCAAGGCGAAGGTGATCCACACCCGGCGTGACCCGGTCGACACCTGCCTGTCGGGCTTCACCAAGCTGTTCAAGGACGACATGCCGCACAGCTACGACCTGGGCGAGCTTGGGCGTTATTACGGCAAGTATCGCCAGCTGATGGAATATTGGGAGCAAGTGCTTCCCAAGGGCTTCATGACGACGGTCGATTATGAGGACGTGGTGGCCGATACCGAAAAGGAAGCGCGGCGCCTGATCGAGTTCCTCGGCCTGCCGTGGAACGACAAGTGCGTCGACTTCCACAAGTCGGACCGCCCGGTGAAGACGGCGAGCGTGGCGCAGGTCCGCAAGCCAATCTACAAGACTTCGGTCAAGCGCGGGAAGAAGTATGGCGCGGGCCTTCAGCCGCTGATCGACGCGGTCGAAATCAGGCCCGGCGAGGCGACCGCCGCGGCGAAGAAGCCGAAATCCAAGGCCAAAGAAACGGCTTGAGCATGTCCATCGCGGCCGGCTGCCTGAGGCGGCGGCCGCGAGCGGGACCGAAGCGGGGACATTGAACGTCATGCGCGCGCTGACGCATCTCGACCGGCTCGAAGCCGAGAGCATCCATATCCTTCGCGAAACCGTCGCCGACGCCGAGCGTCCGGTCATGCTCTATTCTATCGGCAAGGATTCGGCGGTGATGCTGCATCTAGCCAAGAAGGCCTTTTTCCCAAGCCCGCTGCCGTTCCCGCTGATGCATGTCGATACGACCTGGAAGTTCCAGGACATGTACGCCCTGCGCGACAAGGTCGGGGCCGAGCCCGGCATTCAGCTGATCATCCACGTCAACGCCGAAGCGCGCGAGCGCGGCATCAACCCGTTCGATCACGGGCCGCTGCACACCGACATGTGGAAGACCGAAGGGCTCAAGCAGGCGCTCGACCAGCATCGCTTCGACGCGGCCTTCGGCGGCGCCCGCCGTGATGAAGAAAAAAGCCGCGCCAAGGAACGCGTGTTCAGCTTTCGCGACCGCAACCATCGCTGGGATCCGAAGCGGCAACGGCCAGAACTGTGGTCGCTGTACAACGTGCACAAGAACAAGGGCGAGAGCATGCGCGTGTTCCCCTTGTCCAACTGGACCGAACTGGACGTCTGGCAATATATCCTGCGCGAAAAGATCGAGATCGTGCCGCTCTACTTCGCGGCGGAGCGTCCGACCGTCGAGCGCGACGGCTTGCTGCTGATGGTCGACGACGATCGCTTCCCGTTGAATGGCGAACAGCCGGTGCAGCGCAAGGTGCGGTTCCGAACGCTGGGTTGCTATCCGCTGTCGGGAGCAGTCGAAAGCGAAGCCGCCACGGTTGAGGAGATCGTCGCCGAAATGCTGTTGACCAAGACGTCGGAACGGCAGGGCCGCGCGATCGACCGCGATGCCGGCAGCGCGTCGATGGAGAAGAAGAAGCAGGAAGGCTATTTTTAGATGAGCCGGCCGCTGCAATCCGATGAAGAGCTGATCCGCAGCGACGTTCGCGCGTGGCTTGCCCAACAGGAAGCCAAGGAGCTGCTGCGCTTCATTACCTGTGGCAGCGTCGATGACGGCAAGTCGACGCTGATCGGCCGGCTGCTGTACGAGAGCAAGCAGATCTTCGACGATCAGCTGGAGGCGTTGGAAGGCGACAGCAAGCGGCACGGAACGCAGGGCGCGGGGATCGATTTCGCACTGCTGGTCGACGGCCTGTCGGCGGAGCGCGAGCAGGGCATCACCATCGACGTCGCCTATCGCTTCTTTTCCAGCGCGCGGCGCAAGTTCATCGTCGCCGACACTCCCGGCCACGAACAATATACGCGCAACATGGTCACCGGCGCATCGACCGCCGACCTCGCGATTTTGCTGGTCGATGCGCGCAAGGGCGTGCTGACCCAGACCCGCCGCCACAGCTACCTCGCCCAGCTGGTCGGCATTCGCCGCTTCGTCGTGGCCGTCAACAAGATGGACCTGGTCGATTACGACCAGGCCGCGTTCGATGCGATCACCGCCGATTACCGCGCCTTTGCAAGCCAGATCGGCATTGCCGAATGGACCGCGATCCCGGTGTCGGGGCTCAATGGCGACAATGTCATGAGCCGCAGCGACGCAATGCCGTGGTACACCGGTCCGAGCATTCTCGAGCATCTCGACACCGTTCCGCTCGACACCGAGGCCGATGCTGAAAAGCCGTTCCGGATGCCGGTGCAATGGGTCAATCGGCCCAACCAGAACTTCCGCGGCTTTTCCGGCCAGATCGCATCCGGCCGCGTGGGTCCCGGCACCGAAGTGCGTATTTTGCCGTCGGGCAGGATGAGCCGGATCGAGCGCGTCGTGACCATGTCGGGCGACCTTGAGCAGGCCGTGGCCGGGGAGTCGGTGACGCTGACTTTGGGCGATGAAGTCGATTGTTCGCGCGGGGACGTCATTGCCGCCGCCGGCGACCCGCCCGAGGCCGCCGACCAGTTCGAAGCGACGATCGTGTGGATGGCCGACGAGGAGTTGCTGCCGGGCCGCGGATACTGGATGAAGATCGGGACGCAGAGCGTCACCGCGACAGTCCAGCAGCCGAAATACGAGATCAACGTCAACACCCTGGAGCATCTCGCGGCGCCGGCGCTTGGCCTCAACGCCATCGGCGTGGCGGAAATCGCAACCGATCGGGAAATCGTGTTCGAGCCTTATGCGGTCGAGGGTTCAAGCCCCAACCGAGCGCTTGGCGGGTTCATCCTGATCGACAAGCTGACCAATGCCACGGTGGCCTGCGGAATGCTTCACTTCGCGCTTCGCCGGGCGCTCAATGTTCATCGCCAGCACCTGGATGTCAGCCGCGAAACGCACGCCAGCCTGAAAGGCCAGAAGCCGGCCGTGCTGTGGTTCACCGGCCTGTCGGGAGCGGGTAAATCGACGATTGCCAACATGGTTGAAAAGAAGCTGGCGGCGCGGGGACGGCACACCTTCCTGCTCGACGGGGACAATGTTCGCCACGGCCTCAACCGCGACCTGGGCTTTACCGAGACCGACCGCATCGAGAACGTCCGCCGCGTCGGCGAAGTCGCGCGGCTGATGGCGGATGCGGGATTGATCGTCCTGACCGCCTTCATTTCGCCGTTCCGGGCGGAGCGCGAGATGGTGCGGCAAATGATTCCCGACGGCGAGTTTATCGAGATTTTCGTCGATACGCCGCTGGCCGAGGCCGAGAAGCGCGACGTCAAAGGCCTTTACGCCAAGGCGCGCGCCGGAGAGCTCAAGAATTTCACTGGCATCGACAGTCCGTATGAAGCGCCCGAAGCGCCCGAGATGCGGATCGATACCACCAGCCTCAGCGCCGACGAGGCCGCCGACCTGATCGTCGATAAATTGCTCGGCCGCCGCTAAGCGTTCCTGCCGATCGCGGGCCTAGTCGCCCAGGCCGGGCTCCGGGGTGAAGAATTTGTCGTACTTGCCGTCCTGACCCTTGTGCTCGTCGGCGTCCGCCGGGCTGTCCTTCTTGCGAGTGATGTTGGGCCATTCGGCAGCAAAGGATGAATTGAGCTCAAGCCATTTTTCCTGGCCGCTTTCGGTATCGGGAAGAATCGCTTCGGCCGGGCATTCGGGTTCGCACACGCCGCAATCGATACATTCGTTGGGATTGATGACGAGCATCACTTCGC
>JBDSGQ010000079.1:0-3193 GCA_039918915.1 Sphingomicrobium sp.
CCGCCAAGCTTGCCCTCGGTGCCGACTTCGCGCGCCACGCGCGTCACTTCCGAAGCGAACGAAGCGAGCTGTTCGACCATCGTGTTGACGACCTTGCCGATGCGCAGGAACTCGCCGCGCAGCGGGCGTCCGTCGATTTCGACCGTCATGCTTTGCGACAGGTCGCCCTTGGCGACCGCGCCGATGACCCGCGCCACTTCGGCGGTCGGCTGGACCATGTCCTCGATCAGCTCGTTGACCGAGCGAACCGCTGTTTCCCAGCCGCCGCGCGCGTTCTTGACGCGGCCGCGCTGGGTGATTTTGCCTTCCTTGCCGACGACCTTGGAAAGCCGCTCGAACTCCTGAGTCATTTCCTCGTTGAGCGAAACAACCTCGTTGAACAGGCTGGCAATTTCGCCGTCGGCGCCATCGGCGTCTTCGGGAAGGCGGACGCTGAAATCGCCCCGGCGGAGCGAACGGAGCGCACTGACGAGCTGACGGCGATCGATGAAATCGCGGGAGGCCTGGACATTCACGCTTACTTCTCCGTGCAGCTCTCCCCCCGCCCGATTGAACACTGGCGGCCCCCCGGCCGCCGCTCAGTCGACACTTTAGTGCATCAAAACGGTTTCCGCTTCCTAAAAATTTAACCCCGGCCAAACCGCCCCGGCGGTTGCCAGCAACGGGGCCGAACCGTTAAAGCGCGCCCAATGTCCGGCAAGCCTGACCGCCAGTGACCGAATTCAGCGATCTCCTGAGATTCGTCGCTTCCAGCTTCAACTCGGTGTGGGGCCTTGAGCTCGTGCTGGCGCTGAAACGCGACCCTCGCGAGTGGCGGCGGGGCGAGCTGGTGACGGTCTTGCGGGCCAGCGACCTGGTCGTCAGCCGGGCGCTCGATGCGCTGCTTGCCGCCGGGCTGGTGTCGCTCGACAGCGATTGCGCGACCTATCGCCCCGTCAACGCCGATGTCGCCGCGCGGATGGACGAAGTGGAAAAACTCTATGCCGCGCGGCCCGATGCGGTACGCCGGGCAATTGTCGCCAATACCGGCCGGGGAGCGACCGCTTTCGCCGACGCATTCAAGTTGCGGAAGGACTGATATGTTGGCGACGTTCCCGGCGACACCGGTCTATCTCCTGTGTTTCCTGACCAGCGCTGCCTGCGCCTGGCTGCTGGCGCGAAGCTATCGCCGGACCGGCGCTCGGCTGTTGTTGTGGAGCAGCGTCTGTTTCGTGCTGCTCGCCGCGAATAATTTGTTCCTCGCGCTCGATTTGCTGGCGCTGCCGAACACCGACCTGCGGATTCCGCGCCTGCTGCTTTCACTCAGCGCTGCGCTGTCCCTGATCTGGGGCTTCATTTGGGACGTCGAAGATGCTTGATCCGAACGCCCTTTATGATTTCCTTGCCGGCGCGGTAGTCGCGGCCTTCGTCACTTGCGCCTTGTTCTTCTGGCGCTCGTGGCGCCGGACCGGTGACGAATTGTTCGTGATTTTCGCGCTTGCCTTCGTCCTGCTTGGCGCGGGCCAGGCGATCCTTTCACTTGGCGGCATCCCCACCGAACAGCGGGCGCCGGTCTATCTGCTCCGGCTGTTCGCGTTCCTCCTCATCCTCGCCGCAATCTATCGCAAGAACCGCACTGCCTAGGCGGCCGGCCAATCTTCGATCAACGCGACAAAGCGGGTCAGCCAGGCGTTGGTCTGGTGGCCGTCGACGACGCGATGGTCGATGGTCAGCGTGACATAGGCCAGCGGCCGCACCACGATCGCATCCTCGCCATCGACATCGCGAACGACGACGCGCTTTTCCAGCTTGCCGATGCCAAGGATCGCCGCCTGGCCCTGGTGCAGGATGATCGGTGCGGCAAGCAGCGATCCCGAAACCCCATGGTTGGAAATGGTGAAGCTGCCGCCGGAAACATCCGCGCGCTCCAGCTTGCCGTCACGCGCGCGGCGGGTCAGGTCGTCCAGGCTGGCGCCAATCGCTTCAAGGCTCAGCGCGCCGGCATCGCGCACCACTGGCACCACCAGGCCCTTGTCGCCAAGCGCGGTGCCGACGCCGATATCGATGGTCGGCGCGATCGCGATCCGGTCCTGTTCCCAGCGGCCGTTGATCGCCGGCGCCGCGGCCATGGCGTCCGCCGCCGCCTTGACGATGTAAGCGGTGTAACTGAGCTTCTGCCCACGCTCGGCAAGGGCCGCCTTGTGCGCGGCAACCGCGGTGAAGTCGGCTTCGAACAGCGCCGTCACATGCGGCGCCTCGGCCACTGCCCGGACCATGTTTTCGGCGATCGTCAGCCGCATTCGGTCGTGCGGAATATCCTGTCCGCCGAACTGGCGCAGCGGCGCCGCCGGCGGCTTACCATCGCTGGCCGTCGTCGCCGACGTGACGGCCTGATCGACGTCCTCGCGGGTTACTCGGCCGTTGCGGCCGGTGCCCGCAATCTGCGTTGGATCAATGCCATGCTGCAAACATGCCCGCCGAACTGACGGCGAAAGCCGCGCCTCCCTCTCGCCGCTTGCGTCGAGCGCAGCGGAGCGGCGTTTGCCGGGCGCCGCCGGTGCCTCGACAGCGCTCGGCACGATCGGCTTCGCAACCGTTTCATCGGTGCTGATCCGCGCCAGCAACGCCCCCGGCGCCGCCTCCGCATCGGTGTCCAGCAGGATCTCCGCCAGCACCCCCGCCGCGGGGGCCGGCACTTCCTGCGTGACCTTGTCGGTCTCCAGCTCGACCAGCGGGTCGTTCTCCGCCACCGCATCGCCGACGGACTTCAGCCACGCGCGGACCACCGCCTTGGTCCCTTCCTGCTCGTCGGGAACGCGCACCTCGATCACGGTCAGAACCCCATCAGCCGGTCGATTTCGGCGCGGATGCTGGCCGGGGAAGGCAGCGCGGCTTCCATCAATTGCGGGTGATGCGGGCTGGGGATGTCCGGCATCGTCACGCGCGCCACCGGCGCGTCGAGGTCGAGGAAGGCTTCGTCGGCGACCACCGCCGCAATTTCCGCGCCGAAGCCGCCGGTCCGCAAATCTTCATGCACGATCAGGCACCGGCGGGTCTTGCGAACGCTGTCCAGCACCATGTCGCGGTCCCATGGCATCAGCGTGCGCAGGTCGATGACGTCGGCATCGATCCCTTCGGCGGCCGCTTCGCAGCGCGGCACCATCGCGCCCCAGGTGACGATGGTGATGGCGTCGCCCTGCCGGGTCTTCTTCCC
>JBDSGQ010000080.1:0-13457 GCA_039918915.1 Sphingomicrobium sp.
ACCTTTACCGCTGGCTGCCCATAATAAAGCGCAAGCTCGGTTCCGGGCAGCGACAGCGCGAAGCTGACCGCCTCATCCCAGGTCATCAGACCAGCGGCGGCTGCTCGTCGCTTGGCGGCGGTGGTGGTGAGTGAGGGATGCGGGGCGGCACCGGGGGCGCCATCGGCGGACCCCGGTCGGCCCACGTCTCCAGCGTTCGCGCTGCAGCGTCACGTCCGCCCAGGCCGAATGCAAGCGCTGTTGCCACCGCGGCCGAGCCGAGGATCAGCCCGAACGCCATCATCACGATCTGGTCGGCGAGGCCCATGAAGGTCAGGCCGATCGCGGTGAACAGCGCGATGATCGCGTAGCGCACCAGCACTTGGGCATAGCCGCCCTCGCCGGTGCCGCTGCCGACCAGGTTGGCAATGATCCGGGCGAGGAAGATGCCGACGACGATGATCAGGGTGCCGAAGATGACCTTGCCGCCAAGCTCGGTCACTTGCGCCAGGAAGATCGCGATCGTGCCGCCGCCCAGCTGCTTGGCGGCTTCGATCGATGCCGTCAGAATCACTGCGATCATGGCGACGTTGGCAACCACTCGCGACGGGCTGACGGTGGCCGGGATCACGCCGGTGCTGCGGACTGCGTCGTCAAAACCGGTCGGCGGCAGGATTGCCTCGATAATCGTCTTGAGGAAGCGCGCGGCGACGAACGCGATGCCGATCCACAGCGCGGCTGCAAGCACCCGCGGAATTGCCGACAGGATTTCGTTGAGCATGGCGATGGCGGGGCCGGAGATGGCCTCGATGCCGAGCACCTGGAAGGCGGCGATGGCCACCGGGATGATGATCAAAGCGAACACCAGCACGCCCGCCGCGCGGGCCAGGCTGGCGCGGGTTGCGCCGGGCGCGGCGCCGGGCGGAACGGCGGTTGGGTCCGAGCGCACGGTGCCGCTGGTCGAGCCGATCCCGATGCGTGCCAGCAAGCCGTCGACGTTGGCCGCGATCAGCACGGTTTCAACCAGGCTCTTGACGATCCGCGCGACAATCAGGC
Source organism: Sphingomicrobium sp. (assembly GCA_039918915.1). GTDB lineage: Bacteria > Pseudomonadota > Alphaproteobacteria > Sphingomonadales > Sphingomonadaceae > Sphingomicrobium. Next base: position 1,036 of record JBDSGQ010000080.1, read on the forward strand.
CGACGAAGAAGATCAGTCCAGCACCGATCAGCCGCGGCAGGAAGGCGAAGATGTCCGTCACCAGTTCGTTGATCGGAGCGAGGATCTGCCCGACTCCGAGGAAGCGCAGCGCGGCCATGATCCCGACCAGCCAGATGATCAGCTTGGCGATGGTTCCCAGCTGATGGCCGACATTTTCGTCAGGCGTGCCGGTCACGTGTTTCTTAAGCGCGGGCGTGCGATCGATCGCTTTTTGCAGGATCCATTTGACCGCTCGGGCGACGGCCCAGGTCGCGAGCAGGATAACGAGCGCAATCAGGATCTTGGGACCCCAGTAAAGCGTCTGCGCCTGCCAATAGGCGCCCTGGTCTACCTGATACATTCGAATGCTCCCTCTCTCGTCGCCGATTAACCCGACTTGGCGCTAGTTGTTTCCAGTTCGTCGCGCCGCTCAGTCCAATATTTCAACCGTTCGCGCACCTTGGCTTCGAAGCCGCGGTCGCTGGGTTCGTAGAACGTCTGGCGCGGCAGCTCCACCGGCCAATAGTCCTGGCCTGAAAAACCTTCATCGGAATCGTGATCGTAAGCATAGCCTTGGCCGTATCCAACATCCTTCATCAGCCGCGTCGGCGCGTTGAGGATGTGCATCGGCGGCATTACCGATCCCGTCTCCCTGGCGCTTCGCCAAGCCGCCTTTTGCGCGGCGTACGTCGCGTTCGATTTGGGCGCTGTCGCCAGATACAGGCACGCTTGGACGATCGCCAATTCCCCTTCGGGCGATCCGAGGAAGTCGTAAGCATCCTTGGCGGCCAGGCACTGCGTCAGGGCATTGGGATCGGCAAGGCCGATATCCTCGACCGCCGTCCGGGTCAGGCGGCGAAGGACGTACAGCGGCTCCTCGCCGGCGACGAGCATCCGCGCGAGATAGTAAAGCGCGGCCTGCGGATCGGAACCACGGATCGATTTGTGAAGCGCGGAAATGAGATTGTAATGCCCTTCGCGATCCTTGTCATAAACCGGCAGGCGGCGGTGCAGCAGCTCGCCAAGCGCGACCTGGTCAAGCGGCTCGTCGAGATCGACGGCGAACAGGGTTTCCGCCTGGTTGAGCAGGAACCGGCCATCCCCGTCGGCGCTGGCAATCAATGCGTCGCGCGCGTCGGCAGCCAGCGGCAGCGACCGACCCTCGGCTGTTTCGGCACGGCTCATCAGCTCTGCCAGCGCGTCATGGTCGAGGCGCCGCAGAATCAGCACTTGGCAGCGCGACAGCAGTGCGGCGTTCAACTCGAAACTGGGGTTCTCGGTCGTCGCTCCGACGAGGGTGACGGTGCCGTCCTCGACGAATGGCAAAAAGCCATCCTGCTGAGCGCGATTGAAGCGGTGAATCTCATCCACGAACAGCAAGGTCTGCTGACCGGCGCGCGCCGCCGTCCGCGCTTCGGCGAACAGTTTCTTGAGGTCGGCGACTCCGGAAAACACGGCCGATATAGCGACGAAGCGCAACCCCACGGCGGCGGCCAGAAGGCGCGCGATGCTGGTCTTGCCGGTGCCTGGCGGGCCCCACAGGATCATCGACGACAGCCGCCCCGCCGCCACCATTCGGCCAATTGCGCCATCGGGTCCGGTGAGATGCTCCTGCCCGACGATCTCGTCGAGCGAATTGGGGCGCAAGCGGTCGGCCAGCGGCGCATTTGCAGCCGCCGCGGCGGCGGCGCTCGCGGGAGCCTGCGGATCGGTGAACAGGTCGGTCATTGCGATTGTGAACATAGAAGCGCGCGACGAGTTGCACGACTCCCTCTTGTTTAAGATGCTTCTAAGATATATCTTAGATGTGTCAAAGGAGATTAAACTGAGGAATCATCATCAATGTGGTCCACGCGGCAACTTTGCTGCGCGCCTGCCCGAAGCGCTGCTGGCAATGCACGGCGGCCGCGGGTGGCACGGTAGCTGGGGACCGTTCGAGTTCGATTTCGACGGCCGTTCGGGCCGTGGCGGACGGCGAGGACGCGGACGGCGAATGTTTGAAAGTGGCGAGCTGCGGCTCGTTCTGCTCAAGCTCATTTCCGAACAGCCGCGTCACGGCTACGACCTGATTCGCGCGATCGAAGACATGACCGGCGGCGAATATGCGCCGAGCCCCGGCGTGATCTACCCGACGCTGACGCTGCTTCAGGACATGGGCCTGATCGAAGAAGCGCAGGCAGATGGGGCACGCAAGCCGTTCCAGATCACCGCGGCAGGCACTGCCCATCTCGCTGACAACGCGGCGGAGGCCGACGCGCTGATCGCGCGGCTCAAGGGGCTTGCGCCAAGTGAGGAAAGCAACGCTGGACCGGCGATTGGGCGGGCGGTTAAAAACCTGATGATGGCGCTGAAACACCGGGTCGGCCGCGACGGCCTCGACGACGGCCTGCTGCACGAAATCGCCGGCATCCTGGACGAGGCAGCGCAGAAGATCGAACGCGCCAAATAACAGTGGCGCTATCGGCCGGCCATGCGGTCGAGCCGCTCGCGCTTGACGATGGCATGCAGGTACGCCCGCACGACCGCCGAATTGATCGTGTCCCAATCCATCGTCTGGGCAATGACCAGACCCGCTTCGCCGTGGCGGCGGCGAAGCTCCGGATCGCGCGCATAGGTTTCCAGCGCGGCGGTGAATTCGTCGGCGTCGGTTCCGTCCACCAGCAGGCCGGTGGTGCCGTCGCGCACCAGGCTGGTGCTGCCGGTGGCATCGGCGGCGATGACCGGCAGCGCGCAGGCCATGGCTTCCAGCGTGACGTTACCGAACGCTTCGGTGATCGACGGATTCAGGAACACGTCCGAACTGGCGATCGCCCGAGCCAGATCGGCGTCGGTCAACTGGCCAGTGAAAATGGCGTCGGGCACCTGCTGTTCGAACCACGGCCGCGCCGGCCCTTCCCCGACGACCAGCACCTTGAACTTCGCATCGCTCCGCTCACGCAGCGAGACGATCGCTTCGGCGAACACGTCGAGGCCCTTTTCCATCACGACTCGGCCGAGGAACAGAACCGCCATGTCGTCGTCGGCAATTCCGATCAATCGGCGCCACGACATGTCCCGGCGCTCCGGATTGAACTGATCGCGATCGACTCCGCGCGACCAGATGGCGATGTCGCGGTTCATGCGCTGGGAGCGCAGGATCAGTGCGGTCGATTGCGCCGGCGCCAGGACGACTTGGCAGCGATGGTAAAAACGCCGCATCCCCGCGCGAGCCAAGGGCTCCAGCGCCTGCAGGTGATAATAAGACAGATAGGTATCGAACCGCGTGTGCACCGAAGCTACCGCGGCAACCTGGTGCTTGCGCGCCCACGTCACCGCCCGGTGACCGACGACATCGGGGCTCGAAACATGCACGATATTGGGGTTGAACTGTTCGAGGTCGCGTTTGACTCGCGCCGGCAGCCAGATCGGCAAGCGATATTCGCGCCGCCGGGGGATTGGCACGGAGGGGACGCTGACCAGGTCCCCGGTCGGCGGAAATGCCGGTTCATCGACCGTCGGAGCGTAAATGCGCACCTGCACACCCTGGCGCAGGAGATAGGCGACCAGGCGATTCAACGCCTGGTTGGCGCCGTCGCGCACATAATTGTAATTGCCCGAAAAGAGGGCGACGCGAAGATCGCTCGGTTTCACCTCGGCGGGCTGTAGGGGTTTCCACTTGGGCGTCAAATCCGGACTAGCGCCAATCGCGACTGAAGCGGCCCGGCTGTTCGTTCTCGGCAGCTTGCCGGGCGACCGCTCGTTGAGCGAAGGCCGCTATTACGCGCACCCGACCAACCAGTTCTGGCGCCTACTCGGCAGCGCGCTTGGCGAGGATCTTCAAGCGCTTGGCTACGACGCTCGGCTGGAACGCCTCGCCAGCCGCCGCATCGGGCTGTGGGATGTCATTGGCGCGGCGCACCGCCAGGGAAGCACGGATCAAGCCATCCGGGGCGCCTCGCACAATGCGATTGAACGCCTGATGCAAGATTATCCCAAGTTGCGCGCGATCGCCTTCAACGGAACGACTTCCGCCGCCGCCGGGCGCCGGCTGATCGGCGCGGCGCCGTCCGGCATCGCTTTGATCGACCTGCCATCGTCCAGCGCCGCGAACACGCGGCCCTTTGCTGAAAAAGTGGAGGCGTGGTCGGTGCTTGGCCGATTCGTCGCCGACTGAGCGAGTCTGTGGCTTGCGCGGCGCGCAATGCGGCCCATGATTGGGCGCATGATTCCCGCCGATGAAGAAACCGAGGAAACCGACAAGCAATTGTCGATGGTCGACGAAGCCCTGGTCGCGGGCACGATTGCCAACACCAATGGCTTGCTCGTCATTCTGGCCAAGCTGGTCGCGCGCGGCGTATTCGACCGTGCCGACCTGCAGGCTTTTTCGGACAGCTATTCGAAGCCCCTCGACCATGTCGGGATTCGCGAGAACGAGCTGGTCAGCCAGATGCAGGACCAGATGGAATTCACCCTTGCCGAGCTGATGCGCTTCCTCAGCGACCGCGAAGCCTGAACCACCGCCGGCTTTGGCCGTCGCAAGCTTCGCGCAGAAAAGTGCGGGCGCGGACAACCCACCAACGATTCTGCCTTCGCGAGACAGCCCTTGACTCTGTACCATGGTACGGCTGCTATTAACTGCCCGGACGGAAATTCAAGGAGACCGTATGATGTTCAAAATGTCCGGGCGCGCCGGGAAGCGCGACAAGGCCGCACTGTATCGGATGGTGATGCCCAGCCACGTCTGCCCTTACGGTCTGAAGGCCAAGTATTTGCTCCAAACTGCCGGTTACGCCGTGAAAGACTATCACCTGACGACTCGCGAGGAAACCGACGCGTTCAAGGCCGATCATTCGGTCGCGACGACTCCTCAGGTCTTCATCGCTGGCAAGCGCGTTGGTGGATACGACGACCTTCGGCGCTTCCTTGGCAAGCCCGTCGCTGACCCCGCGGCGACCAGTTACCGGCCGATCGTCGCCCTGTTCTCCGTCACCGCATTGATCGCGGTCGCCGCCAGTTACGCCGTAACTGGAGAAATTCTGACGGCGCGCGCTTTTGAATGGTTCATCGGCATGTCGATGGCGGTGCTGTCGCTATTGAAGCTGCAGAACATCGAAACTTTCGCGACGATGTTCCTCAATTACGATCTGCTTGCGAAACGATGGGTCCCCTACGCCACCATCTATCCGTTTGCCGAAGGTGTCGCGGGGATCTTGATGATTGCCGGCGCATTCGCGTGGCTGTCGGTGCCCCTCGCCTTGTTCATCGGCACGATCGGCGCCGTCTCGGTGGTCAAAGCCGTCTACGTCGACAAGCGCGAACTGAAGTGCGCCTGTGTCGGCGGATCGAGCAACGTTCCACTTGGGTTCATCTCACTGACCGAGAATCTGATGATGGTTGGAGCGGCGCTATGGATCGCGTTGCGCTAGTCCGATGAGCTTCCGACATGCCCGAATAATCGCGGCGCCGCGCCGCCCGACGCTGGAGATTTTCGTGAACAGGATGTTAGCTGCCACAGCAGTGGGCGCGATTGCGCTTGGGTGTTGGTCATCGCCGGCCGTGGCCCAGCACCACATGCCGGGCATGCAAATGCCGGCGGCGCCACCGCCAGTGGCCAAGAAAAAGCCTTCGCCGAAGCGCACGCCGGTCGTAAAAAAGGCGGGCAGCGGCGCGGTAGCCAAGCAAGCGACTGCGTCTCCCCGAGGGCAGACGAAGCCAGCGCCGATACCGGATCCGGCGCCACTGCCGATGCCGATGCCAATGCCAATGCCGATGCCGATGCCAATGCCAATGCCCGTACCGGTCGATGCGCATGAATCGGCGCCGGGCGACGGCGGCATGGACCACAGCCAGATGGATCACATGCAAAGCGGCGGCCCAATGGCTCCGGGACCGATGGACCATGCCGGCCACGATTCCGCGATGAGCGGCGCTCTCGGCACCTACCCCATGCAGCGCGAAAGCTCCGGCACCGCGTGGCAGCCCGACACCTCGGAGCATCGCGGACTGCACCTCATGCGCGGTGACTGGTCGCTGATGGCGCACGGCACGCTCAACCTCGTTTACGACGATCAATCCGGCCCGCGCGGCGACGATCTGCTGTTCACGTCGGGAATGCTGATGGGCATGGCCAAGCGCCCGCTCGGCAACGGCATGCTCCAGTTCAAGGCCATGGTCAGTCCCGATCCGCTAATGGGCAAGGCGGGCTATCCACTGTTGCTGGCAAGTGGCGAGACGGCCAATGGCATTGATCGGCTGATCGACCGCCAGCATCCCCACGACCTGTTCATGGAATTATCGGCTTCCGTTTCGCAAAACCTCGGCCCCAACAGCAGCCTGTTCCTTTACGGCGGGCTACCGGCCGAGCCGGCGTTCGGCCCGCCGGCCTTCATGCACCGCGAAGCAATCATGGATTCGCCCGAAGCGCCGATTACCCATCACTGGCTCGATTCGACGCACATCAGCTTCGGGGTCGTCACCGCCGGACTGATCCTCGATAAATTGAAACTGGAAGCAAGCCGCTTCAACGCCCGCGAGCCTGATCAGAACCGCTGGGACATTGAGACCGGGCCGCTCGATTCGACCGCCATCAGGCTATCGTGGAATCCTACCCGGACGCTCGCGCTGCAAGGCAGCTGGGGACATTTCGTAGATCCCGAACAGCTCGAGCCGGGGGTCAACCAGACGCGCTGGTCGGCAAGCGCCCTATTTGCCCGCGAAATCGCGCCCAATTGGAAGTTCGCCGGCACGCTGGCGTGGGGCCGCAAGTCTGCCGAGGGCCATTCCGATGATGCCTGGGCCGCCGAGGCGTCACTCAAGCATCGTGGCTGGACGGTGTTCGGCCGCGGCGAAATCGCCGAAAATCGCGAATTGACGCTTGGCTCGGGCGGCCCGGCATATCGCGTTGGCAAGGCCTCGCTCGGCGTTCTGCGCGATGTCCAAATGGCGAAGCATTGGTCGGTCGGGGCTGGCGCCTTGGTCTCCGTGAACTTCGTGCCCGATGCGCTCGCCTCCAGCTATGGCGGCAACAACCCCACGGGTGCCATGGCCTTCGTCCGGCTCAAGCTCGACTGATTGACTAGGCGGCGACGCGCCCACTATGGCCCGCCTTCGCGGTTCACCGGCCCCTTCGTCTAGTGGTCCAGGACGTCGCCCTCTCACGGCGAAAACACGGGTTCGAGTCCCGTAGGGGTCACCACCGTGCAGGCAACTGGGAGCGCCGAGCTTCTTGTTCGGTCTATCTCGGTGAAATTGTGGAATTTCCGCCAGTCAATGAAACCGTTGGTGCCCAGCCTCGATGAGAAAAAGAGGCGCGGTCTCAACGACCTGGGATTCTAGGCGTAACATCGCCTTGACGCCCCACCGATCCAAAACTAGCCCGCCACGAAGGCCTCAAATTAGGTTCAAAATGTGGGAAAAGATGAAGTCCTGGCAAGAATTCAGCAAGTCGTTTCAGAGCAGCTGGACGACGACAATGTTGTGCTGGATATGAACACCGTTGCGAACGCGGTGAATGGTTGGGATAGTCTCGCGCATGTCAGGATAATGATTGCCGTCGAGGAAGAATTCGGCATCAAGTTCCGAATGTCCGACATTACTTCGCTGGACAACGTGGGTGATCTGGTAAGGCTGGTCGACGCGACGCTGGGCTCCTGAACTTCGAAGGCGACAGGCATGAGTTTCGACGTGCTTTCCATGCCTTGGCTCCCCGAGGCACCTGTCGATTTCAAGCAACGCTGCAAAAGCTTCGATCGGGAGGACAGCGATCTTGGCGATCGCCTGCGGGCACTCGCCAGCCATCGGCTGACCTCATCACATGCAATCATTTTTCAGCGGACACTGGGCCGATTGCTCACGCAAGGTGCGGACTTGGCGCCGCTTTCGTCGTTCCGTCTGGCGATCCTGCCTTCGTTCACCATGGATACGATCGCTGGCATGATTCCCGCCGCCTGCGCCCGGCACGGCGTCGCCGTCGACGTTGCGATCGCTGAATTCGACCAGATCGTTCAAACCGCCTTCAATCCCGATGCCGAGGTGTTCCGCGAGCGGCCCGACGGCGTGCTGTTTCTGTTCGACCATCGGTGGATTGGGCTCGATCGCGTGGCCCCAAGCGACGACGGCAGCGACCGTATCGACCTGGCAATCGACCGCTTGCGCACGTGCGTGCGGCGAATTCGCGAGCAGTTTTCGGCGCAGTGCATCCTCTCGACCATCGCAGCGCCGCCGGGGACTTTGTTCGGCAGCCTCGAACGCGCGCTTCCCGCCGCGATGCGATTCAACATCGACCGCTTCAACCAGGCGCTGGTCGTGCTTGCGGCGGAGGAGCGAGCGATCCTGTTCGACGTTGCTGCCCTGGCAGAACAGGCCGGCACCGCGCGCTGGTTCGATCCGGTCGCCTGGTATCTGTACAAAATCCCGTTCAGCGCCGATTGCAGCGGGCTGTTCGCCGACTGGCTCGGCAGGTTGTTAGGAGCCGTCCGCGGCAAAAGTCGAAAGTGCCTCGTCCTCGACTGCGACAACACGTTGTGGGGCGGGGTCATCGGCGACGACGGGATCGAGAATATCGTCATCGGCAGCGGCAGCGGGCTCGGCGAAAGCTTCGCCGATGTTCAGCAGCTTGCGCTCGACCTCAAGGCACGCGGCATCCTCCTTGCCGTCTGTTCCAAGAACAACCTCGAAAATGCGCGGCTGCCGTTCGCTGAACATCCCGACATGCTGATTCGCGAATCCGATATTGCGGTGTTTCAGGCCAATTGGACGGACAAGCCAACCAACCTGGAAGCCATTGCGGACGCACTGCAGATCGGCCTCGATTCCCTCGTGCTATTGGACGACAATCCGGCGGAACGCGCGCAAGTCCGCGCGGCGTTGCCGATGGTTGCGGTGCCGGAGCTTCCCGCCGACCCGGCTTACTACGCGCACTATCTGTCCAGCGCCGGTTATTTCGAAGCGCTGACCTTCTCCGACGAAGATCGCAAGCGCAGCGACAGCTATTCTGCGAATGTCGAGCGTACCGAACTTCGCGAGCAGTTGCGCGACCTCGGCGATTACCTGAGCGCGCTCGACATGGTGTTGTCGACGCGGCCGTTCGATGCCGTCGGACGGCAACGAATCGCGCAGCTAATCAACAAGTCCAACCAGTTCAACGTGGCGACACGGCGGTATACCGAAGCCGAAGTCGAACGGTTTGAGCGCGACCCCGACATATTCACGATGCAGGTGCGCCTGCGCGACAAATACAGCGACTATGGGATGATCGGCGTTTGCATCGCCACGACCAGCGAGAATGACGCGACTGCGTGGGACGTCGATACCTGGCTGATGAGCTGCCGGGTGCTCGGCCGAAAGGTCGAAGAAGCAATGCTGCAGACGCTCGTCGGCGCCGCCCGCGAAGCCGGGAAAATGACGATCCGCGCGCGATATCTCCGGACCGCGAAGAACAACATGGTCGCCGATTTGTTCGACCGGCTCGGGTTCGAACGGATTGACGAGACTTCGGACGGCGACCGCACCTACTGCCTTGATGTCGAAGGTGTGGAGCTGGAAAAGTTGCCGCACACCCGAGACGACGGCTGATGTCGCTAATTGAGCCCGCGTTCCTGTTCGTCTTCCTGCCGCTGTTCCTATTGCTGTTCCATCTGGCCGGACGCTTCCTCGGCAGCCGCGCCGCGCTCGCTGTGTTGCTCGCCATTTCGCTGTTCATCATTGCCACGCAGGGCCGGTGGTTCCTGCTGCTCAGCAGCGCCAGCGCCGTGGTCAATCTCATCTTGTTGGTCGCGATCACCCGCGCGCATCAACGCGGCGGCCATCCGCGGCTATTCCTGTGGTTAGGAGTGGCGCTCAACATCGCCGTCCTGATCCTGTTCAAATATGCAGCATGGTTTTCCTGGATTCCCGCAGCGGGCCCATTCGCCGAGAGCCTCCGGACGGCCGTCCCAATCACGTTATCGTTCCTGACTTTCCAGCGATCGGTAGCGTTGCTTGACGGTTATGCGCAGCCTCACGGCGTCACCGCCCATTTAACCGCGCCGTCGCCGGGCACGCGGCCGGCGCGCCTGCTTGATGCGCCGCTGCGATTCTTCTCCTTCGCCAGCTTCTTCCCCAACGTATTGATTGGCCCGATTGCCTACCTCACCGAGATCATCCCGCAATTCCATCGGCGGGGTTTTGGGCGCCTCCGGTCGATCGACTTGTCCGTCGGGCTGACGCTGCTCGTCATCGGCCTGTTCAAAAAGGTGTTCATTGCCGACGACCTCGGCCGCCTCGTTGTCGATCCCGTCTATACCAATGTCGCGCTTCATCACGACGTGCCGCCGCTGATCGCGACGACCGCGCTAATCGGCTATTTTGCTCAGCTTTATTTCGACTTCTCGGGCTATTCGGACATGGCGATCGGCATTGGGCGCATGTTCGGAATTCGCTTGCCAATCAATTTCCGGTCGCCGCTTCGCGCTGTCGGAATTATCGACTTCTATCGGCGCTGGCACATCACCCTAACCAGGGTAATCGCGCGCTTCCTGTTCACGCCGCTATCCGTAATGGGCACGCGCTATGTGATGCGGCGACGGATTAAGGGCACGTCGGCGAAGGTCATTTCCCTATGGGTGCCGTTGATCCTCAATTTCCTAGTGATCGGTGTCTGGCACAGCGCCTCTATCACCTTCGTCCTGTTCGGGTTGTTCCATGGCCTGTGGTACGTGGTCGAAACGGAAGTTCGCTCGAGCCGACGCTGGAAGGGCTTTGCCGCCAACTCACCCGGCGGACGTCGCGCGGCCCTTGGGATGGCGATGACGTTCGTGCTGATCACCGTGAGCTTCGCGTTGGCGCGCTCGCCGAACCTGAATGTGTTTGCCGGCATGTTTGGCAATTTGGCGGGCGATTGGACGAACATCGGCGAAGGCGTCGGCCCGTTCTTAGGCATCATCCGGCGGCTCGCGATCGCCTTGGCGATCATCTACCTTGCACCCAATGCCTATGAGCTGCTCGAACGCTACCGGCCCGGAATCGTGACTTGGCAAGTGCCTTCGACGACGCCTGCCTGGCTGCGTGTCCGCTGGCGTCCGACGTTGCTTTGGGGCCTGGTCATCGCGCTCCTCGGACTGACGGTCTTCGGCCGCCTCGCGCAGCCGGTGCCCTTTGTTTACGGAATTTATTGATGGCGGGCCCCGCTTCGCAATCATGGTTAAGTCGTGCCGCGAACGTTCGCCTGTTCCTGTTGCCTGCGCTGATCCCGTGGCTCCTCGGTCTGGCCATCTCGGTCACTGTCGCCACGGTCGATCCGCTGAATCTCAGGCCATGGGGACTTCGGCCGCGCTTAAGTGATGGAAATTATCCCGAGCTCGTGACCCCCAAGCTGGTGCGCGCGGTCGTCGAACAGCCGCACGATGTGCTTCTGGTTGGTGGGTCGCAGGCGATGGGCATTACCCAGCAACAGTTACGCCGGGAATTTGGCGTCGAACGCGCCTTCAATCTCTCCTACAGTTTGACTCGTGCAGAGGACCTCGCCGCAACGTCCGCGGCGGCGATTCGGACGCCTGGCCTCAAGCGCCTGATTGTCGAGCTCCCGTTCACCGCGATTGAACCCGATCAGCCTCCCGCCGCGACGGGAGCTGGCGCAATATCGGTGCTCTCCGCCCCTTGGTACGCGTTGCCGGACTTCGGACTGGACTATGCCCAAGCCACCCTTGAACGGATGGAGGCGGGCGTCTTCGACAACCCCGCCTGGCAGCGGGACGCCAATCAATTTGTCGCCGCGCCCGCAATCGTCTCGAATCCAGACATGATGAACCGACTCGACGATGCGTTCCGTCGCGTGCCGGTCAGCAGTTTCGAAAGCACCTCGGTGCTGCCGTGCGGCGATTTTCCGCTGATCTCTGAATATCTCGTTCCGCTTGCCCGCCGGGCCGCAGCGCGCCGTGTCAGCCTCGATCTGTATTTCCCGCCAATTCCATCCCAGAGCTATCCCGAAGCCGAACTCGACATTTCAACTTCTCCGAACCGAAGCGCTTTCAAACAGCTGCTGAGCTTTCACCGTTGCGTGATCAGCGAGGTCGCGCGGCTCGGTTACCCCAACGTCCACGTTCACGCGATCGATCTAGACTTGTCGCTGACCTCAACGCTTGCGAATTATCGGGATTCATTTCACCTCGTCCGCGCCGACGCATTCGAACGGCTGGTCAACGACATTCGAAGCGGTCGGTTTGAACTCAGCGCCGATGATGCTGAACCTTATGTCACCGCCCTCCGCAACCGAGTGCTCGCGCAATATAAGGCAAGGCCGCAGTGACGATCGCTGAGCGCGCGTTCAGCACAGCCGACCAGGAGGCCTTTGCGCGCTGGTCTGGCGACTGCAATCCAATGCACCTGGATGCCTTGGCGGCGCGGCGAACGAGCGCGGGCGCGCCGGTCGTGCATGGTGTTCACGCGCTGCTGTGGGCATTGGAAAC
>JBDSGQ010000081.1:0-12496 GCA_039918915.1 Sphingomicrobium sp.
CCTCCACGACACCATGGCGCGCGAAAAGCGGCTGTTCGTCCCACTCAACCGCCAGCGCATCACGATGTATGTGTGCGGCCCCACGGTCTATGGCCGGGCACATATCGGCAACGCTCGTCCGCCGGTCGTGTTCGACACGCTGGCGCGGCTGATCCGGCACCAGTTTGGCGACCACAGCCTGGTCTATGCCCGCAACGTCACCGACGTCGACGACAAGATCATCGCTTCGGCGCGCGACGAGGGCGTCGATCCGTCGGTGATTACCGAACGCTACGAGCAGAATTACCTTGAAGACATGCGCGCGCTTGGCGTTCGCGACCCGGACATCGCGCCCCACGCCACGCGTGAAATCGCCGGAATGGTGACCATGATCGAGCGGCTGGTCGGGCTCGGCCATGCCTATGAAGCGCAAGGGCACGTGCTGTTCTCGGTAACCAGCGATCGTTCCTATGGACAACTCAGCCGGCGCGACCGCGATTCGATGATCGCCGGCGCCCGGGTCGAAATCGCGCCCTATAAACGCGATCCGGCGGACTTCGTGCTGTGGAAGCCGAGCGAGCCCGAGGTCATCGGCTGGGATTCGCCGTGGGGCCGGGGCCGGCCTGGGTGGCACGTCGAATGCTCGGCAATGATCGAACGCCACCTGGGCGAGACGATCGACATTCACGGCGGCGGGCTCGACCTCGTTTTCCCCCACCACGAAAATGAAATCGCGCAGAGCCGTTGCGCCCACGCCCGCGCGCCGCTCGCCCGCTTTTGGGTCCACAACGGCTTCGTCGACATGGGCGCCGAAAAGATGTCGAAAAGCCTCGGCAACGTCATCACTCCGGCGGAACTGCTGGCGCAGGGGCATCACGGCGAAACGCTCCGGCTAGCTTTATTGTCGGCGCATTATCGCTCGCCGCTGCCGTGGACCGAATCGCTGGTCACTCAGGCCAAGGCGATCCTTGATGGCCTGTATCGCCGTGCTAGCGATGCGGATTCGGGGCCCCTCGACCCCGGCGTTATCGAAGCGCTTGGCGACGACCTCAACACCCCGCTTGCCCTGTCACGCCTGTCGGCGATCGAGGACCCGGCCACGCTCAAGGCGAGTGCTGCGCTCCTCGGACTGCTTCAGGGCACGGCAAGTGACTGGTTCCAGGGTGGCTCGGACGCAGCCGCCGTCGAACAACGCATCGCCGAGCGCGCCGAAGCCAAAAAGAACCGCGATTTTGCCGCGGCCGACCGGATTCGCGACGAACTGAAGGCCGCGGGTATCGTGTTGGAGGATGGGCCGGCCGGCACTACCTGGCGCAAGGAATGAACGCGCCACTCTACACCATCGATATCCTGCGGCTTGCCGCCTCGCTCGCGCCGCCACGTCAGCTTGAGCGGGAAGACGGGTGTGCAGAGCTTCGCTCGCCGACCTGTGGCAGCCGGGTCGCGGCGGCCGTTCAGCGCGACGCCGACATTGTGCAGGGGCTTTCGCTGGAGGTTCATGCCTGCGCCTTCGGGCAGGCCTCCGCAGCGCTCCTCCAGCGCTCGGCGATCGGGCGGACGCGCGACCAGGTCGCGAGGGCAGCGGATGAATTGGGCGGCTGGCTGGGTGGATCGGATCAGGTGCCCGACTGGCCGGAGACGGCAGCGCTGGCGCCGGCGCGATCGCGAACTTCACGCCATGCCGCGATCCTGCTGCCGTTCCGGGCGCTTCTTGCAGCGATGGACGACGCGTCGTGACCACCAGCCCGGCCGAAGCCGCGCAAGCGACCACCGCGATCCTCGAAAGCGGCGCCGTGATGCTTGGCGCGGCATTGGTGTTCGTCACCCTGTTCCGGCGGCTGAAGCTGGGCGCGACGCTGGGGTATATCGTCGGCGGCGCATTGATCGGCCCGCAGGTCCTGGGGCTGGTGCGCGATCCCGGGCAGATGCTCAGCATTACCGACATCGGCATTGCGCTACTGCTGTTCATCGTCGGTCTTGAACTTCAGCCGAGCCGGCTGTGGCGCTTGCGCAAGGATATTTTCGGGCTTGGCCTGGCGCAGGTCGTGCTGTGCGGCCTGGCGATCACTCTGCTGTTGTACCTGGCGGTCGGAATGCCCCTCGACGCGGCGGTGGCGATCGGTTTGCCGCTTGGCCTGTCATCGACGGCGCAGGTGCTGCCGATGCTTCGCTCCGACAATGAACTCAACACGCCCGAAGGCGAACGCGCATTCTCCGTCCTGCTGTTCCAGGATCTCGCCATTGTGCCGATGATCACGATCATTGCGGCGATGGCGCGAGTCGCGCCCGATCCCGGCGCGCCGGTCGGCTGGGCGCTCGCGCTTTATACCCTGGCGGCGGTCGTCGTGCTGGTGATTGTCGGCCGGTTGATCCTCAATCCGCTGTTCCGGCTGGTCGGGCGGCTGGGCGAGCGCGAGCTGTTCGTCGTTGCCGGCCTGTTCACCGTTATCGGTTCGGCCGCGGTGATGCATTCGCTTCACCTGTCGGTGCCGCTGGGCGCTTTCGTGGCCGGCGTGATGCTCGCCGAATCGCCCTATCGGCACGAACTGGAAAGCGACGTCGAACCGTTCCGTTCGATCCTGCTTGGCCTGTTCTTCCTGTCGGTCGGAATGCTGCTCGACCTTCGCCTGATTATCGAACGGCCGTTGCTCATCGTCGGAGTGGCGGCGGCCGTGATCGTCATCAAGTCGCTGCTGATTGCCGGCCTTGCCCGCGGCTTTGGCAACGGCTGGGCGCGAAGCATCCGGCTTGGCCTGTTGCTCAGTCAGGCGGGCGAATTCGGCTTCGTGCTGTTCGGCCAGGCAACGGCCGCCCGGCTCATTCGGCCGGAGACGGCATCATTGTTCGGCGCGGTCGTGACTCTGTCGATGGCGTCGACACCGTTTTTGATGCGGCTCGTCGATTGGCTGCAATCGCGCGAGCAGCGCGGCGGCGAAGGTCTCGACGGCCCCGAATATTCACCGCCGACCAGTGCCATTATCGTTGGCTATGGCCGGTTCGGCCAGACGGTCGGGCAAATGATGATGGCCAAGCGGATCGGCGTCACCATCATCGACAAAAAGGCCGAGCAGATCGAATTGGCCGGCGAGTTCGGGACCAAGGTCTATTACGGCGACGGCCTTCGCCTGGATTTGCTGCGGCAGGCGGGCGCCGACAGCGCGCGGGTCATCGCGCTTTGCAACGACAATGGCGATGGCGCGATGGGCCGCGAGGCGGTCGGAGCGATCCTGCGCGCCTTTCCCCAGGCGGCGGTGATGATCCGCGCCTATGACCGGCTGCACCTGATCGACCTCAACGGCCTCGATATCGCCTTTGCCGAGCGTGAGCTGTTCGAAAGCGCGGTCGCAATGGGCCGAGCGGCACTGAAAGCGAGCGGAATCGACGACTTTGAAATCAATCGCGTCGACCGGGAATATCGGATGCGTGATTGCGAACGGCTGGAGCGGCAAAGCGCCACCGGCGATATCAAGGCGGGGTGGGACCGGGCATTCGCCGAGGATCGATCGCTGCCCGACGGCGAGCCCGAACCGGCCGGCTAGGCTGGCGGCAGAAAGGCCTCGAGGGCGCGGACGATTTCATCGACCACGTCATTGTGGGCGCCACTGCCGCTTTTCACGTGGATGTGGGCTTCGGCGTAGGCCAGGCGCTCGACCTGCGCGAGGCGCGCGAGCGTTTCACGCGGATCGCTGGTTTTCAGCAGCGGCCGGGTATCTCGCCGCGCCGTCCGTTCGGCAAGCACGTCGATCGGAGCGTCCAGCCAGACGGTGATGCCACGTTGATTGAGCATGGCGCGCGTGGATGGTTCGACGAACACTCCGCCGCCGGTGGCGATCACCCGCACCTGGCCGTCGATCAGCCGGGCCACCAGGCGCCGTTCGCCGTCGCGGTAATCCTGTTCGCCAAAACGTTCGAATAACTCGCCCGCGGGATAGCCGACGGTATCTTCGATCGCCGCGTCGCTATCGACGAACGTCAGCCCCAGCCGGCGCGCAAGCCGCCGTCCGACCGTCGATTTTCCGACCCCCATCAGCCCGACCAGCACGACCGGTCGGTCGAGGCGCTTCCCCAGTTCCGTCACGGGAAGGGGCTATACAGCGGCTTTCGCGCTCGGCAAAAGCGCCGCCATGTCGCGGATTGTACCTGTCATCATCGTCGTTGCCTTCCTGATCGGCGGGCTGATCCTCCTTTCACGGATGCCAAATCAGCAGCCGACTCACCAGATCGAGGTCGCGGTGCCGCAGGGGGGCAATGCCCGTTAAAGCACTCATCGTGGCTTCGGCGGCGGCGGTTGCAATCGCCCTGCCGGCGCTTGCCCAGCAGTCCGTCCAGCCCCAGCCCGCGCCGGCTCCGGCCAACCAATATCCCAATGGCGGAATCGGAGCCGCGGCCCCGCAACCCGCGGCTGCGGCGCCATCCGCCGCCACGCCGTCGCGATCGAGCGGGCCGGCGGACGACAGCGCGGTGCAGGAAGTGGCGGCAGCCAGTTTGCGCCCCTCGGCGCCGCCAGTCGAATATCCGGGCTGGTCGCGCCGCGATCCGGCCATCGTCGGCAGCCTCGACCCCGCCGACATCGGTATTGGCGCGGATGCCTTCGGATCGAGCAGCGGGGCGTTCCTGTCGACCCTGATGCGGCGGATGGATGTGCCGCTGGCATCGCGTTGGGCGCATATTGCGCTGCGCGACGCGCTGTTGGCGCGGATCCAGGCGCCGACCCAGGTCAATCCGGTCGACTGGGTCGCGGAGCGGGCTTGGCTGTTGCTGCGCATGGGTGAGGCCGACGCCGCGCGGATGCTGATTGCCGGCGTGGACACCGACCAGGCAACGCCCAAGCTGGTTCAGGTTGGCGTTCAAACCGCTCTCGCCACCGCCGACGCGCCGGCGCTGTGCCCGCTGGAGCCTGGCATCCGGCGCTACGACAAGAACATCGTCCAGCTGGTGCAGGCGATGTGCGCCGCGCTTGCCGGGGAACCTGAATCGGCCTCGGCCCAGATCGACCGTGCGCGGCGTTATGGCCGGATTGGCGGCATTGACCTGGTGCTTGCCGAAAAACTGGTCGGAGCCGCGGCCAACACCCGTTCGGTGACCGTCGAATGGGAACCGGTGGAATCGCTTACCGCGTGGCGGTTCGGGCTAGCCAGCGCGACCGGGCTGTTGCCGCCAGACCGGTTGATCAACGCAGCATCGCCGCAGCTTCGCGCGTTCCAGGCGAGAGCGCCGATGCTGACTGCGCAGCAGCGCTTGCCGTCGGCGTTCATCGCCGCCGGTCTGGGCGTGTTTTCGTCGCAAACCATGGTCGATCTCTATTCGTCGATTTACGATTCGACCGATCCCGATGCGCTTCCGTCGAGCGATGCATGGCAATTGCGC
Source organism: Sphingomicrobium sp. (assembly GCA_039918915.1). Classification (GTDB taxonomy): domain Bacteria; phylum Pseudomonadota; class Alphaproteobacteria; order Sphingomonadales; family Sphingomonadaceae; genus Sphingomicrobium. The sequence goes on from JBDSGQ010000081.1 coordinate 5,347, forward strand.
CAGGCCTATGTCGCCAAGGATCAGGCGACTCGACTGGCGTCGGTGCGCAGGTTGCTGGCCTTTGGCAAAGGCCCGCTGGGCAAGGAAGGCGCACGGGCGCTGGCGGCGCGCGCGGCAACTTTGATCGTCCCCGACCCGGCGCTTGCCGCCGATGCTCCGGAACTGATTTCGGCGATGCTTGCCGGGGGTTATGACGAGGCCGCGGCGCGCTGGATTCCAGCGGTCAACCGGATGGATTCGGCGCAGGCCGACCGCTGTTGGGCAATGCTTGCGCTGGCCGGTCCCAATATCGCCGAAATCGGATCGGGGCGGGTGGCGTCGTTCATTCGCCGCGACAAAAGTCCGGGCCAGGTCCGCAGCGCCTTGCTGGTCGCGGGGCTGGCGGGGCTCGGCCGGATTACGCAGGACTCCGCCAATTCGCTCAATCGCCGCTACGGGTTCGGGCTTGGCCGGACGACGCGCTGGACCCGGATCATCGATGCCGCCGCGGCGCGCCGGCAGCCTGGAACGGTGCTGGTCCTGACCGGGACTGGATTCCAGACGACCAGCGTCGACCAGCTTCCGGCATCGCATGTTTATCACGCGATCGCCGCGCTTCACCTGACCGGGCAGGATTTCACCGCACGGATGATCGCCGCCGAGGCCCTGTCGCGGACGTGACCCCGGACGACCGGGCCCTGGTCGACCGGTTCCTGGACATGATGGCGGCTGAATTCGGGGCGTCGAAACACACGCTGTCGGCCTATCGCAACGATCTCGAACGCGGTGCCGAGGCCGCGGGCCCGCTGGCTAGTGCATCGGCGGATGCGCTATCGCGGCTCGGTGCCGCCTGGGCTGACCTGGCCCCGGCGACGGTGGCGCGGCGGTCGGCCGCGCTGCGCCGCTTTTTCGGGTTCCTGGTCGACGATGGGCTGCGGCCCGACGATCCTTCCGAAGCGCTGCCGCGGCCGCGGTTCGAACGCCCGCTGCCGCGGATTCTCGACGAGCATGAAGTGCAGCGCATGTTCGAAGCCGCCGAGGCGCGCGGGGCCAGCGATGAACCCGGAGCGCTGCGCAATCTCGCGCTTCTCGAACTGCTCTACGGGTCGGGGCTTCGGGCCAGCGAACTGGTCGGCCTGCCGCGAGGGTCAGTCAGGCCCGGGCAGCCATTCCTGATGGTGCGCGGCAAAGGCGACAAGGAACGGCTGGTCCCCATTTCGACCCGGGCCCAGGCCGCCGTCGCGGCGTGGCTCACGCAGGCTCCCGGCGGCACGTTGTGGCTATTCCCCAGCGGCAAGTCGCACCTCAGCCGAGTGCGGCTGTTCCAGATCGTCCGCCAACTTGCCGCCGACGCCGGGATCGCTCCCGAACGGGTCAGCCCGCACGTTCTCCGCCACGCCTTCGCAACGCATCTGCTGTCGGGTGGCGCTGACCTTCGCGTGCTGCAGACGCTGCTTGGCCACGCCGACATCGCCACCACCCAGATTTACACCCACGTCGACAGCGCCCGGCTGGTCGAATTGGTCAACGCCCGCCATCCGCTGGCGACCCGGACGCGTTGACCTTGGCCGCTGCTTCGGCCTAGGCCGCGCGGCCAATGCAGACCTACCTCGATTTTGAAAAGCCGATTGCCGAGCTCGACGAGCGCATTGCCGCGCTGCGCGAAACGGCCAGCAACGGCGCCGTCGACATCGATGCCGAAGTGACTCGGCTCGAGGCCAAGACCGCGAAGCTGCTGCGTGAAACCTATGCCAGGCTGACACCGTGGCAGAAGGCGCAGGTCGCGCGCCATTCCGAACGGCCGCATTTCAAAGATTATGTCGCCGGGATCGCGGATGATTTCCTGCCGCTGGCGGGCGACCGCGCATTCGGCGACGACCCGGCGATCGTTGGCGGCCTGGCGCGCATCGATGGGCGCCGGGTGCTTCTGATCGGCCACGAAAAGGGTGACGACACCGCATCGCGGCTGAAGCACAATTTCGGGATGGCCAAGCCCGAAGGCTACCGCAAGGCGATTCGGCTGATGAAGCTTGCCGACGAATTCGGGATCCCGGTGGTCAGCCTGGTCGATACCCCGGGCGCCTTTCCCGGAGTTCAGGCGGAGGAGCGCGGCCAGGCCGAAGCGATCGCGCGCTCGACCGAGGCGTGCCTTCAACTTCAAGTGCCGATGATCGCCGCCATTGTTGGCGAAGGCGGTTCCGGCGGCGCGGTCGCGATCGCTGCTGCGAACCGGGTGCTGATGTTTGAAAACGCAATCTACTCGGTGATTTCGCCCGAAGGTTGCGCCTCGATCCTGTGGCGGACCGGCGACCGGGCCGGGGATGCCGCCGATGCGATGAAGATCACCGCCGCCGACCTCCAGGGCCTGGGCGTGGTCGACCGGGTCATCGCCGAACCGCTCGGCGGCGCCCAGCGCGATCCCGGCGCAGCCATTGGCTCGCTCAAGGGCGCCCTGATCGAAGAACTCGACGGCTGCGCGAAACTGGGTCCGGCGGAGCTTCGCGCCCAGCGCCGCGCCAAGTACCTCGCGATTGGCTAAGGGGAACTTCGCTTAGTCATTTCCCGTTCAACGAGCCCGGACTTAGGTGCGCGGATTACGGAGGACGATTGATGCGCAGAAGCTTTCTGTGGCTCGCCGTCGCCGCGCTGGCAATTACGCCCGCGGCGGCACAGCAGGGCCGGTATCTCAACCCGCAGGACGTTGCGAACGCCCAGCGGCAGCATGCTGCGATGGTGCAGGAATTCGGCGGTGCCGAGACCGGGCCACGCGCCGCTTATGTCGATTTGATCGGCCGCCGCGTCGGTGCCTATTCCGGCCTTGCCCAGCCCGCACAGCAGCTCCATTTCACGACTCTCAATTCTCCGGTCGAAAATGCCTTTTCGGTTCCGGGCGGCTACATTTACGTTACTCGTCAGCTGCTTGCGATCATGAACGACGAATCCGAACTGGCGTTCGCGCTGGCGCACGAAATCGGTCATGTCGCCGCCAATCATGCGCGGATCCGCGAAGCCTATGCGCGGCGCAATCCCTATGGCGTGTTCGGCCAAATCGTTGGCGCCGTCCTCGGTCAATCGGTGCTTGGCAATGTCATTGCCCAGCGCGCCCAGCTCGATACGCTGAGCTTCTCGCGGGAGCAGGAATATCAGGCCGATACGCTTGGCCTGCATTACATCATGGCCGCGGGCTACGATCCCGCGGGTGCCGCGGGAATCCTCGCGGCGCTATCGCGCGCCACCGCGATGGAAGCGCGAGTGCAGGGCCGCAGCAACCGCCAGACGCCCGAATGGGCCCGGACTCATCCCTTGAGCGAAAACCGCATGCAGCGCGCGCTGCAGGAAGCGCGGGCGACCGGCCGGCTGGGCGATGGCGTTCGCAACCGCGACCTTTACCTGAACCAGCTCGAAGGCGTGTTTGTCGACGACGATCCTGCCCAGGGCATCATCGACGGACCAACCTTCACCCATCCCGACCTGCGCATCAAATTTACGGTGCCGACGGGTTACCTGATGTCCAACGGCACGACCGCCGTCGGCGTTTCGGGTTCGGCGGGTCGCGCACAGTTTGGCGGCGGCAGGTTCGCGGGCTCGCTCGAGGATTATACGCAGCTGGTCTACCGGGACCTTACCCGCGGCCAGTTCCAGCTAATGACGGGGCCGTCACAGCGAGTCTCGATCAATGGCATGCCGGCGACGGTGACGACCGCGCGCTACAATTCCCAATCGGGTCCCATCGACGCCAGCGTCGTCGCCTATCAATGGGATTCGCAGCGGGTTTATCATTTCATCATGCTGACGCCGGGCGGAAGCGGGCTTGGACCGTTTGCATCGATGGTGAATTCGCTACGCCGGATTTCGGCACAGGAAGCAGCCGCCATCCGTCCGCGAATTATCCATGTCGAAACGGTTCGGCCAGGCGACACGGTGCAATCGCTGGCCAGCCATATGGTCTATCGCGACCTCAAGGTCGATCGCTTCCTGGCGCTTAACGGACTTCAGCCCGGCAGCGTGTTGCGGCCTGGCGAGAAAGTGAAAATCGTAGTTTACGGTAATCGCACGCTACCGCGCTCTCGGGCTACATAACGCCAGATACGTTGGTCAGAATCCTGCCCCACATACTGCCGGAACCGCTCGCGAGCGTTTTCAGGCCGGCGATCATCACGACCACGATCAGCCCGCAAATCAACCCATATTCAATCGCAGTCGCCCCGCGCCGGTCGGCGCCAAGCGTGCGCAATGCATGACGGATAGCGTTCAAGCCACCCTCCTCTGGTCCACGTCCACGGGGCAGATTTATCCGTTGCGGGGTTAATAAGTCTTACCCCGGCAGAGTTAACGCGTCTTCACCACGTCCCCGCCCCACGCGGCGAAGTGCAACAGATCGAACGTTTCCACGGTCCGCTCGCCGTCGCCAGCAGCCGCGAAGGCCGCTGTTGCGGCGTTTCGACCAGGCCGGCCGACGTAGCGTGGGCGATCACCCAATATGTTGGAAGCGCCCATGCCGCGCAGGTCGCGGACCAGGTGGTCGAGCGTTCGGTACGACACCGCCACTCGATCGACGTCCACCACGACCCGCTCGAATCCTGCTTGTTCGAGCAGTGGAGCCAGGGCTGCCGGCTCGATCCGGGGATGGACGTGGGGTGCGGCGCCTCCGGCGACGGCGTCGGCGGCGAGCATTGCTGCGCGCAGGCGGGGCAGGGTGTTGCCCCCCGAAAGCGTGCCGATGAACAATCCGCCAGGCTGCATCGCGTGACGGAGCAGCGAAAACGCCAGCGGCAGCTCGTTCACCGTATCCAGGGTGCCAACCGCGACGACCAGGTCGTAAGCGCCGGCGGGCGGCTGCCACGCATCTTCGTGCACGTCATCGGCCATGATCTCGACGGACTTGGCCACCTTCCCGAGCCGCGACGACCATGCCGCGTCCGCCCAGCCAATCAGCAACGCCCGCTCAAAGCTCCGTTCGAAAGTCGCAATGCGGTCGAGACAATCGCCAAACGCGCGTTCGAACAGAAATAGCTCCGGGCCGCTCCGCCGTGCCCGCATCCGGCGCAGCGCGCGCGCTTTCATGTCGAACAATATGGTCACGGCGGCGCTTGTGCGACGCGGCGCGGCGGGCGACAAGCGGCCGGTGATGTTGCGGCGCCTTCAAACAGCCGGGCGAATGGTGCTCGATTTCGCGCTTCCCCCGCGCTGTCCGGGGTGCGGCACGATCGTTGCCGACCTTCACGGATTTTGCGCCGATTGCTGGACTGCGCTTGAATTCCTCGGGGAATCCGGTTGCGCAAGTTGCGGAATACCGTTGCAAGCGACGGATTCGGCAATGTGCGCGCGGTGCCTGGCCAAGCCGCCGCGGATCGCCCGGATCCGCGCCGCCGTCGCTTATGGCGATATCGCGCGTGGCCTGGCGATCCGGCTCAAATACGGGCGCAAAGTCGCGGTTGCGCGGACCATGGCGCGCTACATGGCGCCGCTGGTTGCGCAGTCGGACGGTGCGGCGCTGGTGCTGGTGCCAGTGCCACTCCACCGCAGCCGCCTGTGGGGTCGGGGCTTCAATCAGTCGGTGCTCGTCGCTCGCGAGCTTTCACGGCGGCTGGGCATCGCCGTGGATCCGGCCAGCCTGAAACGCACGCGCCGCACTCCGCCGCTCAAGGGCATGAGCGCGATTCAGCGGCGCAAGGCGGTGGCCGGCGCCTTTCGAGTGACCGACAAAGCGGCGTTCGCTGGCCGGACGGTGATCCTTGTCGACGACGTGCTGACCACCGGAAGCACCGCCGAAGCTTGCGCCCGAACGCTGCAACGGGCCGGTGCGTCTCGGGTCGAGCTGATCAGCTGGGCACGCGTGGTTCGTCCAGCGCAGTTGATGCGTTGATAATCGTGACCAGATACGCCGCAGCAGGAGTGATCAGTGCCGACCGTTGAAATCTACACCAAGACCTTTTGCTCTTATTGCTGGCGCGCGAAGATGCTCCTCGATGCCAAGGGCATCGCCTACCGTGAGATCAGCGTGGATAGCGGCGGCGAAATTCGCGATGCAATGATTGCGCGCGCTGGCGGCCGCTCGACCGTTCCCCAAATCTTCATCGGCAATCAGCATGTCGGCGGCTGCGATGATTTGCTGGCGATGGATCGCGAAGGCGGTCTCGACGCCCTGATCGCCGCCTGAGCATGCCCCGGGTCGCCCTTTTTCAGGCCAATAGCGGGATCGATCCCGCCGCCAACAGCAGGGCGCTGGCCGATGCGATCGCCGCCGCTGCGGAAGGTGGCGCACAAATGCTGTTCACGCCGGAAATGTCGGGATTGCTCGACCGCGACGCGGCGCGCGCGCGCGGCAATCTGTACCCCGAACCGGACGATCCGGTACTTGCTGCCTGCCGCGAGGCCGCGCTGAAACACCGGATATGGCTCCACCTCGGCTCGCTCGGCGTGCTGGTCGACGGGGGCAAGGTCGCCAATCGCGGCTTCGTCATCGACGCCGAAGGCGCGATTCGCGGGCGATATGACAAAATCCATCTGTTCGATGTCGATTTGCCGACCGGCGAAAGCTGGCGTGAATCGAATACTTATTCGCCAGGCACCAGCGTCGCGCTGGTGGACGGCACGCCGGTCGGCAAGCTGGGGCTGACCATCTGCTACGATTTGCGCTTCCCGGCGCTGTTTGCCCGGCTGGCGGAGGCCGGCGCTGACGTGATCGCCGTTCCCGCCGCCTTCACGGTTCCAACCGGAACAGCGCACTGGCACGTACTGTTGCGCGCGCGGGCGATCGAAGCCGGCCTGTTCGTGGTCGCCGCCGCCCAGTCGGGATGTCATGAGGACGGGCGCGAGACGTTCGGCCACTCGTTGGTGGCTGACCCGTGGGGCGAGGTGGTGCTCGACATGGGCGAGGGGACCAGCGTCGGATTCGCCGACATCGATCTGGCGCGGATCGCCGAGGTGCGTTCGCGAATTCCGGCGCTTGATCATCGCCGCCCGATCCCCGACCCGGTGGCGAATTGATCGGGCGGCGCTCCGCCTCTATTCGTCGGGCGCCTGGCCCCGTAGCTCAGCAGGATAGAGCGCCGGATTCCTAATCCGTAGGTCGCTGGTTCGAATCCAGTCGGGGTCACCACAAAAAAGGTCGAGGACAGGAATGGACACCAAGCGGGCAGAAAGGCGACCAAGCGGGTTCGGCTTGCGC
>JBDSGQ010000082.1:0-7875 GCA_039918915.1 Sphingomicrobium sp.
GGGTCGTTGGCGGACCAGCGCTCGCGGCGGTCCGGGGCGCCGGGCCGCGAGGCGACGCCCCACCCGACTTTGCTGCGCTCGATCGGTTGCTTGCCCCCGGTGGCGCACCCGGAGCCGGCGGGCCGGCGGGGAACGTCATCGCGCAGCTTTTGGGCCAGACATCGTAAATCGGATGCTCGACCACGTTCAACGACGGCGATTCCTTGTACAGCCAGCCCGAAAACACCCGGCTCAACTTCTGGTCGCTGCGCTGGACATCGACCTGGACGAACGCCCCGGTCAGCTTTTCGTCTTCCCACGGAGCGGTCGTTTCGCAAGCGCGCAGCCGGACCAGCAAATCCTTCCAGCGCGCCGATTGGCCGGGACGCAGCGCCACCTCTTTCACAATGCCGTTGCGCTTGTTGAGAATGCCCAGGACGGCGACGCGGTCGGCCATCGGAGTCACCGCTTGGCCAGGCGCTGCGGGCCGTTGCGGAGCGACGGCGCGCGGAGAGGCCGACGGGCGCTGTTCGGGCTTGTGCGGGCCGCGATTGCAGGCGCCGAGCATCAGCGCGGCCGCCACTGCTGCTGCTGCTGCGAAGCGCACGGCTATTCGGGGATCCACGGCTCGTAGTCGCCGGTCGATGCGGGCCGGATCCGGCCGCTGCCAAGCGCTCCATCGGGGCGGAACCGCGCCATCGTACCCGTCAGATTGGCCGTCGGCTTCTGCTGAAACTTGCGCACCGGCGGCAACTCCTTGCCCGGGACTTCGCCGATCGTTCCGCGAAGCCACAGCTGCCAGTCGGGCGGAACCCGGCTGCCGTCATTGCTGCCGTTATAGATCACCCAGCGGCGGTCGGGCCGTTTCTTGTCGGCAAAATAGACATTGCCCTCGGCGTCGCGGCCGACTTCGTTGCCGAAGCGCCGGGTGAACAGCGCGGTGCCCAGCGTCGCGCCGTTCCACCAGGTGAATGTTTTCGACCAGAAACCCATCGGTGCCGCCTCTGCCGCCTCCGCGCGCCGAGCGCAAGCAGCCTAGGGGACAGCGATCGGAAGCGGCGGCCAGGTCGCCCGGTCGCCGGCTTCGATCCCCAGCTCGGCGGCGCGCCCGCCGCGGATTTCAAGGACCGAAGCAACCGGTTCGCCCGACGGCACCGGGGTATCGTCAAGCGGCTTGGCGGTCGCTATCCGGGCGATCGTGCCGTCGCTGCGGATGAAGATCATGTCGAGCGGGATCAGGGTGTTGTGCATCCAGAACGCGACATCCTGCGCCGGGCTGTAAGGGAACAGCATGCCTTCGTTCGGCGCCAGCGAACGGCGGAACATCAGGCCGGTTTGCTGCTGCTGTGGCGTCGCTGCAAGCTGCGCGTCAAACGTGCGCGGCCCGCGGGCGGATTGAATCGTGATTACCACTTGGGGAAGTCCCGACTGGGCGCCCGGATCGGCCGCCGGTTCGATGGAAGCATTTTGCGCCGGCGCCTGCGGGCTGCACGCGGCCAGCGCCGCCAATCCCGCGGTCAGTCCGGCGAATCGCCGAAATACAGCTCGACCGCCGTCAGGCCCTTGCCGCTCGGCGCGATCCGCGCTTTCAGCCGCTGCCCCGGCTGGAGCTCGGGCAAATGCGCGCTGCGCACCGTTTCCATGTGCACGAACACGTCCTCGCCGGCGGTTTCGCCAACCCGTTGCACAAACCCATAGCCCCGAACGCGATTGAACCATTTGACCTCCACCGGCTCGAACTCGCCGGCCGCATCGGCAAGCGACGTGCGATCCGCTCGCTGTTCAGTGGAAATGGACGAGCGCGGCTGCTGCGGCAAGGCCGATGACAGATCGATCGACAGCACCTTCTTCGCCTGCAGCCCGCGTTCCAGCCGAACCGCGATACATTCGATCGTCGCGCCTTCGGGAACGCTTCGCCGCCCGTGGTCGCGAAGCACGCTGAAGTGGATCAGGATGTCGCCTTCGATTTCGTCGCTGGTCAGAAAGCCGAAGCCGCGGGTTGCGTCGAACCACTTCACTGTCCCGGTGATCGCGGGCAGCCCATCCTCGACGATATACTCCTCGGGCTCGATTTCTGGCTGAGTCGGGGCCAGCGCCTGGGTTCCGGATGCACGCACCATGGCTCTTATTAACATCTGGCCGTCTGTCGGCAAACCGACTTTATTAAGAACCGTCAGCGCACTTCGGCCAGTGCCTCGGGGTCGATCGGAGCGCCCGGCGGCAGTGACCCGATCGCCCGCGCCAACGCGAAGCCGTGGCCCGCCCGAACCATCGCCGCGATCGCCTTTTCCTGGTCCTTGCGGTCGGCCGGGCCGCGCCCGAACGGTCCAATCCGCTTGCGTTCGGCAAAGCGGACGGCGGCGGTCACCGCCTGGTCGTCGGCATGATCGCGCGCCGCGGCGCCATGATCTTCCTCGATCCCCGCTGCCCGCAACTGGCCCATCAGCCGTTGCTTGCCGTAGCCGCGCGAAGCCAGCGACCGCGCCTTGCCCAGCGCGAACGCGCTGTCGTCGACATAGCCGCTGGCGGCAAAGCGATCGGCCAGTGCCTCGAGATCGGGCTGCTCGGCCCCGCTCCAGCCGCGCTCGCGGATCTTGCGCCGCAGATAATCGCGCAATTTCGCCCGGCTGGTCGCGAACCGGCCAACATAGCTCAGCCCAAGGTCGCGCAGCTGGGCGTCGTCAAGTGGCGGACGCGGCCGCCGTGACCCGCGAGATGGCTTCATGCCGTTTTTGTGCCACACTCGCCGCCCATCACAAAGGTGCTGTGCAACCGCGCGGCCGTGATCGGACGAACAACCAGGGAAGGACGGCGTGCTGGAACGCAACGCCTCGACTGCCGCGGGACTTGCTCCTCCGGGCGCAACGCCCACCATCGACTCGCTTCCCCGGCGCTTTGGCGAATTCGCCACGCTTGGCGAAACGCTCGATTACGCCGCCAAGGGCGCGCGCGGGCTCAATTTCCACGATGCCCGCGGAACGCTGACCCAGGCCTATACCTATGCGGAACTGCGCGCCGACGCTTTGGCCCACGCGTCCCGCTTCGTTGCGCTCGGCATTGAGCCCGGCGACCGCATCGCGCTGGTCGCCGAAACCGGTCCCGAATTCGCGGCCTGCTTTTTCGGCGCGGTCTATGCCGGCGCGTGGCCGGTGCCGTTGCCGCTCCCAACCAGCTTTGGCGGCCGCGAAGCCTATGTCGAACAGCTCGTGGTCCAGCTCCACAGCTGCGATCCCAAAATCATGATCTATCCGCCCGAATTCGTGGATTTCTGCAACGCCGCGGCTGAACTTGCCGGGGTTGCTTCGCGCGGGTGGGATTCATTGTCGGCAGTCGATTCCGCGCCCGCCGCTCTGCCCGAAGCGCAGCCGGACGACATCGCCTATCTCCAATATTCCAGCGGCTCGACGCGGTTTCCGCACGGCGTCGTGGTCACGCACCGAGCACTGCTCGACAATCTCACGGCCCATGCCGTCGGCCTTGGCGTCGAACACTCCGACCGCTGCATTTCGTGGCTCCCGTGGTATCATGACATGGGCCTGGTCGGCTGCTTCCTGTCGCCCTTGTCGCTGCAAATGTCGGTCGATTATCTGAAGACCGAGGATTTCGCCCGCCGCCCGCTGGCGTGGCTCGACATGATCACTCGCAACCCGGGCAGCTCGGTCAGCTATTCGCCGACCTTCGGTTACGACATCTGCTCGCGCCGCCTCAGCTCGCAGACCCGGGCGGAGGAGCGCTTCGATTTGTCGCGCTGGCGGATCGCGGGCAACGGCGCCGACATGATCCGCCCCGACGTCATGCAGGGCTTCGTCGATGCCTTCGCCAAGTCGGGCTTTCGCGCCAGCGCCTTCTGCCCCAGCTACGGCCTCGCCGAAGCCACGCTGGCGGTGTCGCTGATGCCGCCGGGCGAAGGCATCCGCCTCGAACTGGTGGAGGAAAGCGAATTGTCCGGTTGCGCCGACGATGCCGGCAGCCGGCCGCGCCGCTACCGCGCGATCGTCAATTGCGGCAAGCCGGTGCAAGGCATGGACGTCGAAATTCGCGGCCCCGACGGCGCGCTTCTGCCCGACCGCGGGATCGGCAAGGTGTTCGTTCGCGGCGCAAGCGTCATGGTCGGCTATTTCCGCGACGAGGAATCGACCAGCGCGTGCATGATCGACGGTTGGCTCGACACCGGCGACATGGGCTATTTGTCTGCCGGCTATGTGTTCATCGTCGGCCGCGCCAAGGACATGATCATCATCAACGGCCGCAACCATTGGCCGCAGGATATCGAATGGGCGGTCGAACAGCTGCCGGGCTTCAAGTCGGGTGACATCGCCGCCTTCGCAATCACCGGCCCGTCGGGCGAGGAAACGCCCGCGGTGCTGGTCCACTGCCGCATCTCCGACAATGCCGAGCGCGGCAGGCTGCGCGACGAAATCCGCGAGCGGGTGCGCGCCATCACCGGCATCACGCCAGTGGTCGAACTGGTCCCGCCGCGCACCCTGCCCCGCACCAGCTCGGGCAAGCTGTCGCGCACCAAGGCCCGCAACCTCTACCTCTCCGGCGGAATCGTCCCCTACGACATCGCCGCGTAAGCTGAGCTGCCGAGCGCAGCCCGAACCCGCTCGCTGATCGCGGTTGAACGGCGCGGCGCGGCTGCTAGCAAGGCGGCCACCTGTTTGAAGGGATTCAGCCATGCGCCAGTTGATGTTCGTGCCGTTGCTCGCCTTGACCGCCTGCGCGACCGCCGCTCCACGGGGCGCCATCGCCATCGCTCCGACTGGCGCCGCCGACGCGGCCATGACCGCGATCTCAACCGATGCGTCGCAAGTGAAATGGACCAGGCTTTATTGCACGCCCGACAACCACAGCCATTTCGAAACCACATCTTCGGCGCTTGCCCAGATCAATTTCGCGCCCCCCGCCTCGCCGATTTTCATCGGCGGCGGCGGCCCAGCCCACAAAGTCGTGTTCGGCGGTTTTGAACAGCATTGGGGCGCGGCCGATGTCCTATCGGGCAAGACCCATCCCACCCCGGTCGTGCAATGGATTACGGTCTTGGCGGGCAAGATGGTGATCCGTTCGACCGACGGCGATTCGCGGACGATCGGTCCCGGCGACATCGTGCACCTCGAAGATGCCGCGCCGTGCCGTGGCCACATCACGCAGAACCTGGCCCCCGGCGCCACCTTCCTCCAGTTCGTTCAATAAGAGCGGGCGCGCCTTGTCAGTGGCCGCTTTCGACCCATTGCAGACACTTCCGGCTACGCGCAGACTGCGGATACTATCGCCTTGGAGCCCAGAGATGACAGCTATGACCGAGCAGCGCGCGAGAATGCTACTTAGGGGCTCGGTGGTCAGTGCCTTTTTGGTTTCAGCGGTGTCATTGGCATTCGCTCTACATTGGTTCACCCTTAGGCGAGAGATGACCTTGCCATTTGCGGCCTATTGCGCGCTGACAAGCTTGTGTCTTTACCTCTCCGCCCGATGGCTGCGCAGACGACAATTACCTCTCTAAGCTAACGTCCGCTTTCCACCCATTGCTGCCATTGCCGGAATGTCTGCTTTCGCGACCAAACGGGACATTAGACACTTTGGCCGCTGGGCCAGCATTGATCGAAACGCCCGTAGCCGAGCTGGGCGGATGCCAAGCGGTCGGTCAGCTTGAACCTCGCCACGCACTAAGGGGCGTGGTAGGACCTCCTCATCACCTGATCGTCCTCAAGCATCCTGTGACCGAGAGACACCTCTGTGCTCCCGCTTGATCGAGAGGCACCGACATGGACAAGGCTTATTGGCTGGGACGCGAATCGGATTCGATGGAGCACGCGCGCGCGGCGACCCTCCCAGACGTGAAGGTCATACATTACGAGCTTGCTCAACGGTACAGGATGAAAGCTGCGGACATCCAAAAGGCGCTCCGTGAAAAGCGGACGGATCGTGCTCGCGAGAAGCTAAACGTGCAGCTAAAAACCGCTTTCGATCCACTGGCACACTAGGCGACTGCTCGCAGCGAACGCTCACCAGTTCACGTTTAGCGGAGCCTATTTTCTGTTGTCGCGCGCCTGTCGCTCCGAGGTCCCAATGTCAGCTTTCCACCCAAAACACACATTGGCACATGGCGCTCAGCGCGCCCCGCTCGGCAGCATCCGCTTCAACACGCGGCCCTTGAGCACAAAGTGATGGTATAGCGCGGCCAGCGCATGGCCGACCGCCAGGACGATGATCGTCCAGCCGACCCAATTGTGAATCTCTTCAAGCTGGTGGGCGACATCGCGGCCGGCACCGGTAAACGGCGGCGGGATCTGCAGGCCGAAGAAGCTCATCGCTTCATTGCCTTCCCACCGCGACAGGAAACCGAGCACCGCTTCCGCCACCAGCAATAGGTAGAGCAGGCCCTGGACGGTGCGCGACGCCGCCCGGACCAGGCCCGTTTCAAGCGAGTTGACGCTGTGCCGGAACGCGAACCGCCATGCCAGGCGCGCGACAATCACCGCCGTCAGGATGATTCCGAACGACATGTGGGTTACGACCATCACATGGTGCGCCGGGCGGCCGAACCAGCCCCACGTCTGGCCCAGCGCGAACTGGACCACGACCAGCACCGCCGTCAGCCAGTGAAGCAAGATCGCGACGGCGTCATACCTCGATCCGTCGTCGGCCGCGGCAATGCGCGTGGCGGTCTCGAAAGCTTTGTCGGGCGCCATCTCTATCTCCTCGTTCGTCACCCGTCCGCAGGCGCCGTCCGCGCATAAAGTTTCGCCGATTCCGCGCAAGGCCGGGCTCGGGCGACTTCCACCTCGCCACGCTTTTTTGCATCCGCTGGCGGCGCCGCTGCGTAGCTTGGGCTTCACCATCACATCACCGGAGTTCACCCATGAAAATTCTCTCAATCGCGCTTGCCGGTACGGCCGCGCTCACGCTTTCAGGCTGCATGACCAACGGCATGGCAATGGCCCCGACCCAAATCGCCTATGTCGGTGGAGCAGCGATGTACCCGACCCAGAACATCGTCCAGAACGCTGTCAATTCGCCGATCCACACCACGCTCGTCGCCGCGGTCAAGGCCGCCGGCCTGGTCGACACGCTGTCCGGCCCGGGGCCGTTCACGGTGTTCGCGCCCACCAATGACGCCTTTGCCAAGCTTCCCGCCGGAACCGTCGACACGCTCGTCATGCCGGCCAACAAGGCCGCGCTGACCAACATCCTCACTTACCACGTCGTCCCCGGCCGAGTGACCGCCGCCGACCTGATGGCGATGATCCGCGCCGGCAACGGCCGCGCCACGCTGACGACCGTCCAGGGCGAGCCCCTTTATGCCTCGATGGTTGGCGGGACGATCATGCTGACCGACGCCAAGGGCGGGATGGCCCACGTCACCCAGGGCAATGTCATGCAGTCGAACGGCGTCATCCACGTCGTCGATTCGGTGCTGATGCCGTAATTACACGTCCATTTGGAAAGCGGCCGTTTCCCTCCTGTTTCAGCCGCTTGCCGCCCTCCCTTTCGCGCTCCTGCTTCCCGTGGCACGGAGCGTGAAAGGGAGGTTTTCGATTCCCATGGGCAATGGATTTCACGGGCGCCGTCAGTGGCCTGGCCCGGCCGCCGCCGTGGCCGCACTGGCCGCACTGGCCGCGCTGGCCGCATTGGCGGGTGCAACGCCACTGGCGGCCCAATCGGCCCCGCCCCCACCGGCGGTCCAGCCAGGCGGTGACATCCCGTCCAAATTCCACCCCGTGCAGGTCCCTCCGGTCCCCCAGGCCAGCATCAGCCCGACCGCCTTCAAGGCCCAGCGCGCAAACTTCCAATATGTTCGGCGCGAAGCGATGATCCCGATGCGCGACGGGGTAAGGCTGTACACCGTGCTGATCCTTCCAAAGGGCGCGCGGGCGGCTCCGATCATGCTCGACCGGA